>NZ_CP029078.1:981000-1308000 GCF_005222485.1 Streptomyces griseoviridis
CGCCGGACTACGGGTCCTGCGGGGCATCGGCGGCGAGGAACTCTTCCTCGACCGGTACCGCCGTGCCTCTCAGGAGGTCCGCCACGCGGCCGTGCGCAGCGCCCGCATGTGGTCCCTGATCTCGGCGATCCAGGTGCTGCTGCCGGGACTGCTGATGATCACGGTGGTCTGGTACGGCGTCCATCTGGCGCGGCAGGGCCGGATCACCGTCGGGGAACTGGTCACGGTCTACAGCTCGGTCATGGTCCTCACCTATCCTCTGCGGCATTTCGAGGAGATCGCCATGGCGTACTCCTTCTCCCGGCCTTCGGCGCAACGGGCCGCGCGGGTCCTGTCATTGGAACGAACCGTGCAAGTCGGTGGTTCCCGAGATGTCGGTCTTCTCTCCGGGGATCTGTACGACCCGGTGACCGGACTCCTCGCGCCCGAGGGCCTGTTCACGGCCGTGGTGTGCGGGGACCCTGACGCGGCGGGCCGGCTGGCGGAACGGCTGGGCGGGCACGCCGGGGAGGCGGTGGCGCCGGACGACGCCGTGTCCGAGCTGCGCGAACCCGACGCCAGGGAGGCCGGGGTCGGCCCTGCGGCCGAGGGGACGGCTTCCCAGGACGCCGCCGCCGACCAGGAGGACGGGGCGTCCGTCCTGCTGGGCGGGGTGCCGCTCGACGCCGTGCCGATCGGCTCGGCGCGCGCCGCCGTGCTGGTCCAGGACAAGGACCCGGTCCTGCTCTCCGGAACCCTGCGCGAACTGCTCGACGTGCCCGCCTCGGGTGCCGTCAGCGCGGAAGCGGCGCTGACCGCCGCGCAGTGCGACGACGTGCTCGCCGCGCTGGTCGAGGGGTCGCTCGACGCGGCCGACCCGATGGACGCCCGGATCACCGAGCGCGGCCGGTCCCTGTCCGGCGGGCAACGCCAACGGCTGGCGCTGGCCCGGTCGTTGATCACGGACCCGGAGGTGCTCGTCCTCGACGAGCCGACCTCGGCCGTCGACTCCCACACCGAGGCGCGGATCGCGGCGGGTCTGAAGGGGCTGCGCGCCGGGCGCACCACGGTGGTGTTCACCTCCTCGCCGCTCCTGCTCGACCAGGCGGAACGGGTGGTGCTGGTGCACCGGGGCGAGGTCGCCGCGGTGGGTGCGCATCGCGCGCTGGTGCGGAGCGATCCCCGGTACCGGGCGGTCGTCACCCGGGAGACCGAGAGCGAGACCGCCCCGCGGGGCGTGGACGACGAAACGGCCCTGCGGGGCGTTCTGGAAGAGATCGAGGAGACGGCATGATCGGCGTGGCGCCACCGGCGTACGACCCGGCGGCCCCGACGACGGCGAACACGCTGCCCGTCGGCGCCGGCCCGACCGTACGCGCCTATGTGACCGAGCTGTTCCGGCGGCACCGCCGGGCCCTGCTGGTCCTGATGGCGGTCAACACGGTGTCCGTGCTCGCGTCGATGGCGGGCCCCTGGCTCCTGGGCGACCTCGTGGAGCGGGTGTCGGACCAGGCCGCGGACCTGCATCTGGAGCTGTCGGCGGCCCTGTTCGTGGGCGCGCTGGTCGTCCAGGCGGTGTTCGTCCGGGAGGTCCGGCTGCGCGGGGCGATGCTCGGTGAGCGGATGCTGGCCGACCTGCGCGAGGACTTCCTGGTCCGTTCGGTGGGGCTCCCGCCGGGCGTCCTGGAACGGGCCGGCACCGGTGACCTGCTGTCCCGGATCACCACCGACATCGACCGGCTCGCCAACGCGATGCGCGAGGCCGTGCCGCAGCTCTCCATCGGCGTGGTCTGGGTCGTGCTGCTGCTCGGCGGCCTGGTCGTGACGGCTCCGCCGCTGGCCGCCGCCGTGCTGCTGGCCCTGCCGCTGCTCATCGTCGGCTGCCGCTGGTACTTCAAGCGGGCCCCCTCCGCCTACCGCTCGGAGGCCGCCGGCTACTCCGCCGTGGCCGCCGCGCTGGCGGAGACCGTGGACGCGGGCCGCACCGTCGAGGCGCACCGGCTCGGCGACCGTCGTGTCGCGCTCTCCGATGAGCGGATCGAGCAGTGGACCGCGTGGGAGCGGTACACGCTCTGGCTGCGTTCGGTGCTGTTCCCCTTCATCAACGTCACCCATGTCACCGTGCTCGCGTCGGTCCTCATGATCGGCGGGGTCTTCGTCCTGCACGGCTGGATCGACGTCGGCCAGCTCACCACGAGCGCGCTCATCGCGCAGATGCTCGTCGACCCCGTCGGGATCATCCTGCGCTGGTACGACGAGCTGCAGGTCGCGCAGGTGTCGCTGGCCCGTCTCGTGGGCGTCCGGGACATCGAGCCCGCCGCGGGTGACGCCTCGGTGGCGCCCGACGGCAGGCACGTGCACGCGGACCAGGTGCGCTTCGGCTACCGCGAGGGCGTCGACGTGCTGCGCGAGGTCTCCCTGAAGGTCGCTCCCGGCACCCGGCTGGCCCTGGTCGGTCCTTCCGGAGCGGGCAAGTCCACGCTGGGCAGGCTGCTCGCCGGGATCTACGCGCCCCGGGACGGCCGGATCACCCTCGGCGGCGCGGAACTCTCCCGGATGCCGGCCGAGCGGGTCCGCTCCCATGTGGCCCTCGTCAACCAGGAGCACCACGTCTTCGTGGGCTCCCTGCGCGACAACCTGCTGCTGGCGCGGACCGCCGCCGAGGACGCCGAGCTGTGGGCGGCGCTGGGTGCCGTCGACGCGGACGGGTGGGCGCGGGCGCTGGACGGCGGTCTGGACACCGAGGTCGGTTCGGGCGGACTCGCGCTCACCCCGGCCCAGGCCCAGCAGATCGCGCTGGCCAGGCTGGTGCTGGCCGACCCGCACACGCTGGTCCTCGACGAGGCGACCTCGCTGCTCGATCCGCGCGCGGCCCGGCATCTGGAACGGTCCCTGGCCAGGGTCCTGGACGGCCGTACCGTCGTCGCGATCGCCCACCGCCTGCACACCGCCCACGACGCGGACATCATCGCGGTCGTGGAGAGCGGCCGCATCACGGAGCTGGGCAGCCACGACGAGCTGGTCGCGGCGGACGGCGCGTACGCGGCGCTGTGGCGGTCCTGGCACGGATGAGCGGGCGGCCGGGTCGGCTCCGGGCGCGGCTCGTCGCGGGGCCGGTGCCCCGGTCGGCCGAGGGGCAGGCGATCGGCTGCGCCGGCTCGCTCCGGGGACCGTCCCAGGGCGGTCCCCGGACCCGTTCACGGCCTCGCGCGCCGTCGCCGAGGCCGCTCGCCGCCTGGCTCGCCGGGGCCTGTCGCGCTCCCCTCGTCCGCTCCGTGGCGTTGCGCGGTGGCGAACGGGGGTGGAAGGCTGGAGAGCGGCACCGACTCGGGGAGTGCCCTCCCACCGTGGTGGGAGTGGGTCCGTCCCCACCGCTTGGAGGTACCCGTGAACAGCTCCGACGGACGGGGAGACGACGTCTACCAGCCCGACGGGTCCGAGGTACAGGACGACGCGGGACTGCTCGACGCCGAGGACACCCTGGACGACGACGGTGTCGACGACCCCCTCGACCGGGGCTGGTCGCCGCCCGAGAAACCGTGGGCGGTGGACCACAGCGGTGTCACGGCCGCCGAAGGCCACCGGGGCGAGACGCTGGAGCAGCGGCTCGCCGAGGAGCGGCCCGACCTCGTCGGACCCGGCGGCGACGGCATCGGCGACTGCGAGGGCACCGACGGCGAACCCCTGGACAACGAGGTCGGCGCGGCCCGCTCCGGCCGGCTCGTGGCTCCCGACGAGGGGGTCCACGAGGACGAGGAGAGCGCGCTGATCGCCACGGACGTGGGCATCGACGGCGCCGGCGCCTCCGCCGAGGAGGCCGCCGTGCACATCGTCGACGAGGATGCCCTGTCCGGTTGAGGAGGAGCACCCATGCAGCAGGACAAGCACCCCGAGTACCGCCCGGTCGTCTTCCGTGACCGTGCCGCGGGCTACGCGTTCCTGACCCGGTCCACGGCGACCAGCGAGCAGACCATCGAGTGGGACGACGGCGAGAGCTACCCGGTGGTGGACGTGGAGATCTCCTCGGAGAGCCACCCGTTCTACACGGGCAAGGCCCGGACGGTGGACTCGGAGGGCCGGGTCGCCCGGTTCGAGCGGCGCTACGGCGGCAGACCGGGCGAGGGCTCCGGCCCGACCGGCTGACCGGTCCCGCCGGGCCTGTCCGACGCGACAAGCGGTACGGGTCTGTCCGTCGCGACAGATCGTGCGGGTCTGTCCGCCGCGACGCATTGTGCGGGTCTGTCCGCCGCGACGCATTGTGCGGGTCTGTCCGACGCCCCGTACGGTGCGGGTCTGTCCGCCGCCCCCGGCGGTGCGGGCCTCCGCGAAGCCCCTGGCAGCGGGGGTCGAGTCGTCCGTGCCGGGGCGCCCGGCTCTCAGATGAAGTTCAGCGCCGCCGCGCAGCCCACCCCGCCGAGCACCATGAACACCGGCATCAGCACCTTCAGCTCCACCCAGCTGCCGGCCCGGAACCGCATGGCCTTGGGCGGACCGATCGGGTACCAGCGCTTGCGGCCGACCGGGATCGGCCACAGGACCGGGCAGCCGGAGACGGTCAGCGCGTCCCCGATGTCGTGGACCAGGGCGCCCAGCACGATCGGCAGGCCCAGCCACAGGTACTCCTGGCCGGGATCCGGGAACAGCCAGCTGGAGCCGTTGCCGGGCTGGTCCAGAATACCGCCGAGGATCCACGCGCTGGTCGCCGCGAGCAGCCACACCAGGACGTCGCTGCTCGAGCCGCGCGCCGCCCGCCACAGCAGGCCCTCGATGGCCAGCACCATGTGGACGAAGAGGATGCCCAGCACGGCCCACCGGCCGCCGGTTATCGCCGCGACCGACGCCCCGCCGCCGATCAGGACCGCCCACAGCCAGGTGTGGGTGAGGGTGCGGTGGCCGCCCGAGCGGCGCGGGTCGCCCGGCTTCCTGGTCGCCTTGTAGACGGCGTAGGAGAGCTTGTCGACGATCTCGCACAGCCAGCGCGAGACCGGGCCGAAGGCCCGCGAGATGGTCGCCGCCTTGTGGTCGAGATCCGGGGCCAGGGCGGCGCCCGCGCAGATCAGGGCTCCGACCAGGAGGACCGGCCAGGGCATCGGGTGCCCGGCCGCGGCGGCAGCCGCGCCGACTCCGAGCCACGCCGCCGCGCCCGACAGTGAGTGTGCTGGTCCCATCATGGCCGTTCCCCGCCCCATTCCTCTTGTGCCGCTGTCCAGTTGACCGGGTGCGCTGACGCTCCGTCGGCGACCCAGGGTATCGGTCATGATCTTCGGCCGGGTGGCCGATTCCCCGGTGGGGGGTGAGGCCAGGCAAGATGGGTGTGTGACCCTCATCGATCAGCTGCCGCAGTCCGCAGACCCCGACGCCCTCTACGAAGCCTTCGAGTCGTGGGCCGAGGAGCGCGGTCTCACGCTCTACTCCCACCAGGAGGAGGCGCTGATCGAGGTGGTCTCCGGCGCGAACGTGATCGTGTCGACGCCCACCGGCTCCGGCAAGAGCATGATCGCGGCGGGCGCGCACTTCGCGGCGCTGGCCCGGGACGAGGTCACCTTCTACACGGCGCCGATCAAGGCACTGGTGTCGGAGAAGTTCTTCGAGCTGTGCAAGCTGTTCGGCACGGAGAACGTCGGCATGCTGACCGGTGACGCGTCCGTGAACGCTGACGCGCCGGTGATCTGCTGCACCGCCGAGGTGCTCGCGTCGATCGCGCTGCGGGACGGCAAGAACGCGGACATCGGCCAGGTCGTCATGGACGAGTTCCACTTCTACGCGGAGCCCGACCGCGGCTGGGCCTGGCAGATCCCGCTGCTCGAACTGCCCCAGGCGCAGTTCATCCTGATGTCGGCCACCCTCGGCGACGTCTCCATGTTCGAGAAGGACCTCACCCGGCGCACCGGCCGCCCGACCTCGGTGGTCCGCTCGGCGACCCGCCCGGTGCCGCTGTCCTACGAGTACCGGTTCAGCCCGCTCACCGACACTCTCACCGAGCTGCTCCAGACGAAACAGGCGCCTGTCTACATCGTCCACTTCACGCAGGCGCAGGCCGTGGAGCGGGCACAGGCGCTGATGAGCATCAACATGTGCTCGCGGGAGGAGAAGGACCGGATCGCCGAGCTGATCGGCAACTTCCGCTTCACCACCAAGTTCGGCCAGAACCTGTCCCGGTACGTCCGGCACGGGATCGGTGTCCACCACGCGGGCATGCTGCCCAAGTACCGACGGCTGGTGGAGAAGCTCGCGCAGGCCGGTCTGCTGAAGGTGATCTGCGGGACGGACACCCTCGGGGTGGGCGTCAACGTCCCCATCAGGACGGTGCTGTTCACGGCGCTCACCAAGTACGACGGCAACCGGGTGCGCACCCTGCGCGCCCGGGAGTTCCACCAGATCGCCGGGCGGGCGGGCCGGGCCGGCTTCGACACCGCGGGGTTCGTCGTCGCCCAGGCTCCCGAGCACGTCATCGAGAACGAGAAGGCGCTCGCCAAGGCGGGCGACGACCCGAAGAAGCGCCGCAAGGTGGTGCGGAAGAAGGCTCCTGAGGGGTTCGTCGGCTGGACGGAGAACACCTTCGAGAAGCTCATCGCCTCCGAGCCCGAGCCGCTGACCTCCCGGTTCCGGGTGACGCACACGATGCTGCTGTCGGTGATCGCCCGGCCGGGCAACGCCTTCGACGCGATGCGGCATCTGCTGGAGGACAACCACGAGCCGCGCAAGGCGCAGTTGCGGCACATCCGGCGGGCGATCGCCATCTACCGCTCGCTGCTGGACGGCGGCATCGTCGAGAAGCTCGACGAGCCCGACGCGACGGGCCGCGTGGTGCGCCTCACCGTCGATCTCCAGCAGGACTTCGCGCTGAACCAGCCGCTGTCCACGTTCGCCCTGGCCGCCTTCGAACTGCTCGACCCGGAGTCGCCGTCGTACGCGCTCGACATGGTGTCGGTCGTGGAGTCGACGCTGGACGATCCCCGGCAGATCCTGGCCGCCCAGCAGAACAAGGCGCGTGGCGAGGCCGTGGCCCTGATGAAGGCGGACGGCGTCGAGTACGAGGAGCGGATGGAGCGCCTCCAGGACGTCAGTTACCCGAAGCCGCAGGAGGAGCTCCTCTTCCACGCGTACAACACGTACCGCAAGAGCCACCCCTGGGTGGGTGATCACCCGCTGTCGCCGAAGTCCGTCGTCCGTGACATGTACGAACGCGCCCTGTCCTTCACCGAGTTGGTGTCGCTGTACGAGTTGGCGCGCACCGAGGGCATCGTGCTGCGCTACCTCGCCGGTGCCTACAAGGCGCTGGACCACACCGTCCCTGACGATCTGAAGTCGGAGGATCTCCAGGATCTGATCGAGTGGCTGGGCGAGATGGTGCGCCAGGTCGACTCCAGTCTGCTGGACGAGTGGGAGCAGCTCGCCAACCCGGAGGTGATGACCGCCGAGGAGGCGCAGGAGAAGGCCGACGAGGTGAAGCCGGTCACCACCAACGCGCGTGCCTTCCGGGTCCTGGTCCGCAACGCCCTGTTCCGGCGGGTCGAGCTGGCCGCTCTCGATCATGTAGACGCGCTGGGTGAGCTGGACGCCGACGCCGGGTGGGACGCCGACGCCTGGGGCGAGGCGATGGACAAGTACTGGGACGAGTACGACGACCTCGGGACAGGCCCCGACGCCCGTGGTCCCAAGCTGCTGGTCATCCAGGAGGTGCCGCAGGACGGCATCTGGCGGGTCCGGCAGATCTTCGACGACCCGAACGACGACCACGACTGGGGCATCAGCGCGGAGGTCGACCTCGCTGCCTCGGACGCGGAGGGCCGTGCCGTCCTGCGGGTCACCGCCGTCGGTCAGCTCTGAGCCAAGGAGACGTTCCCGCATGACGAACCCGGCCGAGAGACTGGTCGATCTGCTCGACCTGGAGCAGATCGAGGTCAACATCTTCCGTGGCCGCAGCCCGGAGGAGTCGCTGCAACGGGTCTTCGGTGGCCAGGTGGCGGGCCAGGCGCTGGTCGCCGCCGGCCGCACCACGGACGGTGACCGTCCGGTGCACTCGCTGCACGCGTACTTCCTGCGTCCTGGCCGGCCAGGTGTGCCCATCGTGTACCAGGTCGAGCGGGTACGGGACGGCCGGTCGTTCACGACCCGCCGGGTCACGGGTGTGCAGCAGGGCCGCACGATCTTCAATCTCACCGCCTCCTTTCACAAACTCGAGGTGGGTCCGTTCGAGCATCAGCTGCCGCCGGCCCGGACGGTTCCCGATCCCGAGTCCCTGCCGACCGTGGCGGACGAGGTCCGGGAGCATCTGGGCGCGCTTCCTGAGCAGTTCGAGCGGATGGCACGCCGCCAGCCCTTCGACATCCGCTATGTGGACCGGTTGCGCTGGAACACCGACGACATCCGGGGCGCGGAGCCGCGAAGTGCCGTGTGGATGCGCGCGGTCGGGCCGCTCGGCGACGACCCGCTCGTGCACACCTGCGCGCTGACGTACGCCAGCGACATGACCCTGCTGGACGCGGTCCGTATCCCCGTCGAACCGCTGTGGGGTCCGCGGAGCTTCGACATGGCGTCGCTGGACCACGCGATGTGGTTCCACCGGCCGTTCCGTGCGGACGAGTGGTTCCTGTACGACCAGGAGTCGCCCATCGCGACCGGCGGCCGAGGTCTCGCGCGTGGACGGATCTACGACCTGGAGGGCCGACTGCTCGTGTCGGTGGTCCAGGAGGGGCTGTTCCGGGCCCTGTAGGTCACACGCTCTGCTCCGCGCAGGCCCTGTAGGTCACACTCCGTATTCCGCTTCCCGATGCGGTACCGGGCGGCGGCCCGCGCGGCGCAGTCGGCCCAGCAGTCCGCGCGGACGGCGAGGTCGCGGCCGGTGCGTCACTCCGGCGCGGGGGACTGCGACGGGTGGTGGGGGCGGCGGGGGCAGGGTCCCGAACGCCGTTCCGCCGTCCTCGCCCAGCAGTGCCGCCGGGGCGGTCGGGCTCGGTGTCGGGCGGGGTGCGGGCTCCTGGGCGCGGGCTTCGGCGACGGTCTGCGCCAGGTCGGCCCGCAGCCAGTCGATCTCGTCCGGTTCGACGGCGGTCGCGATGCGCTCGGCCAGGTGCGCGGTGGGCGAGCCGGGTGAGCCGTGGGGCGCGGCCCGGGGCAGGAACCGGCCCAACTGCGCGCGCTCGTAGGGGTCCGGGACGATCTCGGCGACCTGGGCGGGATCGAGCAGGGACGCCAGGGCCGCCGCGCGAGCCCAGGGATGGCCGTCCGCCTCCCTCAGCAGGAACCCGAGATGGCGCCCCCGCCAGTTCCGGGCCCGCAGGTCCAGTCCCTCCTCCAGTTGCTCGCGCAGTCCGGACGGGGTACGCCCGGTCAGGAGTGGCTTGTTGTCGTCGGTGGCGGCGACCTGCCGTAGCTCCTCGGCCAGATAGCGCCAGACGACCGCGCGGTACCGGTTGAGGTAGAACGTCACCGGTACCAGCACGCCCAGCCGTGCCAGGCGGGTGAACCTGCCCGGTGACACACCCAGCAGTTCGGCGCCCTCTCTGGTACCGACGGTCTCGACGCGGGCGCGCAGCAGGTCGGGAAACCCGGTCTGGGCGCGCAACCGGTCGAGTTCGGCGTGGGTCACCCGCCGCCCGCCGCCGCCCTCGTCGGGGACGGTCCTGAGGTGCCCGAGCCGTACCGCGAGGTCGAACTCCCTGCGCCTGAGCGTCAGTTCGCGTGCGGCTCTGGCGGGTGCGTAGGTCTGGTCGTGCGCTGTCGAGACGGTGTCGCCGGACATGGTCGCTCTCCCCCGTGGAGTACGTGGTCGCGCCGTTCGCGCGGCCTCGGAAAAACCGTAGCCGCTTCGGCGGATCTCGTGGTGACCCTGTGGATAACTCCACGGAAGGGAAGAAAAGTGCAGGTCAGGACTCTGTTGCCGGTGCGTGTTCGGGTTCGCGGGTATCGACGGCGAGGTGTTCGCCCACCCGGTTGACGAGCAGTGTCATCTCGTAGGCGATCTGGCCGATGTCCGCTTCCGCCGCGCTGAACACGCACAGACAGCTGCCGGCACCGGCCGCGGTGACGAACAGCACCGCGTCGTCGAATTCGATCATGGTCTGTCTCACTCCGCCCGCGCCGAAGTGGCGGCCGGATCCCTTGGCGAGGCTGTGCAGTCCTGACGAGACCGCGGCGAGGTGCTCCGCGTCCTCGCGTCGTAAGCCCGTGCTCGCCCCGGTGACCAGTCCGTCGTTGGACAGCACCAGTGCGTGGCGCACGTGTTCGACGCGCTCCGTCAGATCGTCCAGCAGCCAGCCGAGTTTCTGGTTCTGCCCCATGGTCCCTGTGTCTCCCCGTGTGCCGACTCCCCCTGGCTGGAGGATCTCTCCGCAAGCCTTCCCCACCATGGGCGCGCGGACAAGCAGGATGGAAGCCATGGCACAGAAGATGACCGACGAGGAATGGCGGGCCTTCGTTTCCGAGGGAACCCGCACCGGAAAACTGTCGACCGTGCGGGCCGACGGCAGCCCGCACGTGGCCCCGATCTGGTTCCTGCTCGACGGGGACGACATCGTGTTCAACACCGGTGCCACCACGGTCAAGGGGCGGAATCTGACGCGTGACGGGCGGGCTGCCCTGTGCGTGGACGACGACCGCCCGCCGTTCGATTTCGTGGTGGTGCAGGGCAGGGTCGCGATCTCGGAGGACCCGGACGAGCTGAGGCGCTGGTCCGCGCGGATCGGCGGGCGGTACATGGGCGCGGACCGGGCGGAGGAGTTCGGGGAACGCAACGGCGTCCCCGGTGAGCTGCTCGTCCGGCTCAGGATCGGGAAGGTCCTCGCTCAGCGGGCCGTCGCGGGCTGACCGACGCGTCGCTCGAGGGCGGTGCTCGCGGCGGCGCGCAGGTCGAGCCGCCGCGCACCGTCCCGTACGACCGCCGCTGCGGGATCATGCGGGGCATGAGCGACGACCACACGCACGTCCAGGAATTCTTCGGAGCCCGCGCGGCCGACTGGGACAGCCGGTTCCCCGACGACGGCCCCGCCTACGCGGACGCCGTGGCCGCGCTGGGACTGCGCGAGGGCGGCCGGGTGCTCGACGCGGGCTGCGGTACCGGGCGGGCGCTGCCGCCGCTGCGCGCGGCGGTCGGGGCCTCGGGCGTGGTCGTCGGCGCGGATCTGACGCCGGCCATGCTCCAGGCCGCCGTCCGGGCGGGCCGGGACGGTGACGGACGGCTGCTGGTGGCGGACGTGGCCGCGCTGCCGCTGCGGACGGGGTCGCTGGACGCCGTGTTCGCGGCCGGTCTCATCGCGCATCTGCCGCACCCGGCCGAGAATCTGCGGGAGTTGGCGCGCGTGGTGCGTCCAGGGGGCGTGCTCGCGCTGTTCCACCCGATCGGCCGGGCGGCGCTGGCGGCGCGGCAAGGTCGGCAGATCACCCCGGACGACCTACGCGCCGAGCCCAACCTCCGCCCGCTGCTCGCCGGTTCGGGGTGGCGGATGACGTCGTACGTGGACGAGGACACGCGTTTCCTGGCTCTGGCCGCGCGGGCGCGCTGACTCCCGGTGGTCGCGGCGGACCTGCCGTCGGCCGTGTCCGAGGCCGTCGGGCCGGGTGGTCCATGAGCTGTCTCGTCGGCCGTCGGAGGTCTCGCGCGAGCGCGCACCCAGGCCCTTCAAGGTGGCCGACGGCGTGTTCGCGGTGGCCAGTGGGCGGTCGATTCGCCCCGTCGCGGTGAAAAACCGCGGTTCCGGGTGGGCCGCTGGGGGGTCGTGACAACGGGCTCGCCGGCGCACTAGGGTGCGCGCGGTTGGTCGAACGGATGAGGAGGCTGGGATGGCCGGGACGGACGAGGACGCCGTCGCCGCCGCGGACGACGCGCTCTATGTGCTCACGGCGGTGCTCCTGACGCCGGCGAAGTTCCCGAGTGTGCTGGGCGACGACTACCCGGAGGCCTGCGCGGCGCTCGGCCTCGCGCCGCTCGCCGACGGATACGGGCTGGTGCTCGGTCAGGACGAGGCCGGTGCGCGGTGGACGGTCGTCGTCGACGACGTCTCGCTGGTCGCTGTCGCCATCGCCTCCTGGGACTGCGGTCTTGAGTACGACCTGTCGCCCGGAGAGCGCACGGTGGTCGCCGCACTCCCCGGCTGGCCTCTCGCGGTCGCCGTGGCGGCCCCGCATGTTCCGGCGCCGCACGATCCCGCACCCGACGTCGCGGACGGTCCGCCGCTGTCGCCGCCTGACACCTCCGTCTGGGGTCCTGCCCAGCGGCGCCTGGGCGCGGACGAGATAGCGCTCCAGTGGGCGGTGTGGCGGGAGCAGCTCGACGACACGGACTTCCCGGTGTCCGAATCCGCTGACAGCGCCGCCGACACCGACCACACCGCCGACACCGCCGAGATGACCGACGGCAGTGGCGGCGCCCCGGACGACGACAACCAGGGCGTGGCCGCCTTTCAGGGCTCGCGGGGCGCTGACACCGGCATCCCGGCGCCGGGGAACCGGCGCGGTGTTCGCCGGGTTCTCGCGGAGGCGCGCGCGTACGTCGAGTCCCCGCCGCCTCTCGGGCGGGTCCGCTCCTCCTTCGCTCCGGGTGACGCACGGACCCTCCGGGCAGACGGACCTGGCTGGTCGCTGGTGGCCAGGACCGACGACATCGCGTTCGTGCTCCTCGACGAGGAGCCGGGCGAGGTGCTGCCGGTGGGGCGGGGGCCGGAGTTGCCGGGCCTGCTGAAGGCACTCGACAAGATGGCCGTCCGCCCCATCTGACGGCGTCAGGGTGTGACCGCGCGTGAAGGTCTCAGCGGCCCAGCTCCTTGCGGCTGACTCGGCGCAGCCTGCGCCGCTGGGCGGGGTCCAAGGTGAGGTACGCGGCGGCGGGCACTCCCAGGACTATCAGGAGCGCCGCCCACCAGGGCAGCCAGATCAACAGGATCAGCCCGACCGCCACACCACCCACGGCGATCTTCGTGTTCATCGACATGTGCGTCGCCTCCTTCGCGGCCACGGCCGCTCTCTGTTCTCAAAACGGCTCCGCGCCACGCACGGTTCCGACGGCGACCCTGAGACGTCCCTGACATGCGACCCCTAGTCGTCCCCTACATGGTCCTCCCTCATCGCCGTGCGGCCCAGATCTTCGGGCCGGTCACCCTGCGGGGCGAGGGCGTCACGGACCGGTCCCGGTGCTGCACCCTCGGCGACCCCGATCCAGTAGTCACATGTGAGCAATGCGGCATCTCCGTGCAGAGGATCCCTGCGGCAACACCCTCCGAGACCTCCGAACTGGCCCGCTGCCGCGCCGTCTTCACCCCGGGCGATCCGGCGCGTACCGGCACCGTCGCCTTCCAGCGGACGGACGGGACGGCACCGCAGTCGATCGCCACCGGCTCGGTCGAGACGCTGGCGGTCGCCCTCCCGGACGGCGACGGGGTCGCCCTGGTCGAGGTACCCGGCCGTCGTGGTCCTGGTGCGGGAGGCGCTGCCGGCGCTCACGCGTGCGCGTGCCGACGCGCACGCTCAGGCGGTCGCGTTCTGGGGCGCGGCCGCGGTGCTGGCCCTCCAGTTCGTGGCGCGAGGGCTGCTGCTACCCGGTCTGTCGCCGAGTGATCACGGTACGTGGCGTGTGGGTCCGCTCTCCACGGAGGATGTCGACCACGTCCGTCGGCTGGCCGCGGCGATGCCCCCGGAGGCGCACGCCGTCCCCTGGACGCCAGGGTTTCGTTGCGGCTGTCCGAGCCCGAGCGGCTGCTGCGCGGTTTCCTCGACGCGGTGGCCGCCGCGCTGCCCCGCTCCCCCGCGGCGACGCTCGTGACGGGCGTCCCCGCCTACGCCACGCGGCCACCTCTCACACTTCCCGAGCAGCATGCCTGGGCCACCGAGGTGGCGGCAGGTCACGACGCCGGTGTGCGGCTCTCCCTGCGGATCGAGGTGACCGGCCTTGAGGACACCGCGCCGGACGACACGCCGCCGACGTTCCGCGCCGTGCTCCAGGTGCGCTCCGTCGCCGATCCGACGCTGACGCGGGACGCCGCCAGGGTCTGGTCCGGGGATCCTGGCGAGGGCTTCGGCGCGGGCGCGCGGATGGACGTCCTGCGGGCGCTGCGCTGCGCCGCGCGGCCCTGGCCTGACCCGCGCTCGCCCCACTGCTGTCCGCCGAGGTGCCTGACGTCGAAGCCCGGCGTCTGCTCGTGGAGGCCCTTCAGGGCGACGGCGGGCCTTCGTCGTGTGGGGAGTTGACAGTCGCTCAGGACGCGGTGCGGCTGGCTGCCGGGGTCGTGGACGGGGCCGTGCTGGAGCGGCTCGCCGAAGGGGCCGGGTGGAGTGAGGAGGCGTTGGCCGCGGCGGTGCGGGCCTGGCGGGTGGGCGGTGCCGACGGGTTGGCCGTGTGGGTCGAGGAGTGGTCCGCCTCCGGTGAGGCGCTGGCACGCGCGCGTGCGGCGCTGGAGGCTGTGTGAGAGGCGGACGAGCGGCCCGTGCTGCGGGTCTCGCGGCGAGCCGGTGGACGGTCGTCGGAGGCGGTGCCCAGCTGCGTCTGGGGCGCGACGGGCGCTGGTGGCCCTACCGTCGGGAGCAAGAGCGTTGGGTGCCCGCGGGCGGGCCTTCGCGGGACCCGGCGACCGAGCTCGCCAGCTGTGCCGTACCGCGCGACGATGAGGCCCGCTGAGGTGCGTGCGGAGCGGTGGGCGGGCGGACGGTCCGGATGCTCGGGCCGCCGACGGCGTGCGCCTCTCGCCCGGTGGCCCGAGGGCGTGCGCCGCGCTTCCCTCTCGGTGACGGGAAGCGCGGCGCACGCACGCGCGCGTGGAGGCGCAGTTGTCCTGATGCGCGGACTCAGCCGCGGGCCACCAGCAGGTGGTCCATGGCCAGCTGGTCGAGACGCTCGAAGGCCATCCCGCGCGCGGCGGCGCCCTCGATGTCGAACTCCTCGAAGGACGCGCGGTCCGCGAGCAGTGCCTGGAGGCCGTCCTCCGCGGTCGGCTGGACCAGCTCGTCCAGGCGTGCGGCGCGCAGGGCCTCCTGCACCTCAGGGTCGGCGCGGAAGGCCGCGGCGCGGTCCTTGAGGATGAGGTAGTTGCGCATGCAGCCCGCGGCCGACGCCCACACCCCGTCGAGGTCCTCGGTCCGCGGGGGCTTGAAGTCGAAGTGGCGCGGGCCCTCGTACCCGGCCGTCTCCAACAGGTCGACCAGCCAGAACGCGGCCCGCAGGTCGCCGGCGCCGAAGCGCAGATCCTGGTCGTACTTGATGCCGGACTGGCCGTTGAGGTCGATGTGGAAGAGCTTGCCGGCCCACAGCGCCTGGGCGATGCCGTGCGGGAAGTTGAGCCCGGCCATCTGCTCGTGGCCGACCTCGGGGTTGACGCCGTACAGCTCCGGGCGCTCCAGGCGCTCGATGAACGCCAGCGCGTGGCCGACGGTGGGCAGCAGGATGTCGCCGCGCGGCTCGTTCGGCTTGGGCTCGATCGCGAAGCGGATGTCGTAGCCCTGGGAGGTGACGTACTCGCCGAGGAGGTCGAACGCCTCCTTCATGCGGTCGAGCGCGGCCCGCACGTCCTTGGCGCCGCCCGACTCGGAGCCCTCACGGCCGCCCCAGGCGACGTAGGTCTCGGCGCCCAGCTCGACGGCGAGATCGATGTTGCGGATCGTCTTGCGCAGCGCGTAACGGCGCACGTCACGGTCGTTGGCGGTGAACGCGCCGTCCTTGAAGACGGGGTGGGTGAAGAGGTTGGTGGTCGCCATCGGCACCTTCATGCCGGTCGCTTCGAGGGCTTGGCGGAAGCGCTTGATGTGCGACTCGCGCTCGGTGTCCGAGGATCCGAAGGGGATCAGATCGTCGTCGTGGAAGGTCACGCCGTGCGCGCCCAGTTCGGACAGGCGCTGCACCGACTCGACGGGGTCGAGGGCACGCCGGGTGGCGTCGCCGAACGGGTCCCTTCCCTGCCAGCCGACGGTCCACAGGCCGAAGGTGAACCTGTCCTCGGGGGTGGGCTGGTAGCTCATGCCGCGGCTCCTCGCTCGCTTGCGACTATTTCGTCATGGCGGTTTACAAATTAGTATGCGGACGCATCCCTGGGAAGGGACAAGATGTTCCCGAAGGGGTGAGGTCCCGGCCTATATGGCCGGAGCACCCTCGAAGCAGCAGGTCAGAGCCTTAGAACCGCAGAGCCGCGGAAAAGGGAGAGCCCGATGTCAGCAGCCGAGGGTCCGCTCGTCGTCGGCGTGGACACGTCCACCCAGTCCACCAAGGCACTCGTGGTCGACGTGGCCACCGGGCAGGTCGTCGCGAGCGGCCAGGCGCCACACACCGTCTCGACCGGCGCGGGACGTGAGAGCGACCCGCGCCAGTGGTGGGACGCTCTGCGCGAGGCGCTGCGCCAGTGCGGCGAGGCGGCGCACGAGGCAGCCGCGGTGTCGATCGGCGGTCAGCAGCACGGCCTCGTGACGCTGGACGAGCGGGGGGAGCCGGTGCGCCCCGCGCTCCTGTGGAACGACGTGCGTTCGGCGCCGCAGGCCCGCCGTCTCGTCGACGAGTTGGGCGGTCCCAAGGGCTGGGCGGAGCGCACCGGGAGCGTCCCCGGCGCGTCGTTCACCGTCACGAAGTGGGCGTGGCTCGCCGAGCACGAGCCGGAGGCGGTCCGCGCCACCAAGGCGGTGCGCCTGCCGCACGACTACCTCACCGAGCGGCTGACGGGCCAGGGCACCACCGACCGCGGCGACGCCTCAGGCACTGGCTGGTGGGCGGCCGGGAGCGAGTCGTACGACGAGGAGACCCTCGCGCGCGTGGGTCTCGATCCGGCGCTGCTGCCTCGCGTGGTGCGGCCCGGCGAGGTGGCGGGCACCGTGCGCGACAGCCACGACCTGCCGTTCTCGAAGGGCACGTTGGTCGCCCCCGGCACCGGTGACAACGCCGCCGCCGCGCTCGGTCTCGGCCTGCGCCCCGGGGTGCCGGTGCTCAGCCTCGGCACATCGGGCACGGTGTACGCCGTCTCCACGCGGCGCCCCGCCGACCCGACCGGCACGGTGGCGGGCTTCGCCGACGCGCAGGGCGACTGGCTCCCCCTGGCCTGCACGCTGAACTGCACGCTCGCCGTCGACCGGGTCGCCGCCCTGCTGAACCTCGACCGCGAGGCGGTGGAGCCGGCCTCCGACGTCACGCTGCTGCCCTATCTGGACGGCGAGCGCACCCCGAACCTGCCGAACGCCTCCGGGCTGCTGCACGGCCTGCGCCACGACACGACGGCCGGCCAGCTCCTCCAGGCCGCCTACGACGGCGCCGTGCACGCCCTGTTGGGCGCGCTCGACCTGGTCCTCGACGAGGACGCGGACCGCTCGGCTCCGCTGCTGCTGATCGGCGGCGGTGCCCGCGGCGCCGCCTGGCAGCAGACCGTCCGACGGCTCTCGGGCCGTCCCGTGCAGATCCCCGAGGCGAAGGAACTGGTCGCCCTGGGCGCGGCGGCGCAGGCGGCCGGGCTGTTGACCGGCGAGGACCCGGCGGCCGTCGCCCGGCGCTGGAACACCGCCGCGGGCCCGGTCCTGGACGCCGTGGAGCGGGACGACGCGACGCTCGCCAGGATCTCCGGGGTACTCTCCGACGCGGCCCCGCTGCTGGAGCGGGGCGACGACGGCCGTTGAGGGCACAGGGATGACCGCACCGCCGCACGAGGCGCACCCGGCCGGGCCGGGGCGGGCGCTGCCCGACACGCAACAGGGCATGCGCCGCCGCAACCTGGCCCGGGTGATGCACGCCGTGAGCGCCGGGGGGCCGCTGTCCCGAGCCGCGGTCGCCTCTCGCATCGGTCTGACCCGCGCGGCCGTGTCGAGCCTCGTCGACGAACTCATCCGCTCCGGGCTGCTCCAGGAGCTGGGTCCTGAGCGGCCGGGGCGGGTGGGACGTCCCGGCTCGGCGCTCGCCGTCAGCGGGCACGGTCCGGCCGGCATCGGCGCGGAGATCGGCGTCGACCACCTCGCGGTGTGCGCGGTCGACCTGCGCGGCGAGGTACGCGCGCGGATCGTGCGGCAGGGCGCGAACCGGGGACGACCGGCCGCCCCCGTGCTCGCCGAACTCACCACGCTGGTCCGCCGGGTCGTGGCGCGCGCCGAGCGGGCCGGGCTGTGGCCCGCGGGGCTCGCGGTCGCGGTGCCCGGCCTGGTGGCCCGGGACGCCCGGACCGTCGTACGCGCACCCAACCTGGAGTGGCGGGACACGGATCTCGGCGCCCTGCTGCCCGCCGAGTTCCCGCTGACGGTCGACAACGAGGCCAACTTCGGTGCCCTGGCCGAACTGTGGCTCGGCGCGGACACCCCGCCCGACTTCCTGCACGTGTCGGCGGAGATCGGCATCGGCGCCGCGGTCGTCGTGGACGGCGGACTGCTGCGCGGGACCCGCGGTTTCGCGGGCGAGCTGGGACATGTCCCGGTGCGCCCGGAGGGACCCGCCTGCCCGTGCGGCGGGCGCGGCTGCCTGGAGCAGTACGCCGGTGAGGAAGCGGTTCTGCGGGCGGCGGGCCTTGAGCCGGGCGAGGACCGGGTCGGCCTGCTCGCGGACCGTGCCGCCGAGGGGGACGAGGACGTACGACGGGCCCTGCGCGACGCGGGCACCGCCCTCGGCATCGCGCTGACCGGCGCGGTGAACCTGCTGGACCCCGAGGCCGTGGTCCTGGGCGGCGCGCTGTCGGGGCTCGCGCCGTGGCTGCTGCCCGCGCTGGAGGAGGAGCTGGACCGGCGTACGGCGGGCCCCGCGTGCCCGGTGTCGGTCTCCCGGCTGGGCCCGGAGGGCCCGCTGCTCGGCGCCGCGCACTCGGTGGTGCGGGCGGTGCTCGACGATCCCGCGGCTGTGGGCGAACGGGTCTGAAACCGGCCCCATCTCACCTGCCTCCAGGCCGACTTCACTCGTGTGAGTGAGCGAGTTGTCCACATTCGAGGTCCTGTCCACGGAACCTCGCCATGCCCTTCTACCGGCCCCTCCGTCGTCGTACCGTGAATCACGCGAGGCACTCCCGACGGGACGACAGCATCCGTCAGGTCGGGGTGAGTTGAAGGGGGATCCACGTGACGCGGGAGGCAGGGTTCGGACGGACACGGCGTCGTCGTCGCGCGGTGGTCGGGTGTCCGTCGGGCTCGGGGGCGCGGTCGTCGAGTGCTTGTCGGGGCTCGGCAGCGCGATGGTCGAGTGCTTGTCGGGAATCGGCAGCGCGATGGTCGAGCGCATGTTGGGGCTCAGCAGCGCGGCGATCGAGTCCATGTCGACCGGGTGCGCGTGGGCCGAGTACCGACCGACCGAGGGCCTATGGGTCGGGTGCCCGTGCGACGGGCACCCTGGGGACGGGCTCCCTCCGGACGGGCGCCCCTCGGCCAAGCCCCCGTCAGCCGATGTGCGTGACACCCGCCACCGCGACACCGACTTCCCGCGCAGCGCGGAGATCCGCGAAAGATGGCGGTCGCCGCGCGACACTCGCCGCGGGACACACGCGTGGCGACGGAAGACGCGCCGCAGGGCTCCCCCTTCGCGGCGGCGGACGCGCCGCGGGCCCCGCGGAACCGAACGGCTCCCCCACCCGGAAGGCAGCACCCGATGGACCGACCAAGACCAGGACTGAACAGGCGGCGATTCCTGAAGGGCACCGCACTCGCCGCCGTCCCGTACGCGTTACTCCCCGACGCGCGGGCCGGCGCGGAGGCACAGGCCGTGGACTATCCCCTCGCCGACTGGCAGCCCGCGAACAGCGGCAACTACACCGTCTCGAAGCGCCCGACCAGCTACCCGCTCGACTACGTCGTCATCCACGTCACCCAGGAGACCTACCCCAGCACCCTGGCCATCTTCCAGAACCCGGCGAAGAAAGTGTCCGCCCACTATGTCGTGCGCTCCGCCGACGGGCATGTGGCGCAGTGCGTGCGGGAGGCGAACATCGCCTGGCACGCCGGGAACTGGGACTACAACACGCGCAGCATCGGCATCGAACACGAAGGGTGGGTGGACCAACCGGCCTACTTCACGAACGCGCTGTACGAGCAGTCGGCCAAACTCACGGCGGCCGTCTGCGACACCTACGGCATCCCCAAGGACCGGGCCCACATCATCGGGCACTACGAGGTACCGGGCACCGACCACACCGATCCCGGCCCCAACTGGGACTGGACGCGTTACATCAGACTCGTCAACTTCGCCTGACTTTCCCGTTCACACAGTTCGTTCGGGTGACCCCGGTCCAAAAGGTTGTCCGCGCCGGTACCCGGAGTGACGATGTCCTCAGCCGCATCGCTCTCCGGGGAGGCCGCGTTGACCGATCAGTGGGTGGCCCTGGAACCGGGGGCCGACCCCGCCGCACACGCGCGGATGCTGCGGCGGGCGCACGAGACGTTCACCGCGGTCGGGACCGTGCCCCGGCCGGTGCGTTCCGTGGTCGCCGAATCCTGGCGGCGCTCCGCGCGGGCCGGCGTCGGACCTGACGGGACGGCGGACGTGGACCTCGTCGACGGCGACCTGGGCGCCTACCGCGCCGCGCACCCGCTCGCCCGGGTGATGCCGGTCTTCCGCGAACTGCTCGGGACGTTTGCGGCGGACGGCGAGCATCTGCTCGCGGTGTGCGACGCGCACGGAAGGCTCCTGTGGGTCGAGGGCCATCCCACGACCAGACGGCAGGCGCAGCGGATGAACTTCGTGCCCGGCGCCCGGTGGGCGGAGTCCGCGATGGGGACCAACGCGCCCGGGACGGCGGTCGCGCTGAACCGTCCCGTGCAGGTCTTCGCCGCCGAGCACTTCATACGCCGGGTCCAGCCGTGGACCTGCGCCGCGGCCCCGGTGCACGATCCGCGGACGGGGCGGGTGCTGGGCGCCATAGACATCACCGGCGGGAACGGGCTGGCGCATCCGCACAGTCTGGGGTTCGTGCAGGCGGTGGCGCGGGCCGCCGAGTCGCACCTGGCGCTGCTCACGCCCCCTGAACGCTCCTGCCAGGGCACACCGGAGCTGACGGCGCTCGGCCGCGACGAGGCGCTGCTGCTCGCCGCCGGCCGCAAGGTCAGGCTGAGCCGGCGGCACAGCGAGATCCTCGTCCTCCTCGCACGCCATCCGGAGGGCCTGACCGGGGACGAGTTGCAGTGCGCGCTGTACGAGGACGAGTCGGTGACGCCCGTGACACTGCGGGCCGAGCTGGCACGGTTGCGCCGGGTGCTGGGTCCGGGGCTGCTGGAGTCTCGGCCATACCGGCTGACGGTGCCGGTCGAGTGCGATGTCGCCGTCGTGGAGAGGAGGTTGGAGAGCGGCGCGGTGACTTCGGCGGTGGCGGCGTACACCGGGCCGTTGCTGCCGACCTCCCAGGCGCCCGCCGTGGTACGGCTCAGGCAGCGCCTCGCCGACGGGCTGCGGGCGGCGCTGATCACCGGCCGGGACCCCGACCTGTTGGCCGACTGGGCGCACGCGCCATGGGGCGAGGACGACCTCGACGTCTGGCGCGCGCTGGCGGCGGCCCGGCCGACAGCGGCGGTCCGGGCCCGGCTGACGGCACTGGAGTCGGAGCTGACGGCACCGGCGGACTGGCGGCGGGGCGGAGGACGTCGGGGGGTGAATGTCGGACGGGATGTGACCGGGGTGGGGTGACCGGGGGCGCCTTGGCCAGAGGTGACGTGACCGGAGGTGACGTGCGCAGAGCTGGGTGACCGGCGCCATGGCCGGAGGTGACACGACACCGGGGGCTTTTGGGGCGGGCTCGCGCGCTGAGGCGAGGGCTTGACGCGCGGGGCGGGACGGAGGAGGGCGGGGGCGGGGGGCGAGGGGGCGGGGGCGGGGGGCGAGGGGGCGGGGGCGGGGGGCGAGGGGGCGGGGGCGGGGGCAACGTAGTTGCAACGTTCGGCTGTCTAGCGTCGCCGCGAACGCTACCCAACGGCGGGCAGCGCATCTGAAGGAGGCAGACCGGCATGACTCGTTACGCGGCGCCCGGCACCGAGGGCGCGATCGTCTCCTACCAGGCGCGCTATGACCACTTCATCGGGGGCGAGTACGTACCGCCGGCCCGGGGCCAGTACTTCGAGAACCCGTCGCCGGTGAACGGTCAGCCGTTCACCGAGATCGCGCGCGGCACGGCCGCGGACGTGGAGCGGGCGCTCGACGCGGCGCACGCCGCCGCGCCGGCCTGGGGCCGCACGTCAGTGACGGATCGGGCCGGCATCCTGCTGAAGATCGCGGACCGGATGGAGGCCAACCTCGAAGCCCTCGCGGTGGCCGAGAGCTGGGAGAACGGCAAGCCGGTGCGCGAGACACTGGCCGCCGACATCCCGCTCGCCATCGACCACTTCCGGTACTTCGCCGGCGCGATCCGTGCGCAGGAGGGGTCGATTGGCGAGGTGGACGACGACACGGTCGCTTACCACTTCCACGAGCCGCTGGGCGTGGTCGCGCAGATCATTCCGTGGAACTTCCCGATCCTGATGGCGACCTGGAAACTCGCGCCGGCCCTCGCCGCGGGCAACGCGGTCGTCATCAAGCCCGCGGAGCAGACCCCGGCGTCCATCCACTTCTGGATGAGCCTGGTCGCGAACCTGCTGCCGCCCGGCGTGGTGAACATCGTCAACGGTTTCGGGGCGGAGGCGGGGAAGCCGCTGGCGTCCAGCGCGCGGGTGGCGAAGGTGGCGTTCACCGGCGAGACCACGACGGGGCGGCTGATCATGCAGTACGCCTCAGAGAACATCAAGCCGGTGACGTTGGAGCTGGGCGGCAAGTCGCCGAACATCTTCTTCGACGACGTGTGGGCCAAGGACGACGACTTCCGCGACAAGGCGCTCGAGGGCTTCACCATGTTCGCGCTGAACCAGGGCGAGGTGTGCACGTGCCCGTCGCGGGCGCTGGTGCAGCGCGGCACGTACGCCGAGTTCATGGAGGCCGCCGTCGCCCGTACCGAGCTGATCAAGCCGGGGCACCCGCTGGACACGGAGACGATGATCGGCGCGCAGGCGTCCAACGACCAGTTGGAGAAGATCCTCTCCTACCTGGACATCGGCCGTCAGGAGGGCGCGCGGGTCCTCACGGGTGGCGAACGGATCGTGCCCGAGGGTGAGTTGAAGGGCGGATACTACGTCCAGCCGACCATCTTCGAGGGCGACAACCGCATGCGGATCTTCCAGGAGGAGATCTTCGGCCCGGTCGTCTCGGTGACGTCCTTCGACGACTTCGACGACGCGATCAAGCTCGCCAACGACACGCTGTACGGTCTCGGCGCGGGTGTGTGGACCCGAGACATGAACACGGCGTACCGAGCGGGTCGTTCGATCCAGGCGGGCCGCGTGTGGACGAACTGCTACCACGCGTACCCGGCGCACGCCGCGTTCGGCGGGTACAAGCAGTCCGGGATCGGACGGGAGAACCACAAGATGATGCTGGAGCACTATCAGCAGACGAAGAACCTCTTGGTGAGCTACTCGCCGAAGAAGCTGGGCTTCTTCTAAGGCAAACGAAAGGGTGCCTGAATTGGGAAAATTCCCGTCAGGCACCCTTCCGATCCGTTGTTCAGACAGCAAGGCGAAATGCTTCCCTACTCCCACTTTGCCCCACCGTCATCCCAACACTGACCATCTGGTAAGCATGACGCACACCGAGCCGCCCGAATCACCACCCGGACGGCTCGTCACAACAAGGCGAACGTCGCCTGACGCGGCACTAAATCGACGCTGCCGCCTACCGCATCAATCCGCCGGGGTACCGGGTCGGTGGTGACCTGGAGGCGGGCCCAGATGGTGCTGTTATCGGCCCAGGACATGGACGTGGCCAAGATCGCCCAGGTGACGTTCACCAGCCCGGACCGGGCCCGGGACATGATCCACAACTTCAACGCCGACGGCTTCGCCTCGCTCTACCCGAAGTACAAGGGCGGCCGGCCCAAGACGTTCACGCTGCCCGAGCGGCGCGAGATCAAGAAGATCGCCAAGTCCAGGCCGGTCGAGCACGGCCTGCCGTTCTCGACCTGGAGCCTGGTCAAGCTGGCCGACCTCCTGGTCGCCGAGGGGGTGGTCGACGACATCAGCCACGAAGGCATGCGCATCCTGCTCCGCGAGGAAGGCGTCACCTTTCAACGCATGAAGACCTGGAAGACTTCGAAGGATCCCGACTACGCGGTCAAGAAGGCCCGTGTCGAGCACCTCTACGCCATCGCCGATGGCGAGGTTCTACCTGCGCCCGGCGAACCCGAGGCCGTGTTCTGCATGGACGAGTTCGGGCCGCTCAACCTTCAACCCCACCCCGGCCGCCAGTGGGCTGAACGCGGCGGGAAGCAGAAGGACTCCGACTGCGAGCCACGACGGCGGCGCCGCGCGACCTACACTCGCCCGCACTGGGTCCGGCACCTGTTCGCCGCCTACGACCTGGGCAAGGACCAGCTCTACGGCCACATCAAGAAGACCGAGAACCGTTCCAAGTTCACAACGCCACCGTCGGACGAGCCAACGTCGGCTGCGTGGTGCCCTGGTACACCTCAGAACTCGTCTACGGCAGTGCCTCCTACCCGTCCCTCGCCTCCCACGTCCAGCGCGCCCAGGCATCGGGACTCCCCGGCGCCACGTTCGCGAACCCGCTGACGAGGACCGAAGACGACACGATCATCAACACGAACCGTCAGACGGCCTGCGGAGACGCCCCCAGCATCACGGGCCTGAGCTGGGACGAATACCCCATCGCACGCTCCCGTGAAGGACTGTCCTCCGGTGGCGCACGCCGCACCTTCGACGGATGCCAGACGGCCAACGTGTTCTCTGGGACGGGTCCGATCGGCTTCAGCGTCTGCATGATCACGGCCACCGAGAACAACGCCCAGGGCGGCCTGAACACCCAGTTCTTCCGGGCTGAGCGTGTCCTTGACGGAGACCCCTTCAGAGTCACTGTCTCCTGACGCACCGTGCGGGTGCCGAGGGAAACCGAGGCACCCGCATCCGCGCAGTACGGTAGTGCCGTTCCGGGACGGCCCACGCACTGCCCGCCCCCGTGCAAACCGTGGCAGGCTTGCGCAGAGCGATGACGTACCAGCCGGGAGAGACATGGCCACGGCACGCAACGTGTACGTCCCCGAAGACACTTTCGGTGTCCTCGACGCTGGAGAAATCTCTGTCCAGACGGCGGACTGGAGCAACGGACTTGCCGTCCCCATGTCACCGGGGGCACTCATTGTCACGGGAATCCACACCGGCGCGATCCGGACCACGGCAACCGCCCTGACCGGTCCGCCGGCTGCGTCGGGGGACGACTCCTGGGAAGAGATCGTGGAAGTCAGCGTGCGCGTCCCCACGGGCCTCCTCCGGGTCGAGTCGCTCGAACAGGGCCCGGCCGACGGACTTGCCCTCCTCAGTCCGGCGGGACCTGGCTGGTACCGCCTCCGCGTTCACGCGCGAGGCCGCAACGTCCTTCCGGAAAAGGCCAGCGCCGAGCCGGTGGAGGACTACCTCTTGGTGACGTGGCCCGCGCCGCAGTCCGACGCACACATCATCCGCAGCAGCGACCGCATCGCCCACGCCCTCGCGCACGCCTCCGACAGGCCTCAACCGCAGCCCGCTCCTGCGCCGAGCCCAGAGCAGGAAGCCCTCCGCCGACGGTTGCTACGGGGGTAGACCGTTTCGTCTCAACAGAGCGCGTCTGCAAGGCGGGCTTCGAGAGCGGCGATGCGCCGGTCCTGGAAGCGGAGGTTGGAGCGGGCTGCCTTGAGCCGTTCGTCGAGGGTGCGGTTGTCGGCGGTCAGCTGACGGACCCGCTGCTTGAGTGCGGTGTTCGGTGGTGATCCGCTGCACGGCCACCTCGGTTCACTCGGCCTCCAAGTCGCTCATCTGGCCGAGGAGTTCGCCGATGCGGAGCGCTGGGCGAGGATCTCGGCGTGGGTGGCTTTGAGGGCGTCCTCGGCGTTCAGGGCGCGTTCGCCTCAGGTCGCCTCGTGTTCGGCATCCTGTTCAGCGAGCGTGCGGGATTGATGTTCGCCAGCCCGCGTCATCGCTGCGGCGACGGCGGCTCTGGCCCCAATGTTGTCATAGAGGAAGGTGCACGAGACGTCCGCGCGGCGGGCGACGGCGGCGACACTGACCTGGGCTTTCTCGCGCCGGAGCCGGGCGATGGCCTGGTGGACACGCTCAAGGGCGGCTTCGGTCCTGCGGCGGCGGGCGGCCAGAGCCGCCGCGGTGCGGGGTTCGGGAACGGTGGCGGTGTTCATGCAACTTCCTGTTCGGAGTCGCCAGCGGCGGCGTCCGAGACGTCCCACACCATGTCACCGGATACGGCTGTCTCTTCGGGCCGGGTCCCTGACGATCACGCTTCGGGGCACCGCAGGCATCCGCCCAGGTGGGTGCGAGGGAGCTCATTGCTGGGCCCCGAGGTCTTCTTCCTCACCACGCGCGGGCCTTCCATCCGGCTGGTTGGGGCCGCGGTGCGGTCACCGTAGGTTTCCAGCAGCGTGACCACGGTCAGGTCGCGACGGCGTGGACGCGATCCAGGGGCAACAGGCCTTCCACCGCCGCGGTTTGAGCCCCGTCTCCTTCGTGGCGACGCGGGCGTACGGCCGTCGTCATCGCCGGCTCGGGACGGCCGTCGTCATCGTCGGCTCGGGACGGCCGTCGCCCACGGGCCGAGGTCGAATCCGGCTCTGTTGCGTCGGACTTCCAGTGCGCCGGCACCACCGAAGTGTGCGGGGACGAGCAGTTCCCGTTCATCGGCCGCCCGCCCGAGAATCCGACGGCGACTTGCCACTGCTTGCTCCGGGTCCAGGCAGGCGCTGCTGTTGCAGCACGGATCGAGGATCTGTACCGGGCTGTGCAGGAGATCTCCCACGAAGACCGCCCGGTCGCTGCCGGAGGCCAGTCGCAGTACGGACGAGCCAGGGGTGTGGCCGGGGGCCGACTCCAGGGTGAGGTGTTCGTCGATCTGATGGAGGCCGTCCCAGAGCACGGCCTGTCCGGCCTCGTGGAGGGGCCTGATGCTGTCTTCGTAGATCAGGCGGTCGGCCTCCTGCGCACCGTTGCCGTACGCGTTGTCCGGACCGTAATGGAAGTCGTCGGCGGCCGGAATCAGGTACTGGGCGTGGGGGAACGTCGGTACCCATTGCCCGTCCGCGTCGAGGGTGTTCCAGCCGACGTGGTCGACGTGGAGGTGAGTGTTGACGACGACATCGACCTCCTGCGGGCGCACACCGGCCCGCGCCAGGAGGCCGAGGAAATCGCTGCGCGCCTGGTGGAAGGGCCCCATGCCCGGACGCTCCCGCCCATCACCCGCTCCGGTGTCGACCAGGACGGTCCGGCCACCGCTGCGCAGTACCCAGCTCTGCAGAGCAAGCACCGCCAGGTCGCTGTCCGGCTCCCAGTGGTCCGGTGCCAGCCACTCCTCGTTGGCCTTCCACACCTCGGTGCCGGCTCCCGGGAGCATGCCGGAAGTGGGCAGGAACGGCTCGTGCCACTCGACGATCCGGATGACCTCGACGTTCCCCAGCACCAGGCTCTGCACACGCTCGTCCTCGTTCATCATGTGGCCGACCTTAAGAAAGACCGAACGAGCCTCTCAATGCGCATCCGGCTCAACAAAATACGTGTGCGTCTCACGATTCATGCGGGAGATAGTCTGCGGAGATGGACGTGGTGAGCGACGCGATCTCAGCCGCGCACCTCGGGCATCCGTGGTTCCACCGGGTACGGACGGGCGGGAGCTGGTGCGCCCGCCTGGACCCCTACGACGGCGCGGGCTTCTACGTCGTCCTGAAGGGCAGTTGCTGGCTCCTGACCGACGGCGGCACCCCGGTGTCCCTCGGCGTGGGCGACGCGGTGCTGCTTCCGCACGGCACCGGCCATGTCATCGCCGACTCCCCCGTCGATACGGCGCTCACCGCCCAGCAGCCGGCACCGTTCGAGCAGTGGCTCGCGGAGACAGAGCCGCGAGCCCGGCAGGACCACGACGGGACGGAGATGCTCTGCGGCAAGTACTGGCTCGACTGCAGCCGCATGCACCCGCTGATGGCAGAGCTGCCGGAAGTCGTCCACCTTCCCAGCCGAGTGGGCAGCCACCGCGAACTCCGCGCCGCGATCGACCTGCTCGCCGGTGAACTGGACGAGGTGCGGCCCGGCTCCGGCGTCGCGCTCCCGAGCCTGCTCGACCTCCTCCTCGTCTACATGATCCGCTCCTGGATGACCGAGACCACCAGCGGAGCCTGGCCCGGCGCACTGGGCGACCCGGTGACAGCCGCCGCCCTGCGAGCACTGCACTCCGAACCGGCCGCACCGTGGAGCATCGACCGCCTGGCCACAGCGGCAGGCGTCTCCCGCCCCACCCTCGCGCGCCGGTTCACCACCCTGGTAGGCCGTCCCCCGATGACGTACCTGACCTGGTGGCGCGTCATCCTCGCCGCCACACTGCTCCGCGACACCAAGGACACCCTGGCCACCATCGCGGGCCGGGTCGGCTACGGCAGCCCGTACGCCCTCTCCCACGCCTTCGAGAGAGAGTTCGGCATCACACCGGGGAGGTACCGTGCGCACGCCGCTTCCGCAGTCGACGCGAACCGGCACCCAAAGTCGCGCGCACAGCCACTCGACTCGGGTGACCCGCAAGCCGGACCCGCATGAACGACACGCCCACCAGGTCCTCATCACCGGCTCCGAACGCGCCCGGTGACCAGCGCCCTGATCGCAGCCCCGTGGCCCAGCGGCTCCCGCCCGTCGCGGCGCACCGTACGGACGACCCGCGGGCTCGCCTTCGCCTTCAGGCCGTCGCCGTTCTTGCACGCTGCCTCCGCCGCGGCCCGCGGCGCAACCCGGTCAGGTCGACTCCACTCACGACTGCCCCACAAGGTGTAGCCAGGGTCCAGGTGTTGGAGGCATGAAAGGCCCTGCCCGTTCGGGACGAACACCCTGGTGAACAGGCGCCGCACGGAGTGCTCGCCGTACCGGATGATGTGATCGTGCGAGACCTGGCGGTCGGCGGCGGCGCGGTTGCGCCAGTTCAGCACCTGCTCGCGGGCAGGTCCTCAAGGAATTTCGAAGGGGAACGCCGACCGCAGGCAGAGCCTCGCGGCGTCTCGCGAGCCCGTCGTGCTGGTGCGGCTGGGCCGTGCGTCGCCTGACCGCGTTCCGGTGATCACCCGACAAAGGCGGTGCGGCGAATGTCGGGTGACCGGGGCCGGTGTCGCCGCACCATGAGGGCATGGACGACACCACCTTGGTATCCCGTTTCCTCCGCGACGGCTTCGTGAAGCTGGAGGGCGCTGTCGCGCCGCGCGTGGCCGCGGACTGCGCGCGGCTGCTGTGGCGGGAGACGGGCTGCGACCCGGACGCTCCCGCGACGTGGACGCAGCCCGTCCACTGGGTGGCCGGCCTGGCGCAGGGGCCGTTCGCCGCCGCGCCCAACTCCCCGTCTCTGCACCACGCGTACGACCTGCTCGTCGGCGCGGGACGCTGGGAGCCGCGCTACTCGCTGGGTACGTTCCCGCTGCGCTTCCCCCACGAGCAGGAGCCGGACGACGCGGGCTGGCACATCGAGGGGAGCTATCTGCCGGAGGGCGAGAGCTGGTACTTCACCAATCTGCGTTCCCGGGACCGGGCGCTGCTGATGCTGTTCCTGTTCAGCGAGGTCGGTGAGGAGGACGCTCCGACACGGATTCGAGTCGGCTCACACCTCGACGTGCCGAAGGTGCTGGAGAAGTACGGGGAGGACGGGGCGAGCGGGCTGACCCTCGCCCCCGATCTGGTGGCGGCGTCCGGCCATCGGCCACTCGCCTTTGCCACCGGGTCCCCGGGCGATGTCTTCCTGTGCCATCCGTTCCTGGTGCACGCGGCGCAACCGCACCATGGGGTACGGCCGCGCCTCATGGCGCAGCCGCCGCTGATGCCGGCCGCACCGTACGAACTGGAGCGGACCGACGGCACGTACTCACCCGTGGAGATAGCGATTCGCCGGGGCCTGGGACAGAACTCCCCCGGTCCGGATGGGGACGACACCGACCGCAGCGCGGCGTAAAACGTGCCCTACGGCCATCGCTGGCAAAGCAACCGCGAGGGAAGAGGAGGGAGGCCGGGCGTGCTGGAGCGACTGAACCAGGCCATGGAGCACATCGAGTGCCGTCTCGACCAGGCCGTCGACGTGGAGGAACTGGCACGGGTCGCGGGCACCTCGGAGTACCACCTCCGCCGGATGTTCTCCGCGCTCGCGGGCATGCCGCTGTCGGAGTACGTCCGGCGCCGTCGGCTCACCCTCGCAGGCGCCGAAGTACTCGCGGGACGTGCGACGCTGCTGCAGATCGCGGTGCGCTACGGATACGGCTCCGGCGAGGCGTTCGCGCGGGCGTTCCGTGCCATGCACGGCATCGGACCGGGCGAGGCCCGGCGCACCGGCGCCACGCTCAGCTCCCAGTCCCGGATGGCCTTCCGCCTCACCATTGAAGGGAGCAGCAGCATGCGCTACCGCGTCGTGGACAAGGCGGACTTCACCGTCGTCGGGCTCAAGACCCGGGTACCGCTGGTGCACCTCGGCCCCAACCAGGCGATCATGGACTTCGTCCGAGGGATCGCTCCGGGCACCATGGAGCGCCTGGACAAGCTGTCGGACCAGGAGCCGCACGGCATCGTCGCGGTCTGCGACGACCTGGATCCCAGCCGCGCCGAGGGCACCGAACTCGACTACTACCAGGGCGTGATCACGTCCTCGGCCGCCCCCGAGGGGATGACCGCGCTGACTGTCCCGGCCGGCACCTGGGCGGTCTTCACCACCTCCGGGCCGATACCGCAGGCCATCCAGGAGCTGTGGCGGGACGTGTTCACCGCGTGGTTCCCGTCGAACCCGTACCGCACCCGCACCGGCCCTGAGATCCTGCGCACCCGCCTGTCGCCGGACAAGACCGCGGCCGACGCCGAACTGTGGCTCCCGGTGGAGCCCGAGCACGGCTGAGGTGCTGACCGCCGGGCCCACCGGCCGCGCCACCCGCGCCGGGGCCGCGAGGACGGGGGAAGGGCGAGGGAGACCTAGGAGGCGAGGAGGACGCCGTTGGCGATGCAGCCGTTGTCCGTGGCGTAGAACCGGTCCACCAGGGCCAGGAAGCCGTCGTCTCGGACGAGAGGAAGGAAGCACCACTCATCGGCGCTCGGGCGTACCCAGCGTGCGGACCACGAGGAAGGAGATTGGCGTGATCAGGGCTCCGGTGACGAGAGCGGCGACATTCTCGTTCATTTCGAGTCGGCTGACGGCCAGGTAGAGGAGCGCTCCCGAGGCCACCAGATGGAAGACGCTGGATAGCGGATATCGGATATCGGAGAAAAGCGCCCCAGGTCGGAGAGGTAGGCAGGTGGGATAAGAATTGAGCACGAAGGAACCGACGACGCTGACGGCGAACGCGACGACATGCGCCGCGAGATAGGGGATCCGTGAGTTCAGGGCGACGTCGACGGCCTGGTACACGCCGGTATTGACGAACCCGATCAGCACAGAGGTCACGAACTGCCCGGTCGATGTCGGACGGCCTCGTGGTCGAGCGGCCGGTCGGCGGGGCGAGGGACCTGTCCCCGGGGCGGGGCGCTCGTCCGTGTCCCGGACCACGAAGGGCGGACGCCGCTTCACCTCGTGGTAGATGCGGCCGACGTATTCACCAGCCTCAGGGGCCGGTTGTCGTTGTAGGACAGCAGTCCGTTGATGCCGTAGTTCAGAAGGCGGCGGCTCCCCCACTTCGGGCGGCCGGCGAGGCGTTGGGGGTTCTGATAGGTGAAGGTGGCCGTGGTGTAGCCGATCCTGGAGAGATGCCTTTGCAGAACCGGTTGGCCTTCGGCAGCGACAGCGTCGTGTCGACCACTCGGCATGAGAGCAATCGGAAGTCTCCAGCGCCGTCGAGCACTTCCACATCCATGAGGTGGCGCACCAGCCTCGATCTTTCGTGGTTGGGACGACAGGAATTGATCCCATACCTGGATGACGCGCCGCCGACGCATCTCTCCGTACGTGTTGGCTTGGTGAAGGGCTGAGTCCCAGTGCCCAAGTCCTTGTAGGGCGGCCCGGATTTGGCCAGACTTGTCCTGGAACTTCTTCTAGTCGGGGGACGGAATGAGGCGTTCGGCAGGCAGTGATCCGGTAGAGGGCGGGTCGGGGCAGGTGGGGGCTTGGTCCGGTGGGGAGTTGGCGCGGAGGGATGCCGTCGGTGCCGGGCCCGCGCCCTCGCTCGCGGAGGTTGTCGGGACCGCCGGTGGGCTGCCGGAGGACGCGGTGCTGTGGATCGCGGCGGGGCTGGCCGGGGCACTGGCCGTGCTGCACCAGGCCGGGCGGGTGCACGGCGACGTGCGGGCCGGGAACGTGCTGCTGACGCGGGGCGGGCCGCGGCTGACCGGTGACGCGCCGGGGCGGCGCGCCGGGGCGTCCGGGCCCACGGCCGACATGGTCGCGCTGGGGACGCTGCTGGTCGCGGCGTACACCGGCGTCAGCAACCGACGGCACGACCTCGACAACCTGCCGGTGCGGCTGCGGCAGGTCGTCGCCGTATGCCTGGCCGAGGATCCGCAGGAGCGGGCGACCCCCGCACAACTGCTGGACTTACTGAGGGGGTTGGAGCCTGAGCCGCCTGTCTGGACGGTGGAGGTCGACGACCTGATCACCTCTCCCGACGGCCCCGCCGACACCGCTCCGCCATCGGACTCCCCCGTCGAGGCATCGCCACGCCGGAAGCCGCCCGGTCTGTCCGGGGCCCGGCTCGCCCTCGTGATCGTGGTCGCGGTCATCGTCGGCATGGCCGTCACGGCGCTGCTCCTGGTGCCGGGCCGCGACGGCGGCACCCGCACCACCGACGCGCCGGTGACGAGCCGACCGACCCGGCTCCAGCCGACCGAGGACGGCACACCGCAACCGCGGACGCCCCCGCAGCAGGAGCCGAGCGAGGAGCAGACCCCCTCCACGGCCCCCACTGGCCAGGCACCGCCCGCCCCGAGCCCGCAGCGGACCCGGCAGACCGGGACGATCGACGACTGCTCGGGCAAGCCCCTGACCGAGCCCGTCTCGCTCCTGCTGCTCTGCGGGGACGGCGGGGCCATGCTGCACGACCTGATCTGGACCGACTGGGGTAGCGCCACGACCACCGCGCAAGGTGTCGTCTCGGAGGTGGTCTGCCAGCCGAGCTGTGTCGACGGCCGGGAGGTCACCTCGGCCGCCACGGTCGTCGTCTCCGGACTTGCCGGCGGCCGCTACACCGTCATGGAGATCAGGGCCCCGCGGTCGCCGAGCGACCCCGACGCCCACTACAGTCTCGACCCGCTCGGCCCGACCTACCGGGGCTGACCCCGCTCACACCCCCCACGCCGTGAACGCCGCCCAGTGCACGGGGGAGGCGAAGGGACGTTCGTCGGTGTCGCGCTCGGGACGGGCATACCGTTCGGTCAGCGCCGCGAGGTGGGGGTGGGCGTCGGTGTAGCGCGCGAGGCCGGACCAGGTCAGCCACCGCAGCCAGCTCCGCGCCGCGCGCAGCGCGGACACCGGAGGCTCACCGTGGCCACCGTCGACGGGGGCGAGCAGCTCGTACAGGCGGGTCATCAGCAGCGCCGTCGCCAGGTCGTTCACCTGCCACAGGCTGGTGATCACGCAGGCGGCCCCGGCCTGGAGGAAGCCGCCCGGCAGCCCGGTGAACTCGTCGGGCGCGTCGATGGTCTCGTACCGCCCGGACTGACAGGATCCCGCCACCACCAGTCGGCAGTGCGGGAGTTGGCGTCGTACGAGCGCGTCCACCTTCAGGACGCCGTCCGCGAGCGCCAACGTGCCGCCCTGGCCGATGAGTTCCGCGCTCCCGTGGCAGCTCAGGTGCAGATACGACGCCTCCGTGAAATGTTCAAGCAGCCACTCGACCGTGGCGTCGTCCCCCACGGCGGACACGGTCTCCCCGCCCGCCGCGAACAGCGCCCGGATCGCGGCCAGTTCACTGCGCGCGCCCGGCAGCGAGCCGTCGGGATCCGAGACGGCGACCAGCCGTGGCACGGGCGGAGGTGGCCGACCGGCGGCGGCTCGGGAGGCGGCGTACACCCCGGCCGACGGAGCGAGCGTCAACGTCCCCAGATCATCAAGTGATTCGTCGCTCTCCCCCACCGGCACGGCCTGCAACGGCATCTGCCCGAGCAGCCCGGTCGGTACGACGACCACCTCGTGGCCCGGATCTTCCGCCAGCAGCCCGGCGAGGGGTCGCAGCAACGGGGCGAGCCCCCGCAACCGGTGCACCGCGCCTGGCAGTTCACGTCGCCGCTTGAGCGCACCGGCCTGCTGGACCAGGAACAGCCCTGCCTTCCGGGCCTCCAGGTCGAGCGTCAGGAGCCGGACGATCGAGGAGCTGGTCACCTCGGGGACGAACACGGCGCGCACCCCAGCCTGCGCGTCCCGCGGCACCACGAGGACGCAGCTGCCCCAGACCCAGTTCACCAGATAGGCGAGCGGCTTCCCGCCCGCCGCCCGGACCACGTCCGCCACCCCGGTCGTCCGCAGAAACCCCTCGAAACCGGGGATCGCTCGGATCTCGTCGACCACGGCGCGCACTTCGCGCTCGGCTGCGGCCTGCGCCCCCACGGAGGCGACGATCCCTCCGGCCGAGACGGCGAGTCCGCCGGCCGGGGCGACCCGCCCCGCGTCCGAGGTGACGAGCCCTCTGGTGGGGGCGGCGCCCGCTTCCTCGACCCCGGCGGCCACTACCCGGTACCGCTCCCGGGCATCCCGGTACCGGCGGGCCAGCAGCGGATCGACCCCCTCCAGCGCCGCCAGGTTCACCGTGTCCCGCCCGGCCACCACCGACAACTCACGGGCGAGGCCCCGTTCGATCACCTCCACCGCACGCTCCGGGCGCCCCGCGCGGGCCAGCAGGAACGCGGCCTGGCGGGCGGTTCCGCGCGTCAGCAGGAGCGCGCTCCGGCGGCCGGCGGTGGTGGTCTGGGCGTCGTAGAGCGCGTGGACGGCGGTCAGCATGTCCGACGCCACATCGGCCGCGCCGCCCCAGTCCTCGGCCGCCGCGAGCGTGTTGATCGCCTCCCGGGCGATGGACAGGTGCAGGAACGGAAGGACACGCGGCGGTACGGCGGTCAGCGCCGCGCGTCGCAGCCGTAGGCCCTCGGCGCTCCCCGGACCGTCGAGCAGGTCGGCGGTCCTGGCCAGGAGCCAGATGGCGCGGCTGATGTCGAGGAGTCCCGGGTGCGCGGCAGCGAAGGTGACGACGGCGGTCGCCGCGGCCTGGGCGCCGAGCGGGTCGGCGGCATCGCGCTCGGGGGCGAGCAGCAGGTCGGCCAGGTTGCACTGGAGCTGTGACCACAGCACGGGGTCGTCCTCCGGGCGCAGCCGACCGAGGGCCTCCCGGTAGCACCGCTCAGCCCGCTCCTGGTCGCCCGGTTCGCCGCGCCTGAACAGGAGCAGCCCGAGGTTGATCAGGGAGTAGACCCAGTCGACGCGGTTGCGTTCGGGGGAGCGTTCGCCCAGGCCGGCCTGGACGTGTTCGATACCAAGGGTCAGATCGGCGGGACCGCCACCTGGGCGCTGACCGAGCAGCAGCCCGTAGTTGGTCCGTACCCGGGCCCAGAGATCGCCGTGGGCGCGGCGGTCCACTGTGGCGGCGGCGCGGGCGAGCAGATCGCGGGCGGACTCCCAGCGCTCGATGTGGTCGCCGTCGTCACGGAAGTACTGGGCGGAGGCGAGGTTGGCGGCCACCTCGGCCCACTGGAGGGTGCCCTCCGGCAGTCGGGCGAGGGCGAGGTGCAGCACGCGCACCGCTTCGGCGGGGTCGGCAGGACGGGCCGTATGCAGGGAAGACACCAGCAACCCACCGAGCCGCGCCGCGAGTTCGACCTCCATCTCCATCTCGCCTGTCTGCTGGGCGAGTTCGAGCGCTGCACGGGCGAGCGGGATGATCTCCGGGCTGTCCGCGCCCCGAACCTCGTCGTACATCTCGTACAGCCTGGCCCGCAGTCCCTGCCCGAAGGCGGCCAGCGCTGCCGCGTAGCGCTCGATCGCCGTATCCACGGGCGTACGGCCGCCGCACAGATCCTCCAGCAGCCGTTGCCGCAGCCGCAGCGGCGCCTCTACCGGGGTGCCGGCAACCTCGCGCAGCTCCTGTGCCCCGGCATCGCGTACCAGGGTGTCGTCGGTGAGCCGGGGGTGTGCCCGCACCAGTTCGGCGAGCCGGTCCGGCATGGTCAGGGTGACGGCGTGCAACAGCTCGCGGACATCGGATCCCGCCGACTCCGCCGCCGCGTTGTCCAGGAAGATCCGGTAGTTGGCCACGGTTGGCGCCCCGTACGACGTCAACTCCGCGCACGCCGCCTCGGGATCCGCCAGGTCCCGTTCCGTGTCCCGGCTCAGCACGAACGGCAGCAGCCTGCGCGGCAGCACGACCACGTTCCCGCCGAACCGCCCGCTGGCGAAGGCCCCGGCGAGCCGCGCCTCCTCCACCAGCGCGGCCGCGCTCGCGGTGGCATCGTGCTGGAGTTCCGCAACTGAGGTGGCGAACAACGACGGTACGGGCGTTGCCGTCCGCAGCACCAGCAGCGGCGCCTCGACATGCTCCCGGGTCCCGCAGTCGGGGCAGTCCACGCAGTGCAACCCGGGCCCGAACCCGTCCGGCCCGTCGCGACTTTCGAGGACGTCGGCACGCTCACGGCTGTCGACGATGCGCCAGACCGGTGCCTGGCACTGCCGACCGCACTGTCCACAACACCACTCGTACAGCGTCCTCGTGGAGACTGTCACCGGGGGTCTACTTGCCGTCGGTGAGTTGGGAGAGCAGAGCCGTCAGCACCCTGGCGAGCGCCGCGTCCTTCAGGGCCCGCTTGTGCACGGTCACACTCCACCGCCCCTGAGTGTCCCGCTTGACCACGACCTCGGTCTGCAACAACGTGACGGCCAGCGCCCCCACGGACACGGACACCGGGTCGAACCGTTCCATCGGCGACCGCACATACTCCACGGCCTCAGCGACGACGCCGTCCCCGCTCAGCGCGAGATACTCCAACGCCGCCCGCGCGACGTCGCCTTCTCCTTCACCGGCGCCCGGTTCGACCCCCGCGGTCTCGAGGGCGTCCCTCAACTCCTTCTCGTGCACGGCAATTTCCGTGGCCGAGGACAGCAACCCCCTGTCCTCCACCAGCACCGTCAACGCCCGCACAGCCTCCACGTCGGAGAGCGCACGAATCTCGCGTACCTGCTCATCTCGCTGCGACATGAGCCAAGTCTGCTCCTCCCCGGGGCGTGCGGGGCCAGGTTGCGGGTGAGTCGTCACCACGGGTGGTGCGTCTGTTCGCCGCCGCAGAGGAGTTCGGCTGGATTTCCTGCGGTGAGCGAGCAACTGCCCAGCGGCGGCGTCGAGCTGTCACCCGACGAGATCGAAGCCCTCGACGCCAGATGGTCTTCCTGCTGGAGCCCGAGCGAGGTCGCGCAGCGGTTGGCCGGGGTCGGTACGCCCTGGTACGTGGCCGCGGGCTGGGCGCTGGACCTGTTCCACGGCAGGCAGACGCGCGCTCATGGGGACATCGAGATCGCGATCCCGGCCGCGAGCTTTCCCGAGGTCCGCCACCGCTTCCCCGGACACGTGTTCGACGCGGCGGGCAGTGGCCGGATCTGGGAGGACGCCACGCCGGAGGTACTGGCCGCGGTGCATCAGACGTGGCTCCGCGATCCGGCCACCGGCAACTACCTGCTCGACGTGTTCCGCGAACCGCACGACGGCGACACCTGGATCTGTCGACGCGATGAGAGGATCCGGCTTCCCTACGGCGACCTCATCCACCACACCCAGGACGGCATCCCGTATCTGGCGCCGGAACTGGTCCTGCTGTTCAAGGCCAAGCGTGCCCGCCGAAAAGACCGATCCGACTTCGAGGCGACCGTCCCCCACCTGTCCCCGGCTCAGCGCGAGACCCTGGCCGAGCTACTCGATCGGGTACACCCGGGGCACCAGTGGATCGCGGCTCTACAGGCGACTGCTGGCGGCAGTTGACGCGGAGAGGCCGCCAGTTCCGGGGCCTTCTGGGACGCGGTGAGCGAGCCGTGCGGGCTGCCGTAGTCGTTCGGCCGCAACGTGGACGCGTGGTCGGAGGCGATCGCAACTCGAGGCATCTCCCTCGGTGGTCCAGGGGGCGTTCGCATGCGTCACCGGAGCGCCTCGCTGCTCCGGCCGGCCGCGACCACGGTGCGCAGGGGGAACGCGATGAGTAGCGCGACGGCGACGAGAAACCCGCTCACCCACAACGGCCCGAGGTTCCCGGCCGCAGTGGTCAGGGTGGTTGCGGCGACGAGCGGTCCGGCGGCTGCGCCGATGTTGAGTGCGGCGGTCGCGTAGGAGCCGGCCATGGTGGGAGCCTCGGCCGCCTCGTAGAGGATCCGCGTGATCAGGGTGCTGCCAAGCGCGAACGACAGCGCACCCTGGACGAACACGAGGACGAGCAGCGCGACCGGCCGGTCGGCCAGCACCGCCAGGGCGGGCCAGCCGATGAGCAGCAGCGGGCCGCCGACGGCGAGGACCGACCCCGGGCGCTGGTCGGACAGCCGTCCGGCGACGGTGACGCCGACGAAGGAACCGGCGCCGAAGAGCACCAGGACGACGGGGACCCACAGCTCGCCCAGCCCGGCGGTGCCGGTCACGACCGGGGCGAGGAACGTGATGCCGGCGAAGGTCGCCGCGTTCACCAGCGCCGCGAGCAGCACGACCACGAGCAACCGCGGACTTCCGAGCTGTGCGAGCTCCGCTCGCAGGGTCGGCCCCTCAGCCGCGTCCTTCTGCCCGCGGCGCGCCGGGACGCCGGTGACGATGCCGATGGCCGCGGGCAGGCAGAGCGCGGCGACGGCCCAGAACGTGGCTCGCCAGCCGAGCAGGGTACCGAGCACCGATCCTCCGGGGACGCCGGCGACCATGGCCACCGTGGTGCCCGACAGCAGCACGGCGGGGGCGCGTCCCTTCTGGTCGGCGGGGACCAGCGTGGCGGCGGTCGTCAGAGCAACGGCGAGGAACCCGGCGTTCGCGAGCGCTGCGACCACCCGGGTCGCGAACAGGACCGGGAAGCCCTCGGTGGCGGCGCCCAGGGCGTGGGCTGCCAGGAACACGAGGACGAACCCGAACAGGCTCGCCCGTCCGGGCCGCTTGCGGGCGAGCGCGGCCATGAGCGGGGCGCCGACGATCATGCCGATCGCGTATGCCGAGGTGAGCGTGCCCGCTGTCCCGACGGTGACGCCGAGATCTGAGGCGATGTCCGGCAGGAGGCCGGCGAGCATGAACTCCGAGGTGCCCATGGCGAAGACCGCCAGGGCAAGCAGGTACAAGGGAAGAGGCATCGAGTGGGCTCCGAGGCGAGGCGAGGCACGAGAAGGTCATCTCGTCACCGCGGCCAGCCCCCGCGGCACATGTCGTCCGACCGCGGAACACGGCGTGACGACAGGCTGCGAGCTCAGTGGTTCAGGGGCTGACGGCGTGACCGAAAGCCCCCACCGTGTCTGACTCAGGACTCGACATGCCCCGCACGCTACCCGACCGACACCTGCCAAGGCATGCCAATTGCAACGGCGTTGACCCTCACGTCCCGCAACGACCAAGCGTGGCCGCGCGGGTACCCACGCGAGGGCTGCGGTCAGCCGAAGGGGTCGCCCAGGACGCCGTCGAGGCGGATGAGTCCGCGGCCGTCGTCGTCAGAAACCGCGTACACGGTGTGGGTCCAGCCGTGCTCGGCGGCGTACTGCCTGGTCCAGGCGAGGAGTTCGCCGATGTCGACCTGGTCCAGGATCTCGTACTCGTAGGATGTGTTGGTCGAGCGGTCCCAGAAGTAGACGCGGCAGTCGGCGTGGTCCTGTTCCCAGGTGGTGTCCCTTGGGTCAATGGTGCGAATCGCCATGGAGCCAGGCCGTCTCGTCGGCGCCATGGTCAACACGGCGCTGGAAGCCGGACCGGCGGTCGCCCTCGCCGTCCTGACGACCCTGGCCGCCGCCCGCGCCACCGGCCTCATCCACGCGGGAGGGACCACGGCGTCCGCGCTGAGCGGCGGATACGCGGCCTCGTTCTCCCTCGCTGCCGCGGTCTTCGCCGTCGCCGCGATGGGCACACTTGTCCTGCTGCCCGCCCGGCCTCGGGGAGACGGCCGCTGCCGGACCGGCCCCCGGCCCTCCGTCGCCCCGACATCCCGCCCTTGTTCCACGCCGTACGACACCTCTCAAGGAGCATCCCGTGACCGCCCGTTTCAAGGACAAGGTCGTCATCGTCACCGGAGCCGGATCCGGTATCGGCCGGGCCAGCGCCCGAGCCTTCGCCCGGGAGGGCGCCACCGTCGTCGCCGCCGGCGCCCGGCCGGAGAGCATCACGGAGACGGTCCGCCTCATCGACGAGGACGGTGGCACCGCCAGCGCGGTCGTCGCCGACGTCACCAGCCCCGAGGCCATCGAGGCCCTGGTGAGCACCACCGTCGAGCGCCACGGCGGCCTGCATGTCGCCCACAACAACGCCGGGGTCTTCGGCCGGCCCGCCCCGGTCGGCGACCTTGAACTGTCCTCCTGGCATTCGGTGTTGAACACCAACCTCACCGGCGTCCTCATCAGCATGCAGGCGGAGATCGCCCACATGCGGGCGCACGGCGGCGGCACCATCGTCAACACCGCCTCCAACATCGGCTATCACGGCCGTCGGCCGGGCATGGCCGCCTACGCCGCTTCAAAGGCCGCCGTCAGCACCCTCACCAAGGTCGCCGCCCTCGACCACATCAAGGACGGCATCCGCATCAACGCGGTCAGCCCAGGCGCCACGGACACCAGCATGTCGCTGCGTCCCGGCGAATCCGACGCCGACCGCGCTGCGCGCCTGGCCACGACCGTGCCGATCGGCCGCGTCGCGACGACCGATGAGATCGTCGCGGCCGTGCTCTGGCTGGCCTCCGACGAATCGAGCTTCGTGGTCGGCCACGATCTCGTCGCCGACGGCGGCGTCACCACCTGACGTCCCGCCCGCGCCCGGCCCAGGCGTCCCGGCTTAATGACCTGACGGTTGCGAAGCCGGGACGCCCTGCTTTCCGGCACAGATCCCTCCGTGGGCATCCCCCTGTGCAAGCTGGCCCGCCGACGCCGTGGTCTTCCTGCTGTCGGCCCAGACCTCGCACATCACGATGCCGGACCTCACCGTCGACGGCGTCGCGACCCCCGGCGTCCGGCTCCCGACCACGGCCGCCCCGCCGCGAGCGTCCTCCGGGGGAATCCCGCAAGCACGATCCGGAAGATCGAGCCTCGATCGGCGATCCCGCTCGCGCCCGCGCCGGTCCGGGCGGTCCGCGGGGCGACGGAGGGGTCGGGCCCGTGCGTGTGGGCCCGACCCCTCCGTCGCCCCGCTTCCGCCCGCACCCGGCGTCTCACCAACACCGGTCAGTGGCCGCCGCGTTGCTCCGACCGCTTCTCACCCGTCCCCCGTCGCCGGCGTCGACTCCGGTCGGTGGCTGGACAGTTCTTCGAAGCGGGTGATGGTGGCCGAGACGTCGTCCGGGATCCGCCTGCGTTGGGCGGTTCCGGTCTCGGGGGTGCCGATGTCCAGGACGCCGAGGAGGCGTTCGGGGCCGCGCAGGCCCAGGAACCGTCCTACCCCCGGGCTGGTGGCGAGCTGGCCGGTGCGCCAGATGCTGCCGTACTCCCTGGCGTGCAGGAGCAGCATCAGCGCGTGGGCCACGCAGCTCGCGGCGGCCAGTTGCTCCCACTCGGGGATGCGGTGCGCGCGGGGGACGAAGACCAGCGCGGCGGAGAGCGGCGCCCGCTGGTACTTGGCCCTGAGCGCCTCGGTCGCCGCCGCGTCGGCTCCGGTCTCCTCGGCTATCCGCAGGCCGAGTTCGGCGCGTTCGTCGCTGCGCAGCAGGATCCAGCGCCAGGGCCTGAGCCTGCCGTGGTCGGGGGCGAGGCTCGCGCCCCGCAGCAGGTAGGCGAACTCCTCGTCGTCGGGGGCGGGTGCGCGCAGGGTGTGCTCGCTGCGGCGGGTGAGTACGGCGGTCATGACGTCCATGGGGGGATGCCTCTCTCTGGCCGTGTCCGGGTGGAAAGTCGCCGGGCCGGGGTCCGTGCGTAGTGGACGAGTTCGAGCAGGAGTTCCGCCGGTTCCGGCAGGTACATGAAGGCCACGGTCATGCCTGGTCTGGCCCCGCGGCAAGGTGCGGCGTCGAGTGCGAGGAGGCCGCGCTCGCGCAGGGCGCGGGTCTCCAGGGCGAGGTCGTCGACGGTCAGGGCGAGGTGGTAGAGGCCGGGTCCCTGCTCGGCGAGGCGTCCGTCGACGGCGGAGCCGGGGCCGGTCGGGGAGACCAGCTCGATCTCGGTGCCCTCGGGATCGCCCGGCAGGCCCCAGAACTCGCAGGCGACCCGGTAGCCGTCGGCGACGCCCCGGTCGGTCCTGGTCAGGCCGAGTGCGCCGAGCTGGGCGCCGGCCGCCCGGGGGTCGGCGGTGGCGAGTCCGACGTGGTCGATGCCGAGGATCATGGCGGGGCTCCTGGTGCGCTCGCGCCGGTCATCCGGCGGGGGTGGCCCGGGTTTCGAGGCGGCGGTCGATCTCGTCGGCGAGTTCGCCGACCGTCCGGATGGTCAGGTAGTGGCGCAGGTCGAGCCGGACGCCGTAGGCCTGTTCGACGGTGGCGAGCAGGCGCACGGCGACCAGGCTGCCCCAGCGGCCGAGTCCGGTGAACGGCGAGTCGGCGGTGATCTCGTCCGCCGGGTGCCGGGTGACGCGGGCGACGAGGCCGGGCAGGGTGGTCATCACGTCAGGCATGGTCGAGTGCCTCCTTGGGCGTGAGCGCGATCCAGTCGGGGGTGAGGGTGCCGAGCGCGTCGAGGCGGGCCCGGTAGCGGGCGCCGTCGCCGTCCGTGCGGGCGAGGCCGGCCTCGGGGTAGAGGCGGGCTGCGGGTCCGTTGCGGCCGGTGGGGGTGAAGTCCGCCTCGACGAGGGTGGCGCCGGCCGCTCTGGCCAGGTCGGTGACGTGCTGGAGGACGGCCCGTTCGACGCCGCGGGAGAGCACCCGGCAGCTCAGGACCATGTTCCGCACCCGCCAGCTGTCGGGGCCGCGGTCGACCCAGACCCCGCCGACGACGCCCTCGGCGCCGAAGCGGTCGGTGACCTCCACGGTGAGCACGGCGTGGTCGGCGGAGTCGGCCATCCGGCGGGTGACGGCCTCTCCGTGCGCCGCACCGGTCATGTTGAACTGGTTAGTGCGGGAGGCGAGTTGGACGAGCCGGGGCAGGGTGTACGGGTCCACCGGGCGCACCTGGACGCGGATGCCGAGGCCGGTGAGGTACTCCTCGGCGGAGTCGTGCGCGGCGCCGAAGCGGTGCCGGTCGCGCCGTCTGCGGTAGAGCGCGGTGCGTTCGATGTCGGTGGTCGTGGTGCCCAACTGGGCCCATCTGGCCGGGTCCAGGACCTTCGAGGAGTGGTCGGCGGGGTCGCCGTCCAGGTGGACGACGTCCACCTGGGGAAGTGAGCCGCCGACCAGACCGCACTCGAAGGCGCTGTCGTCGGCGAACGCGAACGCGTCGAGCCCCAGGGCGAGTTCCTCGGCCAGTGCGGCGATCCGGCTGTCCTTGGGCTGCCAGTCGGCGAGGACGGCGACGAAGTCGTCGGGCCGCAGCACCATGTCGGGGTGGCCGGAGAGGACCTCGTCGACCGGACCGGCGTCGTTCTTGCTGCACACGGCGAGCAGTACGCCCTGGCGGCGCAGGGCGAGGGCCCGGCGCTGGAGGTCGGTGTAGCAGTCTCCCGGGTAGAGGGTGCCGAGTTCGATGCCGGTGGGGCCGTCGTCGCCGACGACGCCGCCCCACAGAGTGTTGTCGAGGTCGAGCACGAGGACCTTGCGGCCGAGGCCGGTGACGGCGCGGGCGAAGGCCGACGCCTCCCGGGCGCAGGCGAGTTCGGCGTGCGGGGTCCACGCCATCCGGCCGTGGCGGTAGCGCCGTTCGTCACGGGCCGGGCCTTCAGTGTCGGCGAGGGCGGCCTCCAGGTCGGCGGTGTACAGGCCGTCGTGCTCCTCGCCCGCCCGCAGCAGCAGGGTGTTGGTCTCGCGCCAGATCCGGCCGAGGGCGGCCCGGGAGCGGTAGCCGATCACGGTGTCCCGGTCGGGGCGGGGCAGCGGGACGGTGTGCAGCAGGACGGCGGAGCCGGTGCGTGCGGCGAAGGCGGCCGCCGCGCGGACGGTGGCCGCGGCCCGTTCCAGCAAGGTGGCGCGGACCCCGTCCAGGTCCGTGGGGTCCCAGTCGGCGGGGAGGAGGGCGCCGGAGTGCTGGAGGCAGAGCGTGATGTCGGGCCGGAACGCGGTCAGTTCGGAGGCGGGGTCGGTGAGTTGGTCGCCGAGGCGGTCGTAGGGGCAGAGGTGGATCTCGGAGTCGAGGCCCGCGGCGAGCAGCGCGGTCCGCAGCAGCGGCACCACGCCGTCGGCGGTGAAGGTGGCGGCGACGGCGATCCGCAGGGGCGTGGTCCGGCGTGGCGCGGCGCGGCGGACCCGGTCCGCGGTGACGTCGGCCAGCAGCAGTCCGGCCTCGCAGAGCAGCAACGGGTCGTCGCAGCGGGCGAGTTCGTCGCCGAGACCGGGGTCGGTGGCGGTCGGGTCGCCGAGCAGGGCGTCGACGCGGGCGAGCAGGGCGTCGGCGTCGGTGCCGGTCATGAGGGGCCGGGCGACCAGCGCGGCCGCTCGATGATCTCGACGACGGCGCACGCGTAGGTGAAGCCCATGCCGATGCCGCACAGGGCGATCCGGTCACCCGGCGCCGCCTCGCCGGTCTCCAGGAGGTGGGTGAGGCCGGCGATCTGGTCGGCGGCGCCGATGTGGCCGACCCGGCGGCCCCACTCCCAGGTGGTCTTCTCGTCGGTGATCCCGAACGTCTCGCGGAACGGGACGTCGTCCAGGGTGCGGCCGACGTTGGTGAGGACCCAGCGGTCGATGTCGGCCGCGTCGAGGCCGGCGTCGGCGAGGGCGACGGTGACGCTCTCCCGCTGCCGTTCGGTGAGCGACTGGACGATCTCCAGCAGGAGTTCGCCGTTCTCGGCGAGGTAGTCGTCGCGCCGGGAGCGCAGATCGACCGGCTCGTCGGCGGAACTCTCCTGCGCGAAGGGGCTGTTGCCGAGGTAGACGGCTCCGTAGGTGCCGTCGCTGATCACGGCTGTGGAGAGCAGGCGGGCGACGCCGCCGGTGCGGGAGAGCACCAGGCCGGTGCCGCCGTCGCCGAAGACGACGCCCTTGTCGGAGCGGTAGCGGTCGAAGCCGGGCAGCGCGAAGACGTCGCTGGTGGTGAGCAGGGCGGCGGCCGGTTCCGGGTGGTTGGCGAGGTAGGCGGCGGCGATCTCGACGGCGGCGAGCCCGCCGTTGGAGTACTGCTTGACCTCGACGGCGGCGGCGCTGCCGCCGACGGTGCGGCCCTGGACGTAGGAGGCCGGGGCGAAGTGGTCGAGGCCCTGGTGGTTGCAGCTGGAGTGGACGACCAGGCGGATGTCGTCGGCGCCCGCCGTGGCGCGGTCCATCACCAGGCCGCCCGCCCGCACGGCGAGTTCGACGGCGGGACCGTCGTCGGCGACGCTGATGGACAGGAAGCCGTCCGCGGCGGCCTCGTCGGCGTCGTAGCGGCCCTCCGCCACGGCGTCATCGGTCCGCTCGCCGCGGCCGAGCACGGCCGCGCAGGCATTGACATAGATTCCGTTCCACCGCATACGACGCGGTCTCCCTCCGGGTTGGTCGCCGATGTCGTTGTCGCCGCCCTCGTCGTGGGCGGTCAGCGCACGGTCTGTCCTGCCTCCCGCGCGAGCGCCGCGTCCGTGCCGGCGGGCGGGCCGCCCAGCGTGCAGCCGCAGCTGCCGGGCCCGTCGTCGGGGCGGGCCGATCGGGGCGCCAGGTCGAAGACGTCGGCGACGAAGGTGCGCCGCTCCTCGCCCAGGTCGCGTGCCATGTCGGCGGCTGCCAGCGCCCGGTTGTCCTCGTCGAGGTCCTGCGACAGCTTGAAGCGGCCGGTCAGTTCGTGGATGTCGACCTCGAACCCGACGACGTGGGAGAGGAGTTGGTCGATGCGTTCGTCGTCGGGCCGCAACCGGTAGGAGCCGGGCCGGGGTTCCGCCTGTTCGCACAGGCCGTTGAAGACCCGCAGCAGCTCGTCCCGGCCGGAGAAGAGGCGGGCGCGGCCGTGGACGTGGACGGACATCGAGTTCCAGGTGGGCAGCTTGTCCGTCTTCAGCACGTCGGGCGAGAGGTAGGAGTTGGGTCCGTGGAAGACGACGGTGACCGGCCGGTCGCGCAACAGCTCGACCTGGGGGTTGGACCGGTCGAGGTGGCCGATCAGGGTGCCGTGTTCGCCGCCGCGGTCGCGTTCCACCACCAGCGGGACGTGCGTCACCAGGACCCGGGCGTCCCGGTCGGCGGAGATGACGGTGGCGAAGTTGAACCGCTCCATCACGGCCCTGACGCGCTCCAGGTCCTTCTCCACGTAGTGGTCCGGCGGGTAGGGGCCGGCGGACGGCCGGTCCTCGGGGCGCCGGGCGCGGAGGTCGTCGATGATCCGCTGGGACCTGAAGGGCAGCAGCGAGAGCAGGGTGTCCCCGATGCCGTACGCCCCTTCCGCGTACCCCTGGACGTAGAACCCGGCGGTGAGGGATTCGTCTGCGTCGACCCGGCAGTCGGCGGAGACGAGCAGCGCGCCGAAGTCGTCGCGGCGCAGCAGCGGGTCGAGTCCGGCGAAGACGGCGGGGTCGAGTTCGCGGGTGTAGCCGGTCGCGAGGACCACGCCGTCGCAGATGGCCGTCCGGTCGGGGCCGCCGGTCCGGTCGCGCACCAGCACGTTCAGCCGGGGGCCGTCCTCGGTGATCCGGGTGACGTCGCAACCGCGGTGGACCACGAGGCGGGGTTCGCCGCGTACCTCGTCGGCGTAGGTGATGTCGTAGAGCGTGTCGAGGTAACCGGCTTCCACGGCACCGTAGTTGGTGTTGCGCAGCTCGGTTCTGAGGAGGGCACGGCGGTGCGGGTCGTCGGCGTAGAACGCGTCGGCGTTCTGCCGGTAGAACTGCTCGTTGACGAAGGGGTTGTTGTCGGTGGCCCGCAGGGCGTACCCGGGGACGAAGAGGTGGACCTTCGCGTTCGGGTAGTGGGTGAGCATGTGGGCGGCGATCTCGGCGGCGCTCTGCCCGTCGCCCACCACGCCGAGGTCGAGCGCGGCGTCGTGGTCGGGGAACCGGTGGGGGAAGGCGGGCAGGAACCGGGACGAGTGGATGACCGACGGGGTGTCGCAGATCCGGTCGGGGGTTCCGCGGCGCGGGGTGCCGCCGCCCGCGTGGACGACGTTGCGGGCGTAGAGGGAGTACGGCGTGCCGGTGGCGGTGTCCCGTACCCGGACGTGCAGCAGGTCGAGGGCCGTCGATCCCGGTCCGGTCACCGGGGTGACAGAGACGACCTCGGAGCGGTATCTGACGACGTCGGCGAAGTGGCCGGCGACCCAGCTCAGGTAGTCCTGGTACTCCAGGCGGGTGGGTCTGGTCACCCCGATGTTGACGAACTTCTCCAGCCTGCCCTTGGCCTTCAGATAGGAGAGGAAGGTGTAGGGGCTGGCCAGGTTCCGCAGGGAGACCAGGTCCTTGAGGTAGGAGATCTGCATCCGGGCGCCTTCGAGGAGCATGCCCGGGTGCCAGTGGACGCCGGTGTTGCGTTCGAGGAAGAGGCGGTCGGCTCCGGGGTCGAGTTCCTCGGCGGCGATGGCGAGGGCCAGGTTGGAGGGCCCGAAGCCGATGCCGATCAGGTCGAGGGGGTCGGCCGGGTCGGTTCCCCGGCGAGGTGCGGGACCGGCCTGGCCGGACGGCAGGCCATGGGCACTGGGGGTCACAGCTCCACCCTTCTTTGACATGGTCACAGCACTCCTGTGGTCCGGGTCTCGGTGAACGCCGCGAGGGCCGCAACGGTGGGGTCCTCGAAGAACCTCTGCGGCGGGATCTCGACGCCCGTCTCGTCCCGGATGCGGGCGACGAGCCGGGTGGCGAGGAGGGAGTGGCCGCCGAGGGCGAAGAAGTTGTCGTGGACGCCGACGCCGTCCAGGTGGAGCACGTCCTGCCAGAGGGCGGCGAGGGTCTCCTCGGCCGGGGTGCGCGGCGGGGTGCGGTCGTGCCGGGCGGGCCCGTCCGGACGGGGCAGGGCGGCCCGGTCGACCTTGCCGTTGGGGGTGCGGGGCAGGGCGTCGAGGACGACGAAGGCGGACGGGACCATGTAGCCGGGGAGCCTGGACCGCAGGTGCCGTTCGACGGCCGGGACGAAGTCGGCGTCGCCGCACGCGGGTTCGGGGGCGGCGACGAACTGGGCGGCGTCGCAGCCGGAATCAGGGGCGGGGACAAACTCGGCTTCGTCACGCCCGGATTCAGGGGCAGGGACGAACTCGGCCTCGACGCGACCGGATTCAGGGGCGGCGACGAACTCCGCGCCGCCACGCCCGGGTTCGGGAGCATCGACCAACTCGGCCTCTCCGCAACGAGATTCAGAGGCAGGGACGGACTCCGCGTCGTCGCGCCCGGATTCAGGGGCGGGGACGAGGTGGGCGATCAGGGTGGCGCCGGCGGGGCCGGTCTCGTCGACGGTCACCACCGCGTCGCCGACCAGGCCGGAGCCGTCCAGGACGCGTTCGATCTCCCCCAGCTCGATGCGGAATCCCCGCACCTTCACCTGATGGTCCACCCGCCCCCGGAACTCCAACTCACCCTCCGGCGTCCACCGCGCCAGATCCCCCGTCCGATACAGCCGGCCACCCTCCCCACCGAACCGGTCCGGCACAAAACGCTCCGCCGTCAGACCCGGACGACCCGAATAGCCCCGCGCCAGACCCGCACCGCCCAAGAACACCTCCCCCACCACACCCACCGGAACCAACTCACCCCACCCATCACACACATACACCCGCGTCCCCCCGATAGGACGCCCCACCGTCACCCCACCCGAACCCACCTCACACCACGTCGAATACGTCGTGTCCTCCGTCGGACCATACAAATTGAAAACACGCACACCCTCATCAACACCACGCACCCCCTCCACCACCGAAGAACGCAACACCTCCCCCGCCACATTCACCGCACCCACACCCACCGGAAACGCCCCCGCACCCACCAACGCCTCCACCGCCGACGGCACCGAATTAATCAACGAAGGAACCGGCACCACCCCACCCTCAACCAACTCCAACACATCACGCACCACCACCACCGACCCACCCACAGCCAACGGCGCAAACACCTCGAACACCGACAAGTCAAAACACACCGACGTCGAACCAAGAACCCGCGACAACAACTCCCCGCCAAACAAATTCACAGCCCACTCGACAAAAGCCACCGCACTCCCATGCGACAACACCACCCCCTTCGGCACACCCGTCGAACCCGACGTATAAATGCAATACGCCGCACCCCCCGAAAACACCTCCACACCCGGACCCACCAACGACCCAGCCCGCAACCCCACCTCATCCACACACACCACCACCACACCCTCACCCACCAACCCCTCAACCACCCCCACCACCGACCGATCACACACCACCACACCCACACCAGAATCAGCCGCCATAAACCTCAAACGCTCCACCGGATAACCCGGATCCAACGGCACATAACCAGCCCCCGCCTTCAACACCCCCAACATCCCCGCAACCATCCCCACACCCCGCGACACACACAAACCAACCAAACAATCAACCCCCACCCCCAAACCCACCAACCTCAAAGCAACCGCATTAGCCCACCCATCCAACTCCCCATAACTCACACCCACCCCACCACACTCCACCGCCACCACATCCCGACACCCCACCACCCGCCGCTCAAACAACTCATGCAAACCCACCACCCCACCACCCACCACACCCCCACCATCACCAAACCCCACCACCTCACCCCGACCCACACCATCCAGAACACCCACTTCATTCACCTGCATGTCCACTCCGTCCACCAGGCCCTCCAACAACACCGTGAACAACCCCACCAGCCGCTCCACAGAACCCCGGTCGAAAAGATCCGTGGCGAATTCGATCTCACCCTCCAGGCCGTTGCCGGGGCCGGTCTCGGAGAGGAAGAAGGCGAGGTCGAACTTGGCAGTCCTGGAGTCGTGTTCGTAGTAGCCGATGTCCAGGCCGGGGAGGGTGATGTCGCGGTTGCCGAAGCCGGGCACGGAGGTGCCGGGTTCGGCCTTGGAGCCGTGGGTCGTGGTGTAGCTGTAGGTCACCTGGAAGAGGGGGTGCCGGGAGAGGTCGCGGACGGGCTGGATCTCCTCGACGAGCTTCTCGAACGGCAGGTCCCGGTGGGCGTCGGCCCGCAGCATGGACGCGCGGACCTCGCGGAGCTGGGAGGCGAAGGTGTCGCCCGGGGCCAGCCGGGAGCGCAGGATCAGGGTGTTGACGAAGAGACCGATCAGGTTCTCGGTCTCCAGCCGGTCGCGGTTGCCCACCGCGTAGCCGACGCAGAAGTCGTCCTGGCCGCTGTAGCGGTGCAGCAGGATGTTGAAGGCGGTGGCGACCGTCATGAAGACGGTGGCGTCGTGGTCGTGGCTGATCTCCCGCAGGGCGTCGCTGAGTTCGGGGGTGAGGGTGAAGGAGACGGTGCCGCCGCCATGGCTGGGCACCGACGGGCGGGGACGGTCGGTGGGCAGGTCGAGGGCGTGCTCGGCGCCGTCGAGGTGGTCGCGCCAGAAGGCGAGGTGCCGCTCGACCTGGCGGTCTTCGAGCATGCGGTTCTGCCAGCGGGCGAAGTCGGTGTACTGGACGGCCAGTTCGGGCAGGTCGGCGGGCCGGCCGTCGACGAAGGCGCTGTAGAGGGCGGAGAGTTCGGTGAGCAGCACGTCGAGCGACCAGTCGTCGCCGAGGATGTGGTGCATGCTGACCATCAGGATGTGTCGGCGGGGGGCCAGCCTGACCAGGCCGATCCGGGTGAGCGGCCCCTCGGCGAGGTCGAAGGGCAGGTCGGCCTCCGCGGTGACCACCTCGTCGGCGGCGCGCCGGGGGTCCGGGGTCGCGGAGACGTCGATCAGGGGCAGCGGCCGGTGGACGAAGTCCTGTACGACGGGGTGCGGCACGCCGCCCCGCTCGGGGAAGACCGTCCTGAGCACCTGCTGCCGGCGGATGATCTCGTTGAGGGCGTGCTCCAGGGCGTCCGGGTCGAGGGCGCCGTCGAGCCGCCAGGCCGCGGCGATGTTGTAGAGGCTGCTGTTGGGGTTCATACGGTGCAGGAACCACATCCGCTGCTGGGCGTAGGAGGCGACGAGCGGCTCGTCGGCCGGGCCCGCGACGAGGGCGCCCTCGTCTACCCGGCCGGCCGCCTCCACCGTCTGCGCCAGGGCGGCGACGGTGGGAGCGTCGAAGACGTCGCGCAGCCGCACGTCCGCGCGCAGGACCTGGCGGATGCGGGCGACGAGCTGGGTGACGAGCAGGGAGTGGCCGCCGAGGGCGAAGAAGTTGTCGTGGACGCCGACGGAGTCCAGGTGGAGCACGTCCTGCCAGAGGGCGGTGAGGGTCTCCTCGGTCGGGGTCCTGGGCGCCGTGTGGGCGGGGTTCTGGGCGGCGGGGCGGGTCAGGGCGGACCGGTCGACCTTGCCGTTGGGGGTGCGGGGCAGGGCGTCGAGGACGACGAAGACGGACGGCACCATGTAGCCGGGCAGCGCGGACCGCAGGTGCCGTTCGAGGGCCGGGACGAAATCGGCGTAGCCGCAGGCGGATTCGGGGGCCGAGACGAACTCGGCTTCGCCGCGACCGGATTCAGGGCCGTCGAGCAACTCGGCCTCGCCAGAGCCGGATTCGCAGGCGGGTAGGAACTCTGCGTCGCCGCCACCGGATACAGAACCGGAGGCCAACTCGACGTCGCCGCTTCCGGATTCGAGGGCAGGGACCACGTGTGCCATGAGGGTGGCGCCGGTGGCGCCGGTTTCGTCGACGGTGACCACCGCCTCGCTCACCAGCCCCGAACGGTCCAGGGCGGCCTCGACCTCGCCGAGTTCGATGCGGAATCCCCGCACCTTCACCTGATGGTCCACCCGCCCCCGGAACTCCAACTCACCCTCCGGCGTCCATCGCGCCAGATCCCCCGTCCGATACAGCCGGCCACCCTCCCCACCGAACCGGTCCGGCACAAAACGCTCGGCCGTCAGACCCGGACGGCCCGAATAGCCCCGCGCCAGACCCGCACCGCCCAAGAACACCTCACCCACCACACCCACCGGAACCAACTCACCCCACCCATCACACACATACACCCGCGTCCCATTGATAGGACGCCCCACCGTCACCCCACCCGAACCCACCTCACACCACGTCGAATACGTCGTGTCCTCCGTCGGACCATACAAATTGAAAACACGCACACCCTCATCAACCCCACGCACCCCCTCCACCACCGAAGAACGCAACACCTCCCCCGCCACATTCACCGCACCCACACCCACCGGAAACGCCCCCGCACCCACCAACGCCTCCACCGCCGACGGCACCGAATTAATCAACGAAGGAACCGGCACCACCCCACCCTCAACCAACTCCAACACATCACGCACCACCACCACCGACCCACCCACAGCCAACGGCGCAAACACCTCAAACACCGACAAGTCAAAACACACCGACGTCGAACCAAGAACCCGCGACAACAACCCCCCACCCACACCACCAAACACACTCACAGCCCACTCGACAAAAGCCACCGCACTCCCATGCGACAACACCACCCCCTTCGGCACACCCGTCGAACCCGACGTATAAATGCAATACGCCGCACCCCCCGAAAACACCTCCACACCCGGACCCACCAACGACCCAGCCCGCAACCCCACCTCATCCACACACACCACCACCACACCCTCACCCACCAACCCCTCAACCACCCCCACCACCGACCGATCACACACCACCACACCCACACCAGAATCAGCCGCCATAAACCTCAAACGCTCCACCGGATAACCCGGATCCAACGGCACATAACCAACCCCCGCCTTCAACACCCCCAACATCCCCGCAACCATCCCCACACCCCGCGACACACACAAACCAACCAAACAATCAACCCCCACCCCCAAACCCACCAACCTCAAAGCAACCGCATTAGCCCACCCATCCAACTCCCCATAACTCACACCCACCCCACCACACTCCACCGCCACCACATCCCGACACCCCACCACCCGCCGCTCAAACAACTCATGCAAACCCACCACCCCACCACCCACCACACCCCCACCATCACCAAACCCCACCACCTCACCCCGACCCACACCATCCAGAACACCCACCTCACCCACCCGCACATCCACCCCGCCCACCACACCCTCCAACAACACCGTGAACAACCCCACCAACCGCTCCACAGAAACCCGATCGAAAAGGTCCGTGGAGAATTCGAAACCGCCCTCGATACGGCCCGAGGGTGTTTCCGAGAGCAGGAGGGAGAGGTCGAACTTGGCGGTGTTCTCCGTCAGGTCGACGCGTTCGAGGTCGAGGTCGCCCATGCGGAGTTCGCTCTCCGCGAGGTAGGTGAAGAGGGCCTGGAACAGGGGCTGGTGGTCGGTCCTGGCGCCGGGGGCGATCTCCTGGACGAGGCGGCCGAAGGGCAGGTCGCGGTGGTCGTAGGCGTCGATGAGGTTGCCGCGGACCTGGCGCACGAGTTCGTCGAAGGTGAGCCGGCCTGAGAGGTCGGAGCGCAGCACGAGGGTGTTGAGGAAGTAGCCGACGACGTGCTCGGCGTCGGGGTGGTCGCGGCCGTCCACGGGCAGGCCGACGCTGATGTCGTCCTCGCCGCACCACCGCGACAGCAGGGTCTGGAAGGCCGCGAGCAGCACCATGAACGGGGTCGCGTCGTTGCGCCGCCCGAGCGCGGTCAGGGACTCCACGAGGGGCGCGGGCAGGGTGAAGCGCACCACGTCGCCGCGGAAGCCGGGGGTGGCGGGGCGGATGCGGTCGAAGGGCATGTCGAGGGCGGCCGGGGCGCCTTCGAGGCGTCCTGTCCAGTAGTCGAGCAGTTCGCGCAGCCGGTCGCCGCTCAACGTCTCGCGCTGCCAGAGGGCGAAGTCGGCGTACTGGGCGACGGGTTCGGGCAGCGGGGAGGGCTCGCCGCGGCGGAACGCGTCGTAGAGGACGCCGAGTTCGCGGAAGAGGATGTCGAAGGAGGTCCCGTCGATCATGATGTGGTGGGCGGTGACGGCGAGGACGTGCTCCCGCTCGCCGGTGCGCACGAGTTGGAGCGACATCGGGCAGCGGTCCGCCAGGTCCAGGGGTGCGGCGGCGGCCGTGCGCAGCAGCGCGCGCAGCGCCTCGTCGCGTCCGGCGGACGGCACGGCGGTCAGGTCGTGGAGTTGGAGGGCGGGCGGGGCGGCGGGTTCGACCGTCTGCCGGGGCACTCCGTCGACGTCGGGGTAGCGGGTGCGCAACGCCTCGTGCCTGCGGACCAGTTCGGTCAGCGCGGCGCGCAGGGCGGGCTCGTCCAGGGTGCCGCGCAGCCTGACCGCCGACTGCTCGTGGTAGGCGGCGCCGGTCTCGCCGGTCCGGTCGAGGAACCAGAGTCCTTCCTGACCGAGGGAGAGGGGGGTCGCGGCGGGGCGGGGGACGCGCGCGAGGGGCCGCCGGTCGCGGTGGGCGGGGGCGGAAGGACGCTCGGTGCCGTCCGTCTCGGCCCGCAGCAGGTCGGTGATCTCCGCCTTGGCCTCGCGCAGCGCGGCCGTCCGCGCGGCGCTCAGCCCGTCCGGCGACCGGTACCGCAGCCGGTCGCCGTGCACCCACAACCGCACGCCGTCGGCGCGGAGTTCGTCGAGGAGTCGGCGGGCGTCGGTCTGCTGCGGCGATCCAGTCATGGCGGAGCCTTTCTGGCACGCGGAATCGGCCGGTCGAGGAGGGCGGCCTGGGACGGTCCTGGCGGCGGCGTCCCGCGCGGGGCACGGGGCGCGCCCGATTCCGGGAGCGGAGGTGACGCGGGGATTTCCCCTGTGACGAGGGCGCTTCGGCGCGGCGCCGAGGGTGGGCCGGGGTGCAGTCTCGATCACCGTAGGCAGCCCCCACGGACCCGTCAATCAAGAGTGCGCACGGCCGCCGCGAGGGCCTTTCAACCGCGGTTCGGCCCCGGTTGAACGCGCCGAACCCGGGCGGCCGGCAGCGGGTGTGTTCCGGCGGGACGTGCGCCGCCGTGACCGCCGGGTCACCCTGGCCGGTGGGGGACGCGCGCCGCCCGGCGCCGTCCTGACCCACGACAGGGGGCGTGATCGGCCGTGATCGACGAGCTGCTTCAGGAGCTGCGTGGCAGCAACGTGCGCGTCTGGGCGAAGGACGGGCGGCTGCACTTCGACGGGCCGAAGGACGTGATGACCCCCGAGCTGCTCGCTGTGCTGCGCGGCCACAAGGAGGAGTTGCTGCGGCGGCTGGCGGACGGACCGCGGGAGCGGCCCGCCGCGCGGGCGGCGGCGCCGGGCGCGGACCGGGACGCCGGGGCCGGGGTCCGGCTGAAGGTGCTCGCGCGCGCCGCCCGCGGTCTCGTGGTCTTCGTCCTGCCGCCGGCCGGGGCCGGGCCCTCCCTCTTCCACGCGTGGGGCGCCGCCGCGCCCGCGGGTGTGGAGGTGGTGGTGGTGCACGCGCCGGGCCGGGAGGACCGGATCGACGAGCCGCCCTACCGGGGGGTGGCCCCGCTCGCCGACGCGGTCGCCGCGGCGGTCGACGGCTACGGGGACCGCCCGTTCGCCGTCTTCGGGCACAGCGCGGGCGCCCTGGTCGGGCACCAGGTGCTGCGCAGGGTGCGTCCTGGCGGGGCGCGGCTGCTGGTGACGGCGGCGGCCACGCCGCCCGACCGGGTGGTGGGCGACGTGGCGGGGATGAGCGACGGCGATCTGCTGGCCGCGATGGCGGCGTGGGGCGGCACACCGGAGCAGGTCCTCGACGATCCGCTGGGCCGCGACGCGTTCCTGCCGTGTCTGCGGGCGGATCTGGAGGTCGTCGAGTCGTGCGCACGCGCCGAGGGCGACGTGGAGCCCGTCGACGTGCCCGTCCTCGCCCTGGCAGGCACCGACGACCCCTTCGCGCCGCTCTCCGAGTGCCTGCGCTGGGCCCGCTGGAGCACCGCGGGCTTCCGGGCGCACCTGGTGCCGGGCGGCCACTTCTTCCCGGCCACCGAGGGCGCCGAGATCCTGTCCCTGATCCAACGGCACGCGACGGGACGGGAACAGGGCGCCTGACAGCGGGCAGCGGGCAGCGGGCAGCGGGGACATCGCCGCGCCGACGACCGGCCCGGAGCCGCAGGGGCTCCGGGCCGGTCGTCGTCTTCGGCGTCTTCGGCGTCCTCTGGGCCTTCGGCATCTCCGGCGGGGGCGGCGTCCACGTCGGTGTCCGCCGCGCCCCGGGTCAGATCTCGTCGAAGACGAGGCTCTCCTCCGTGATCCGGCGGAGCCGTCGCGCGAGGTCGGCCGCGTTGTCGCCGCGCAGCAGGGTGAGGTGGTTGCCGGGGATGACGTCGCGGACGAGGTCGGGGACGACGCCGCGCCAGGCCGTCTCGTCCTCGTCGGGGGTGGGGACGGCGGTGGCGACCGGGAGCGGTTCGGCGGCCCGCAGGAGGTGGACGCGGCCGTCCCACGGCTCGGGCCGGTGGGCCAGCAGCGCCCGCCGGTTGCGCTCGGTGACCTGGACGAGGTCCCCGCCGAGCGTGTCCAGGTCGACGCCCTCGGCGGCGCCGATGTCGAGGTCCTCGATGGCCCGGCGGACGCGTTCCCGCTCGCCGGGGGTGGCGCAACTGGCCGCCGGGGGCCAGCTGTCGAGCATGACCGTCGCGTCGACGGGGGCCGAGCGGCGTTCGGCCTCGCGGGCCATCTCCAGGGCGATGGAGCCGCCCATGGACCAGCCCACCAGGAAGAGGGGGCCGTGCCCGCGCACGGGTTCGAGTTCGTCGAGGTAGCGCAGGGCGAGTTCCTCGACGGTCCCGGCGCCGGGCGTGTCGGGGCCGGGTGCCTGGAGGGCGTGGACGGACAGCTCCCCGCCCAGGTGTTCGGCGAGTTCGCGGAAGGGCAGCGCGGAGCCGCTGGCGGCGTGCACGAAGACCAGGGTGGGCGCTCCGGCGCTGGGCGCGAGGGGCACCAGGCAGCGGGCGGCGCCGGAGCGCGGTCCGCGGACCCGGGCGGCGAGGTCCCTGACCGTGGGCGCGGCGAAGATCTCGGCGACGTCGAGTTCGACGCCGAACTCCGCGGTACAGGCGGAGATGAGCCGGAAGACCAGCAGGGAGTGGCCGCCGAGGGCGAAGAAGCCGTCGGTGACGGCGAGCCGTTCGACGCCGAGGACGCGCCGGAAGAGGGCGGCCATCCGCTCCTCGGTGTCGTCGGCGTAGCCGGGGGCGTCGTCGGTGGGTGCCTCGGGCAGGGCGCCGCGGGCGGTCCGGCCGGCGAGGAGGGCCGCGCGGTCGGGTTTGCCGTTGACGTTGGTGACGATGGTGTCGACGATCTCGATGGTGGTGGGGAGCATGTACCTGGGCAGCATGCGGGCCGCGTCCGCGGCGATCCGGTCGGGGTCGGGCCGTGCGCCGTCCTCGGCGACCACGAAGGCGGCCAGGTGCTGTTCGTCCGCCTCGGTGACGACGAGGACCACGCACCGTTCGACGCCGTCCTGTTCGGCGATGACGGCTTCGAGTTCGGCGGGTTCGATGCGCATGCCGCGGATCTTGACCTGGTCGCCGATCCGGCCGAGGTGTTCGAGGACGCCGTCGTCGCGGTAGCGGCACAGGTCGCCGCTGCGGTACATGCGGGAGCCGGGTGGTCCGAAGGGGTCGGGCAGGAAGCGTTCGGCGGTGAGCGCGGAGCGGTTGAAGTAGCCCTGGGCCAGGCCGACTTCGGCGGCGATGAAGGCTTCGCCCGGGACGCCGACGGGCACCGGGTCGAAGTGCTCGTCGAGGACGTGCAGCCGGAAGTTGTCGGAGGGGCGGCCCAGCGGGACGACCGGGTTGCCCGGGTCGCGGGGCACGATCATGTCGGTGACCCGGCCCGCCTCGGTGGGCCCGTAGCCGTTGACGAGTCGGGCGCCGAGGCGGGCGTGGCAGGCGTCCCGCAGCCGTGGGGTGACCGGTTCGCCGCCGGAGATCATCCAGCGCAGCGAGGTGCACTGGCCGTCGGTCAGCTCGTCGAGGAAGACCTGGAGCTGGGTCGGGATGACGTAGGCGGTGGTGACCTGGTATTCGTCGATCATCCGGGCGAGGTAGCGGACGTCCCAGTGTTCGCCGGGGCGGCAGACGGCAACGCGGGCGCCGGTGTAGAGGGGCCAGCACAGTTCCCAGAGGGAGACGTCGAACCCGTAGGAGGTCTTCAACAGGGCGGTGTCGCCCGGGTGGTAGGGGTAATTGCGCTGCATCCAGAGGATGTCGGCGATCGATCCGGCGGCGTCCGAGGCGACCGCCTTGGGGCGGCCGGTGGAGCCCGAGGTGTAGAGCAGGTGGGAGACCTGGTGCGGCACCGCCCGGTCGGGGTCGGTGGCGGGCCGGTCGGCCCAGGGCCGCGGGTCGTCGAGGGAGATCACCTCCCAGGGTCCCGCGGGCACCCGGTCGCGGGCGGTACCGGCGGTGAGGACGGTGGTCGGCCCGGTGTCCTGGAGCATGAACCGGATTCTGTCGGCGGGGAGTTCGGGGTCGAGCGGGACGTAGGTGCCGCCGGCCTTGGCCACCGCGTAGACGGCGACGACCATGGCGAAGCCGCGGTGCGTGCACAGGGCGACCCGGGTGCCGGGTCCGACGCCGCGGGCGGCGAGGTGGTGGGCCAACCGGTTGGCCCGCGCGTTGAGTTCGCCGTAGGTGAGGGTTCCCTCGTCGCCGATGAGGGCGGTGGCGTCGGGGCGCAACCGTACCTGTTCCTCGAACGGCTCGGCGAGGGACCGGTAGGGGTGGTCGGGGCGGGCGTAGGCGTTGAGGCCGTACAGGACGCGGTCGCGTTCGGCGTCGGTGATCAGCGGGTGGCTCGCCGTCTCGGCGTCGGGGTCGTCGAGGAGCCGGTCGAGCAGGTGGGTGTACATGGCGGCGAACCGGGTGACGGTGGCCTTGTCGAAGAGGTCGGCGGAGCACTCCATGAGCCCGCTGAGGCCGTCGGCGGTCTCGGTGAGGACGAGGGCCATGTCCCACTTGGCGGTGCCGTACTCGGCGAGGCCGCTGGGGTCGGTCCGGTAGCCGTCGGCGGCCGGTCCCTCGGCGGTCTGGAGCGAGAACTGGGCCTGGAAGACGGGGTCGACGCCGAGGTCGCGGGGCACGTCGAGGCGGGCCACGACGTCGTCGTAGGGGACGTACTGGTGGTCCTGTGCCTCCAGGACGGTCCGGTGGACGGCGCGGACGGCGGCGGCGAAGGTGGCCCGCTCGGGGAGTTCGGTGCGCAGCGCGACCGACTTCACGAAGCAGCCGAAGATGTCCTCGGTGAAGGGCTGGTCGCGGCCGGCGAAGACGCCCCCGACGACCAGGTCGCGCTGGCCGCCGAGGCGGGCGAGCAGGACGTGGTAGGCGGCGAGGGCGACGACGTACAGGGTGGTGTCGTGCTCGCGGGCCAGGCGGGCGGCGCGGGCCAGCGGGCCGGTGCCGATCCGGACCGGGACGCTGTGTCCGGCCCGGGTGGAGACCTTGGGCCTGGGCCGGTCGGCGGGCAGGGCGAGGACGGGCAGCGGTCCGGCGAGCTTCCCGGTCCAGTAGGCGAGGTCCTCCTCGGCGCGGCGCTCGTCGTGGTGGTCGTGCAGCCAGGCCGCGTAGTCGAGGAAGTCCGGCCCCCGCGGGTCGGGTTGGTCCTCGGGGGCGGGGGCGTCGAGCAGTCCGACGAACTCGTCGACGAGCCGGGTCCAGGACCAGTGGTCGGCGATGACGTGGTGGAAGCCGAGCACGAAGGCGGCCCGGCCGTGCGGCATCCGGATCACCGAGAACCGCCACAGGGGCGGCCGGTCGGGGCGCAGCACCTCGCGCGAGCAGGCGTTGGCGATGTCGGTGGCCCGCCGTTCGGCCTCGTCGTCCGGGTGCCCGGTGAGGTCGTACCAGGTCACGTCGGGGTCGTGGGTGCCGCAGTCCTCCTGGACGGGTTCGCCGTCGACCTCGGAGAGCCGCAGCCGCAGGGCGACGTGGCGCCGGACGAGGACGCGCAGGGCGGCCTTGAGGCGGTCCTCGTCGGGGGTCCGGTCGACGTGCACGAGGTCGAAGACGTTGTACTCGTTGCTGTCGGCGTAGAGCCGGGAGAAGAACCAGATGCGGCGCTGGGCCGGGGTGAGGGGGACCTTGGCGCCGGGCGGCACGCGCGGTATCCGGTCGGGCGCCGCGCCGGACGTCTCCCCTGCCAGCAGTTGCCGCAGCAGCCGGTCCCGGGCGGATTCGGTGGTGGTCATCGCGCCTGATCCCCCTTCAGTTCGGCGAGCAGGCCCGCCGCGTCGTCGTCGGACAGGGCGGCGGTCATCTCGCGCAGCAGGCGGTCCACGGTGGCGGCCATCTGGCTGATCGTCGGGCCGGCGAAGAAGTCGCGCACCGTGAACTTGATGTGGAAGGCGGCGTTGATCCGGTTGAGGATCTGTAGCGACTTGAGTGAATTGCCGCCCACGGAGAAGAAGTTGTCGTCGCGGCCGGGTTCCTCGACGCGCAGCACGGCGCGCCACAGCTCGGCGATCCGTTCTTCGAGGGCGGTCAGCGGGGGCTCGGAGGCGGTGCTCCTGGCCGCCCGGTCGCGGGCCGTGGGGGCGGGCAGGGCGCGCCGGTCGAGCTTGCCGGAGGAGCCAAGCGGCAGGGCGTCGAGGGCGACGTAGACGCCGGGCAGCATGTAGGCGGGCAGGTACTCCTCGGCGTGCGCGGCGAGGCGTTCGACGGCCGCGCGGTCGCCGACCACGTAGGCGACGAGTTCGGCGGCGCCCTCGTCGTCGGGCCGGGCGACGACGGCGCAGTCGGCGCCGCCGCGCGCGAGGACCGCCTCGACCTCGCCGGTCTCGACCCGGCAGCCGCGGATCTTGGTCTGTTCGTCGGCCCGGCCGCGGTAGCCGAGCACGCCGTCCTCGTCGAAGGCGGCGAGGTCGCCGGTCCGGTACAGCCGCTCCCCCGGGCGCACCGGGTAGGGGTGCGGCACGAAGCGTTCGGCGGTGGTGCCGGGGCGGCCGAGGTAGCCGCGGGCGAGTCCGCCGACGCCTGAGACGCAGAGTTCGCCGGTGACGCCTGGCGGGACGGGGCGCAGCGCCTCGTCGAGGACGAACAGCCGGTAGACGCCGATCTGGCGGCCGAGCGGCAGGTGTCCGGTGCCGTCGTGGGCCCGCCCCTCCCAGGCGGCGACCTCGGAGGTCTCGGTCTGCCCGTAGAGGTTGTGGCACTCGGCGTCGAAGTGGTCGGCGAACCGTTCGAGGAGCCGGGCGGGCACCGCCTCGCCGGAGAGCTGCACCCAGCGCAGGGAGGGGTGGCGGGCGGCGGGGGCGTGCCGCAGGTAGGCGTCCAGCATGGAGGGGACGAAGTGGGTGAAGACGGTGTTCTCGGCGGTGAGCAGCTCGGTGAGGTGGGTGACGTCGGACTCGGCGTCCGGGTCGGCGGGCAGCAGGGTGGCGCCCGCGGCGAGCGGTCCGAGGATCTCCCAGATCGCCACGTCGAAGATGAGGGGCGTCTTGTGGACGACGCGGTCGCCGGGGCCGAGCCGGTAGCGGCGGCCGAGCCACTCCAGGCGGACGGCGGCGGTGTGGTGGTCGAGCACGACGCCCTTGGGCCGCCCGGTCGACCCGGACGTGTAGTAGACGTACGCGGCGTGGTCCATGCGGACGGCGGGGACGTCGGGGGCGTCGGCGCCGCCCTCGGTGGGCACGGTGGTGAGCGGGACGCCGTGGGCGGCGAGCCGGTCCGTGAACCGTTCCTGGGTGACGATGGTGGTGAGCTTGGCGTCGCTCGCGATGAACTCCACCCGCCGGTCGGGCATCCGCGCGTCGAGCGGCACCATGGCGGCGCCGGTCTTCCAGATCGCGAGGAGGGCGACGATCAGGTCGACGGAGCGTTCGACGAGGACTCCGGCGGTGCGTTCGGGGCCGAGGCCCTGGGCGATCAGCCGGTGGGCGAGGAGGTTGGCGCGCCGGTCGAGCGCGCCGTAGCCGATCGAGCCGGTGGTGGACTCGACGGCGGTGAGGTCGGGCCTGGCGCGGGCCGTCTCCTCGAACGCGGCGTGCACGGGCCGCAGTTCGGGGTAGGTCTCGTAGCCGCTGTTGATCGCCGCGACGGTGGCGTCGAGCCGGTCGCCGGGGAGCATCGGCAGGGCGTGCAGGCGGCTGTCCGGGTGGCCGGCGGCGTGCGCGAGGAGGGTGGCGAAGGACTCGGCCCAGGACCGGGCGGCGCTCTCGGTGGCCTCGGCCCGGTCGTACTCGAGGACGGCGCTCCAGGCGTCGCCCGCGTGGGTGAGGCGCAGCGAGATCCCGGTGGCGGCGGCCGTGGTGCGCAGCGGCAGATGGCGGGTGCCCGCGGGGTCGGGCGCGGGAAGGGCGGGGGCGGGTCCCGGCGGCACGAACTCGGCCCGGAGGGCGGGGGCTGAGGGGTCGCGCCGGTCGGCGAGGATCGCGTCGAGCGGCGGACCCGAGCGGGCTCCGGCCTCCTCGACGGCGGTGTGGGCGGCGGCGAGGAGTTCGCCGAAGCGCGTCTCGCGGGCGACGGGGACCAGCAGGGGCACGGTGCGGGCGAGGTTCCCGACGGCCCCGGGGGCGGCGGGGCGCGCGGCGGGGACGGCGACGAGGGTGTGGTCCTCCTGGACGTACCGGTGCACGGTGGCCAGGTACGCGGTGAGCAGCACGGTGTCCGTGGAGGTCGCCGTGGCGCGCGCCAACTCCTCGACGGCGCGGCGCACTTCGGCGCGGACGGTGAAGGTGACGGCGGCGCGCGAGGCGGGCAGTGCGGTGCCGCGCGGGGCCTCGATGCCGAAGCGGGGCAGCGGCAGCGGGAGGTCGAGGCGGTCCCTCCAGTAGGCGCGCCGCTCCTCGTCCGTGACGGTGGCGGGCGGGGCGTCCTCGGGTCCTGGGGCGGGCGCCTCGGGCAGGTCGTGGCCCGCGCACAGGGTGCGGAACTCCTCCCAGAGCACGGTCATCGACGACTCGTCGCACCGGGCGCGCGGTGCGGCGAGGGCGAGCAGGACGGCGTCGGGTCCGAGCCGGATCAGGCAGCCGCGCAGCGGCGGTTGCGCGGTGAGGTCCCAGCGCGCCCCGGCGTGCGCCTCGGCGGTCCGCAGGGCGTCCTGTTCGGTGGCGGCGTCCGCGCGGTGGGCGCGCGGTGGGGGGACGCCGTCGGCGCGCAGCGCCGGGTGCCGTGCGGTGAGCGCGCGCAGCGCGGCGTCGACCCGGTCGGCGGGGACCGGTCCGGTGAGGCGGGCGGCGCGGGCGGCGGTGCCGTCCTCGGGGGCGGCGGGGCGCCAGTCGGGCAGGGTGCCGGGTTCCCGCCGCGGCGCGGCCTGGGACCCGTGGGTCTGACGGTGGTCGAGGTCCACGGACACCATGTACTCCAGCTCTGTCGGGGTCGGCGGGGCGTCGTGCCGGGTGGGCCGCGTCAGCGGCGGGTGAGCGCCAGCGGGACGGTGCGGTAGCCGCGGAAGAAGTTGGACTCCAGGCGCCGGGGCACGCCGGCGAGTTCGGCGTCGGCGATCTGCTCGGAGAGTGCCTGGACGATCGCGCCGACCTCGATCCGGGCGAGCGCGGCGGCGATGCAGTAGTGCGCGCCGTGCCCGAAGGTGAGGTGGCGGCTGCCCGCGCGGTCGAAGCGCAGTTCGTCGGGGTGGTCGAAGACGTCCTCGTCGCGGTTGGCGGAGCGCAGCCAGAGGGTGACGTACTCGCCCTCGCGCAGGGTGACGCCGCCGATCTCGGTGTCCGCGAGCAGGACCCGCATCACATGGCTGACCGGGGCCTCGAAGCGGAGCAGTTCCTCGGTGGCGCCGGCCACGCTCGTGCGTTTCTCGCGCAGGCCCTGCCAGGCCGCGCGGTGGGTGACCATGGTCAGCGCGGCGGCGCCCGAGGTGTGCCGGGTGGTCTCGTTGCCGCCGGCGATCAGGTCGTGGCAGTTCATGACGGCGATCTCGCGGTTCATCGGCTTGCCGTACATGGTGGCGTTGGCGAGCACGGTCGCGACGTCCTCGCCCGGGGTGCGGCGCTTCTCCCGGATGAGGTGGTCGCTGTAGGCGAACAGTTCGGCGTGGGCGGCGAGTTGGCTGGTGGAGGTGGCGTAGCCGGAGCCGCTGAACGCGGACCGGGTGAGCCGCAGCACGTGGTCGCGGTCGCTCGGGGGGACGCCGAGCAGGTCGCAGATGACGATGGCGGGCAGGGGGGCGGCGACCGCGTCGACGAAGTCCACCGGGCTGCCGTCGGCGGCCTCGGCGACCAGGGTGCGGGCGATGTCGAGGGTGCTGTCGGTCAGCTTGCGCATGAGGCGCGGGGTGAAGGCGGCGCCGAGGGCGCGCCGCATCTCGCCGTGCGCGGGGTCGTCGGTGACCAGCAGGGACATGCCGCCGGCCGCCGGGCCCGCGAGGGTGTCGGACTTCTTCTCGCCGAGGTGCATGCCCATCTCGGAGGAGAAGCGGTCGCCCTGCCGGTAGACCTCCTCGATGTGCCGGTAGCGGGTGACGGCCCAGTGGTCGCGCAGGCCGTGGGAGCGGACCGGTCTGCCGACGGCGCGCAGGGTGCGCCAGACGCGTTCGGGCTCCTCGCTCGCGTAGAGCTTCTCGTCGGTCAGGTCGACTTCCAGGGCCCGTTCGGGGAGGTCGAAGTCGCTGTCGTGCGCCATGGCCGGTGCCTTCCTCGCGGTGCTCAGCGCGCGGCGGGCGCGGAGAAGGGGCGGGAGAGGGGGCGCAGGGGGCGCGGGTCGCGGTTGGCGAGCCAGGCGGGGCGCGGCTGGGGTACTGGGCGCAGCGGGTTGTGGACGCTGTTGTAGCGGATGAAGATGATCGTGCGGGGGCGTCCGGAGAGGTTGGGCGGGGAGCAGTGCAGCAGGCGGCCGTCGAAGACGCAGACCGTGCCGGGCTTGCCGCGGACCGACTCGAGGCCGTAGGTGTCGGCGAGTTCGCCGAGCGCCTCGGGGCTGATCTTGTGGCGGAAGTCGGCGTTGAGGGTGTTCTCCCAGCCGCCGCGGACGGTCCTGGTCTCCCGGTCGAGGGAGAGCAGGTGGGAGCCGGGCATGACGAAGACCGGCCCGTTGAACTCGTCGACCTCGTCGAGGAAGACGGCGACGTTGAGGGCCCGCGGTTCGGCCATGCCGTCGTCACGCTCCCAGTAGAGGTAGTCCTGGTGCCAGTCCCAGACGTCACCGGCGAAGGGGGCCTTGGGGTTGAGCTGGGTCTGGTGGATGTAGACGTCGCCGTCGAGGAGGGTGCGCGCGGGTTCGAGGGTGCGCGGGTCGCGGGTGAAGCGTTCGAAGGCGTCGCTGTGCTGGTGGACGGCGTAGACGGAGCGCACCTGGGTGCCGTCGCTCTCCATGATGCGCTGCGGGATGTCCAGGTCGGCGAGCCTGCGGGCCTCGGAGAGCAGGAGGTCGGTCTCGGCCGCGTCGAACTGTCCGGGCAGCAGCAGGTAGCCGCGCTGCCGGTAGGTGTCCTCGTCCTGGGGGGTCAGCATGTCGGCCGCCTTTCGCCGGGGGCTCGGTGGGTGGGTCGGGGGTCGGGTTCCGGGTCGGCGAGGAGCCGGCCGGGGGTCTCGCCCGAGCGGGTGGGCGCCTGGTGCAGCAGGCGGGTCAGGAGCGCGGCGTAGCGGGCCGCGGTGGACTCGTCGTAGATGTCCAGGGGGAAGCTGAGGGAGCCTTCGAGGCCGGTGGGCGCGTCGTCGGGTCCGAACGTCTCGGCGATGTCGAAGCAGAGGTCGAACTTGGCGACGCCGGTGTCGACGTGCTGGAAGCGGGTGTCGAGGCCGGTGAGGGCGGGCGGCAGCGCGGGCCGCACCTGGAAGGCCAGCATGATCTGGACGAGCGGGGTGTGGGCCAGGGTCCTGGCGGGGCGCAGCACGTCGACGACCTGCTCGAAGGGGAGGTCCTGGTGGGCGAGGGCGGCGAGGTCGGTCTCCCTGGCCCGTTCGACGAGGGTGTCGAAGTCGGGGGCGCCGTCGGTGCGCACCCGCAGCACGACGGTGTTGGCGAAGAAGCCGACCAGGTCGTCGAGGGCGTGGTCGGTGCGGCCCGCGACGACCGCGCCGACGGCGATGTCGGGTCCGGCGCCGAGGTGGTCGAGGAGCGCGGTGACGGCCGCGTGGACCACGGTGAAGACGGTGGTGCGGCGGCTCCTGGCGAAGGCGGCGAGCCGGGCGTGGGCGTCGGCGGGCAGGGTGAGCGGGACGGCGCCGCCGGCGGCGGAGCGGATCTCGGGCCTGGGCCGGTCGGTGGGCGTCGCGGTCAGCTCCGGCAGGCCGGCGAGCGCCGAGGCCCAGTAGGCGGACTGGCGTTTGACGAGGGTGTGCGGGTCGCGGTCGGGGTCGAGCAGGTCGCGCTGCCAGAGCGCGTAGTCGGCGTACTGCACGGGGAGCGGGGGCGGCCCGCCGTCCGGATCCGGTTGCCCGGTACGGGAGTTGAAGGCGGCGGCCAGGTCGCGCCAGAAGGGGGCGACGGACGCGCCGTCGCACGCCACGTGGTGGACGACGACGAGCAGGACGTGGGTGTCCTCGGGCGCGTCGGTGATCCGCAGCAGCAGGGCGCGCAGCGGCGGGTCGGCGGCCAGGTCGAAGGGGCGTGCGGTCGACTCCCGCATCGCGGCGGGCAGTCGGGCCTCGGTGACGTCGGTGACGGGCAGCGCGGTCCTGGGCTGCCCGGGTGGGGCCACCCGCTGGCGGGGCTCGCCCTCGGCGGAGACGGTCAGCACGGTGCGCAGCGCCTCGTGGCGGGCGATCACGTCGTTCAGGGCGGCTTCGAGGACGGACGGGTCGAGGCGGCCGGTCAGCCGCAGCGCGAAGGGTTCGTTGTAGCGGGGGCTCGGGCCCTCCAACTGGTCGACCAGCCACAGGTTCTGCTGGGCGTGGGAGGCCCTCGGCTCGGCCGGGCGGGGCCGCGCGGGCCGCAGTTCGGGCCGTTCCTCACCGGCGGTGGTGAGCGCGTGGGCCCACTCGGCGACGGTGGGCCGCCCCAGGATGACGTCCACGCCCAGGGCGAGCCCGAGGCCGGTCCTGACCTGTGCGGCGAGTTCCGAGCCGAGCAGGGAGTTGCCGCCCAGCTCGAAGAAGTTGTCGTCGGTGCCGACCTGCCCGCACTGGAGGACCTGTTCGGCGATCCGGCACAGGGCGTGCTCGGTCGGGGTGGCCGGGGGTCTGCCGGGGGCGACGTGCGGGGCGGGCAGGCCAAGCCGGTCGAGCTTGCCGTTGGGGTTGACCGGCAGGGCGTCCAGCAGGGTGAAGGTGGCGGGGATCATCGGCGCGGGCACGGTGCGGGCGAGCAGCGCGCGGGTGGCGGCGACGACGTCCACGGCGCCGGGTGCGGGCACCAGGTAGGCGTCGAGCCGCTGCCGGCTGCCGGTGCCGGCGGCGATCACGGCGGCGTCCTGGACCTGCGGGGTCTGCCGGATCGCCGCCTCGACCTCGCCGAGTTCGACCCGCATGCCGCGGATCTTGAGCTGGTGGTCGGTGCGGCCGAGGAACTCCAGGCGGCTGTCGGCGCGGAGGCGGACGACGTCGCCGCTGCGGTACATGCGGCTGCCCGCGGCTCCGAACGGGTCGGGCAGGAACCGTCCGGCGGTCTGCGCGGGGCGCCGGTGGTAGCCGCGGGCCAGGCACCGGCCGGCGATGTACAGCTCGCCCGGCACCCCGGGCGGTACCGGGGCCAGGTCCTCGTCGAGGACGTACAGGCGGGTGTTCCACAGGGCCTCGCCGATGGGGGTGTTCTCGGGCCAGTCGGCGACGTCCGCGGGCATCAGGAGGGCGGTGGCCGCGTGGGTCTCGGTGGGGCCGTAGAGGTTGTAGAGGCGCCGGGGCACGGCCGCGTGGAACTCCTTGGCGGCGGCGCTGAGCACCAGGGGTTCGCCCCCTTGCGCGATCTGCCGCAGCTCGGGCAGCTCGACGCCCTGCGCAAGGGCGGCCCGGTAGATGGCCTCGATCATCACGGTGGGCGCGTACAGGTCGGTGATGCGGTGCTCGCGGAGCCAGTGCACGAACTCCGCGGGGTCGCGCCGCAGTTCCTCGGGCGGGACGACCAGGGTGCCGCCCGCGAGCAGGGTGCCGAGGAACTCCTGGACGGTCGGGTCGAAGCCGAGCGCCGCGAAGTGGGCGGTGACGTGGCCGGGCCCGGCGGGCAGATGGCGCATGTTCCAGGCGATGAGGTTGACGATCGCCGCCGTGCCCATCGAGATGCCCTTGGGCGTGCCGGTGGAGCCCGAGGTGTAGAGGAGGTAGACGGGGGTGTCGCCGGTGACTCCGGCGACCTGCGGCGCGGTGTCCGGCTGCCGGTCGATCAGCGGGTCGGTGTCGGTCTCGACGAGGGCGGCGGCCGGGATCTCCTCGGGCACCAGGTGCCGGGTCGCGGAGTCGGTGACGACGAGGGCGGGTGCGGCGTCGGCGAGCATGGTCCGCAGCCGCGTCTCGGGGAGCCCCGGGTCGGCCGGCATGTAGACGGCGCCCGCCTTCAGCACCGCGAGGAAGGTGATGACGAGCTGGTCGGAGCGGGGCAGCAGGACGGCGACGACCTGTTCGGGGCCCGCGCCGCGGGCGGCGAGCAGCCGGGCGAGCCGGTTGGCCCGCGCGTTCAGCTCCGCGTACGTCCAGACGGCCCGGTCGCAGCGGATCGCCGCGGTGTCCGGGGTGCGCGCGACCTGCTCCTCGAACCAGGCGCCGAAGGTGGTGTCGGGCACCTCCCGCGCGGTGTCGTTGACGGTGTGCAGCAGGTGGTGGCGCTGCTCCTCGTCGAGGATGTCGAGCCGGTGGACGGGCGCGTCGGGGTCGGCGAGGGCCGAGGCGAGGAGCCGGTCGAGGTTGCGCAGGAACCGGTCGGCGGTGGCGGGTTCGAAGATCCGGCGGGCGTGGTGGAGCCGGTCGGGTCCCGGGCCGCCGACGTCGAACCAGAGTTCGGCCTCCGGGTGCGGCGCGGCGCCGGTGGTGGAGACGCCCACCTGGAAGAGGGGCCTGCCGGGGGTGTGCCGGGCCCGGTTGACGGCGTCGCGCACCTCGTCGGCGGTGACGGCGGCGTGCCGCGCCGCCTCTTCCCGGCGCGCGGCCACCCGGGCGACCAGTACGCGGAAGGAGGGGCGGCCCGACACGTCGATCCGCAGGACGGCGGGGTGGCCGCCCGCGCCGGTCACCGCGAGCGGCAGGTCGGTGCCCGCGCCGAGCCGGTGGACGAGCGCGGCGACCGCGGCCTCGTGGACGGCGGCGACCGGCACCCCCGCGGCGGCCGCGAACGCGGCGGCGTCCGCCCTGCTGCGCGCCGGCGGCCGGTGCTCGGCGCGGTCCAGGACGCGGTCGGGGAGCGCGGGGCGCGGCCGGTCGGTGGGGAGGTCGTGCTGCTCCGCGAGACCGGCGAACACCGTGAGCCAGTGGTCGAGCGGGGCCGGGTCCGCGGGGGCGGTGCGGTTGCCGTTCATGGGCACTCTCCACGTGGTCGCAGGGTTTCGGACGGCCGGGGGTCCCGGTCGGCGGCGCTCAGCTGACCAGCACCGCCTTGAGGGCCGTGCCGTCCGCGACGTCCCGCAGCGCCGAGGCGCAGTCCCCCAGCGGGTAGGTGGTCACCAGCCGCCCCAGCTCGAAGCGGGCGCCCAGGTCGGGCAGGAGCGCCACGTAGCGGGCGAGGTGGGCGCCGGTGAACGCCCACGAGCCGACGACGTCGAGCTGCCGGTGGACGATCTGGTGCGGGTTGATCAGGGCGTCGCCGCTGTCGGTGTACTGGCCGACCACCAGGTACGAGCCGCCCCTGCGGGCGAGCCCGAGGCCCTGTCCGACGGCGGCGGGCACCCCGGTGCACTCGACGACCAGGTCGGCGCCGCGCCCGCCGGTGCGGTCGAGGACCTCGGCGAGCGCGCTCTCCTGGTCCGCCGCGCCGACGACGTCCACGTGGTCGGTGCCGATGCCGAGTTCGGCGGCGAGACGCAGCCGTCCGGCCGGGCCGCCGGCCACGATCACCCGTCGGGCGCCCGCGAGGTGGGCCATCGCTGCGGCGGCGAGCCCCACCGGGCCGCTGCCCTGGACGACGACGGTCTCGCCGAGCCGCACCGGCCTGCGTTCGAAGGCGTGCGCCATGGTGGGTCCCGCGCAGGCCAGCGACATGGCGGTGCGGGCGTCGACGCCGTCCGGGAGTCGGATCACCGTGGTGCCGGGGGCCAGTTCGATGTGCTCGGCCCAGGAGCCGGCCAGCGGTGCCGGCCCGGTGGCCGGGCGGTTGACGCCGTAGGTCCTGCGCCGCTCGCACAGGGTGGGCTCCAGGTGGGTCGCGCAGGGCACGCAGCTCCCGCACGCGATCGACGACGCCCACATCACCGTGTCGCCCACCGCGAGCGGGGTGCCCTGGCTGTCGAGGCGGACGCCGTCGGCGAGTTCGTGCACGGTGCCCAGTCCCTCGTGGCCGAGGACCAGCGGGAGCGGCACGTCCAGGTGCCCCTGCCCGAGGTGGAGGTCGGTGCCGCAGACGCCGCCGTAGCGGGAGGCGACGACCATGCCGCCGGGCGGGGCGGTGGGCAGCGGGAACTCTCTCAGCGCGAGGGGGGCGCCGAACCGTTCGAGCACGACGGCGCGGCTGGTCCGGTCGGTCATCGGATGAGGTCTCCGTCCGTGATGGGCTCGTCGTCGGCGCGCAGGGTCCGGGTGTCGCGGCCGACCAGGTAGTCGGGGCGGGCGGCCCCGGCCGGACTCGGCTGGTTGCGGACGTCGTTGTAGGTGGCGATCAGCAGCCTGCGGGGCTGCGGCGACATGTTGGTGGCGGAGCCGTGCACGATCTCCGGGTGGAAGAGGACCACCGAGCCGGCCGGTCCCTTGGCGCTCTCCATGCCGTGCCGGGCGACGAGTTCGCGCATCTCGTCGCGGCCGAGCGCGATCTCGTCGGGGTCGACGTGGCTCGCGCCGACGGCGCCGCGGGGTGTCCCGCCCGGGGCGCCGCGGCGGTGCGAGCCGGGCACGAAGATGACCGGGCCGTTGTGCTCGGTGGCGTCGTCCAGGAAGAGCGCGGCGTTGAGCAGCCGGGGTTCGGCGAGGTTGTCGGCGGCCCGCCAGGCGGCGAAGTCCTGGTGCCAGGACCAGCCGCCGCCGCTGAACGCGGGCTTGCTGTTGATCTTGAACTGGTACATGTACACGTCGGGGCAGAGGAGTTGGCGGACCGGGCCGAGCAGCCGAGGCGAGCGGATCAGCGCCGCGAACTCGGGCCGCCGCTGGTGCGAGGCGTAGACGGCCCGCAGCTCGCCGCCGTCCTCAAGGACCCGGTGCGGGCCCGGCTCCCGGGCGTCCCGGGTGAAGGCCGCCCGGAGCGACTCCACCTCCTCGGCGTCGAACAGGGCGCGCAGGACGACGAATCCCCTTTCCTGATACGCGTTCACCTGACCAGGGGTCAGCCTCATTTCACCCTCCGTCCGACGGAAAACACCATGGCCTTCCGGGTATTCATCGGCTCTCCTCCGGAATTCGGCGTCGAAACGACATTACGTGGAACGGTCAAAAGGAAGCGCCACACTTGAACACGGAGGACAGCCGCACTTGAACACGCGCGGGAAAGGGGATCCGAGGCGGACGGTTCCGTCAGCGCGAGGTGACGGTGATCGGCAGCCGGTCGAGGCCGCCGGTGATGTACGACGGGATGCGCCGGGGCTCGCCGGCGAGCGCGATCTCGATCCGCTCGTCGACCAGTTCGTCAAGGAGCGCGGCGATCATCAGCCGGGCGAGCGGCGCCCCGATGCAGAAGTGGCCGCCGCCGCCGAAGCTGGCGTGCCGGTTGGGACGGCGGTCGAGCCGGAACTCCTCCGGCCGCTCGAAGACGCTCTCGTCCCGGTTCAGCGACGGGAGCCAGACGCTGACCGCCTGGCCCGCGCCGATCGGCACCCCGGCGACCTCGGTGTCGGCGAGCGCGGTGCGCATGATGTGGTTCACCGGCGCCGACCAGCGCAGCATCTCCTCCACCGCGTGCTTCCTGCTGATCTCGCCCCGGCGCAGCGCGGCGGCCTGCTCGGGGGCGTCCAGCAGGGCGAGCAGCCCGGCGCCGGTGACCTGCCGGGTCGTCTCGCCCGCCGCGACCACCAGGTTGTCGCAGGTGAGGATGATCTCCTCGTCGCTGATGTCCAGTCCCTCCGCCTGGGCCAGGACGAACGCGGAGACCACGTCGTCACCCGGCCGTCGGCGGCGGTCCTCCAGGACCTCGGCGTAGTACTGGAGGACCTCCAGATGGGCCTGTTGGGCGGTGCTGCCGTCGATGTCCACGATGTTGTCGGCGGCCGTGCCGGTCCAGGCGGCCACCCGGTCCACGTCCTCGGGCGCCACCCCGAGGAGTGCGGCGGTCACCGCCAGCGGGTAGCGGGCCGCCACGTCGTCGACGAAGTCGCGCGGGCCCGCGTCGGTGACCTCGGCCATCAGCCGGTGGGCGACCTCGCCCGCCCTGGCCTCGAAGGAGCGGGCGGCGCGCGGGCTGAAGAGACGGCTGAGCACCCCGCGCAGCACACCGTGGCGCGGCGGGTCGGTGAGCGTCATCATCCGGCCGCCGCCGGGGAACGGGTCGGAGAGGTTGGGGCGCAGGAAGGTGCCGCGGGTCGAGCTGAAGCGGCTGGAGTCGGTGAGGACGTCGAGCCCCTCGGGGTAGGTCGTCACCGCCCAGAAGCCCTCGTGGCCGGGCTCGTCGTGCCAGGAGACCGGGGCCTCGCGGCGCAGCCTGGCCCAGACGGCGTGCGGGTCGCCGTGCGCGTACAGGGCGGGGTCCGTCAGCGCGAGGCCGGGATCGGCCGGCGCGTACCGCTCAACCACCACGGGTCACTCCTTCGTCGGGACGGTGTCCATGGCGCCCGGCCGGGGCCACTCGGCCTCGTCGGGCAGGTCGCGGACCCGTCGCAGGGGGGACCTGAACAGGAACAGCACGCTCAGGAAGCCGCCGACGACCGCGATCCAGAGGGTGGGGCGGACCCCGAGAAGGGTGCCGAGGGCTCCGGCGACCAGCGCGCCGACCGGGCGGACGCCGTAGCTGATGGCCATCTGCGCGCCCTGCATCCGGGACCTGAGCCGGTCGGGGGTGATGGCCTGCTGGAGGGTGGCGCCGCTGATGTCGAAGAGCATCAGGCCGAAGGCGGAGACGAACTCGCCCGCCACCAGCATGGCGACGACCAGCCACTGCGGGCCGTGCGCGAGCGGGGTCATGACCAGCGCGGCGGGGAAGACCAGACAGCCGACGAGGTACGTGGGGCCGAGCCCGACGCGCCGGGAGAACCGCGTGGTGACGGCGGAGCCGATCAGCGCGCCGACCGCGCCGACGCTCACCACCGCGCCGACCAGACCGGCCGAGAGGCCGAGGTCGCGGGCGGCGAAGAGGATGAGCAGCGTCGAGTAGACGGTGTAGAAGAAGTTCAGGGCGGTGCCGGAGACGAACTTGGCGCGCAGCACGGCCGTGGCGACGAGGAAGCGCAGCGCCTCCCTGATGCCGTCCCGCGGCTTGCCCGCGTCCTCCTGCGTCGCCTCCGCCTTCTCCTGCCCCTGCTCCCCCTCGTCCTTCCCGGTGGCCTCCCGGTCCGGGATGGCCCGCAGCAGCACGGTGGCGACGAGGAACGAGAAGACGTCGAGGACCAGGGCGAAGGGCGCGGAGAGGATCTGCACGACGGCGCCGCCGACGCTGGGTCCGGCGACGAAGGAGAAGGAGTAGCTGGCCCTGCTCAGCGAGGTGGCGCTCAGGTACTGCTCGCGCGGGACCAGGGAGGCGAAGAGGCCGGGCACGGCGACGCTGAACACCACCGCGAGGGTGCCCGTCACGAAGGAGACGGCGTACAGGTGCGGCAGCGTCAGCGAGCCGGTGAAGTGGGCGAGGGGGACGGTGGCCACGGTCGCCGCGCTGGCGAGGTTGGCCGCGATCATCGTGGATCTGCGCCGGCCGCGCCGGTCGACCCAGGCGCCCGCGTGCAGCGAGAACAGCAGCAGCGGCAGTTGTTGCAGGGTCACCAGCAGACCCATGTCGGCCGCGGAGGCGTCGAGCGTCATCACCGCGATCAGCGGCAGGACGATGGACGTGACCTGGTCCCCCATGTAGGAGACGGTCTGCGCGGTCCAGAAATTACGGAAATCCCGCTGGCGCAGCACGGCGGGAATTCTGTCCGTCAGGCGGGGCGGCGCGACCACATTCAACGTCTGAATCCGTCCTGGGTTCCGTTGGCTTTCCTTCGACATTCCGGCGGCATTCCGTCAGGGTCCGTCGGTGTATTCGGGCGGTGTTCCGGCGGTGGCCGCCGGGGAACGGCGGCCGGAGGCCGGCGGCCGGACGCTCCCCGGCGGGGTTCACGGCAGGTCGTCCAGGCGGCCCCGCACCACGGCGGGCCCCGCCACCAGGACCCGGTCACCGGCGAGGGTCACCGACAGGCGCCCGCCGCGCTCGGAGAGCTGGAGGGCGGACATCGTCTCCCTGCCCGTCCGCTCCGCCCAGTACGGCGCCAGTTTGCAGTGCGCGGAGACGCAGACCTGGTCCTCGTCGACCCCGAGGGCGGGGAAGAAGGTGCGGGAGACGAAGTCCGCGCCGCCGCCCCTGGCGGTCACCACGTGCCCGCGGCAGTCGATCGCCGCGAGCGCCTCGAAGTCGGGCTTGAGGGAGGCGACGTCGTCCACCGACCCGACCTCGACGAGGATGTCGTCCTCGGCGCGCTCGCACGCCGTGACCTCCACCCCGAGCGCCTTCTCGAGGCCGGGCGGCGGGGTGATGGGCACGGTGCGCATCACCGGCAGGTCGATGGCGAACCCGCCGTCCACCCGGTGGGTGTACAGCTCGCCCGCGCCGGTCTCGAAGACCAGCGGGAGCGCGTCGTCGACCCCGCCCGCCTCGTGCAGGTAGCAGGCGCTCGCCACGGTGGCGTGACCGCAGATGTTGAGTTCCTTGCCGGGGGTGAACCAGCGCACCCGGTAGCGGTCCTCGGTCAGCCGGTGCAGGAAGGCGAGGGTGGGCAGCCCCGCCGCGCGGGCGGCGCCCTGCATCCGGTCGGCCGGTGGCAGGCCGTCGGGGCAGAGCACGACACCGGCCGGGTTGCCCCGGAACTCGGCGTCCGCGAAGGCGTCAACCAACCAGATCTCCGTCACGGGGCACCTCGCTCATGGTCCGGAACATGCGGTCCACCGCCTGGAACATGCCCCACACCTCGGTGTACGGGGGCCCGTGGTCGCCGCTGTCGATGTCGCGCTGGCGCGCGTAGGCCGCGGTGGTCCACGCGTCGGTGGTCGGATAGCGGTGGTGGTAGTCGTGGTTGGGCAGGTCGCCCACCACGACCAGGCACCTGCTGGGCAGGTGGTAGAAGACCGTGCCGAGGAGCCAGCCGGCCCAGGCCGCCGCGGCCCGCCCGGCGGGCAGGCCCCGCTCGGGCACGGGGGCGCCGCAGAACCGGGCCGAGGTGGCGGGCACCGTGTAGAAGCGGTTGTCCTGGTCGGGGTCGGCGGGGGTCAGCCAGGCGTGTTCGCCGAGCCGGTCGAGGAGCGCGCTGAGCTGGGAGAGGAAGATCACCGGCAGCACGAAGGCGAGCAGCAGCGTCGAGGTGCCGTGCGGCAGCCAGAACGGCAGCGAGAGCCAGAACCCGGCCCAGAGCGCGAAGCCCGCCCGCCGCCAGGTGCCGGTGGTCAGGTTGGAGCGCAGCCGCCCGCCGACGGTGACGGCGTAGAAGCGCGGCGAGAGGAACACCGCGAACGCCCTGCGCCACAGCCGGCCGCGGCTCATCGACGGCAGGAACCCGAAGTGGAAGAGGAACTGCACCGGCGGGTCCTGCTCGGTGGCGAAGATCGACCGCCGGTGGTGGTTGTCGAAGTGCTCCTCCTTGAACTCCTGGAAGGTGTTGTAGATGTTGAGGACCGTGACCAGTTCGCCGAAGAATCTGTCGAGCGAGCGGTTCCCGGAGAACTTGCGGTGCAGCGCCTGGTGCGCGATGACGAGGATCATCGTGCGGGCGCCCTGGAGGGTCAGGACCCATCCGGCCACCAGGGCCAGGCCCCACAGCGGGAACCTGGCCGACACGGCCGTCGCGGAGAGGGCGAGCCCGCCGAGGAACGTCACCAGCGTCACCGCGGTGTAGCTCGCCCAGGTGTGCCGGATGAGGGGTTCCTGGTGGGGCAGCGCCCGCCCGGTGGCCCAGGTCCAGAAGTGCTGGGTCCACCCGGGGAAGCGCAGGTAGGAGGCGCGGACGTCACTCATCGCGGCGCCGGTCCGAGGGGGCGGCCACGCCGGTCTCCACGCTGAGCCGGTCGAAGAAGGCGGTCCAGCGGTCCCACATCTCCTCGGCCGCCTTCAGCACCGTCGTCTCGTCCTGCGGGGAGAACCCGTCGAGCAGGGCGTGGTTGGCCTCCTCCACGTGGTCGGGCTCCTGGGCGACGTGGATGTCGACCCACGCGTTGCGGGTGGTGCCGGACTCGCGGGTGACGGCCTCGCCGATGCTGGAGACCATCAGCAGGTCGGTCACCTCGGTCGCGTAGATGCCGCCGAGGGCGGCGAACCGCTCACCGGAGAGCCGTTCGTAGCAGGCCACCAGGTCGGCGGTCTCCGGGAAGGGCGCGGACCCGGTGACCTTCTGCCGGTCGTAGCCCGCCTTCTCCATGCTCCGGGCGTAGATCACCTCGTGGGCGCCGCGCGCCGATCCGGCCCCGGCCTCCTGGCTGAGGATGCGGGTGATGGCGCTCTTGGACTCGATGTCGGGCAGCACCGCGATGCAGCGGGCCAGGAAGGTGGTGAAGTAGTGCAGCGGATGCCACCACTGGCCGAGGTAGGTCTCCACCTGGTCGTGGTCGAGGGCCCTGGAGTGGACCTGCTTGAAGAAGTCGTGCCCGGCGAAGCGGGCGTGCACCTCGTTGCCCGCCAGCCGGCCGGCCAGGGAGGTGGCGGTGCTCTCGGTCGTCATGATGTTCCTCCGTCGGTGGTCTGCGCGGAACGTTCCATCAGGAAGAACCGCAGCTCCTCCTGGATCTTCGTGCGCACCGCCTGGTCGGGGCAGCGGCGGCCGATCTCCGTCAGGGTCCGCCAGACGAAGTCCTCACCGCCGTCCCTGCGGTAGTGCTTCTTGATGACCAGGCCGAGGACGTCGCGGTAGTTCTCCAGGTCCACGACGTCGGCCAGCCGGTACAGGGCTTCGAGTTCGGCGTCGGTGAGCGAGGGCCGCTTGCTGATCCGGTCCTCGGGTATCCCGCCCGACAGCTCCAGCGGGAACCTGACGACGTCGGCCGCGTCGGCGGCGTCGGTGAAGTCGAGGATCAGATGGGTGCGGCTGCGGGTGGTCAGGGCGGCGGCGCCGTGCACCTTCGACGCGTCGAAGAACCAGACGTCGCCGACCGCCATCCGGTACACCACGTTGTCCTCGGTGAAGAGGGCGCCCTCGTTGGTCTCCAGCGGGATGTGCATGCGGTGGGCGTTGCGCGCCTCCTGCGGGATGTCCTCAAGCTCCAGCAGGTCGCGGTGCGGGACGGTGACGCTGTTGGTCATCTCCGCGATGCGCGCGAAGTTGAGGTTCTCCAGGTGGAAGTTGCGCTCCACCACCTGCCGCAGGTACGGCAGTTGCTCGCCGAAGGCGGTGACGGACGACTTCCGCGCGTGGTCGTAGTTGGTGATCAGCCCGTCGCCGCCCTCACCCCCGGAGGCGAACAGCATCAGGCTCTTCCACAGCCCGCCGCAGAGGTAGTCGCTGTACGCCTCGGAGAAGCGGAAGCCGGCCGCGCGGGCGAGGTCCTCGGCGACCGCGGCGGGGTCGATGTCGACCCGCCCGGCCAGTTGGGTGTCGGCCATCAGGCGCTCCTCGGGCGGGTGATGAAGGGTTCGTCCCACGCGTTGGTGGTCCGCATGGTGTTGAGGCCGTCGTCGTCCTGCCCGGCCAGCAGCACGCAGCCGTGCCGGGCCAGGTCGAAGTGGTGGCCGAACTCGTGGAACCCGGTCATGCCGCCGTAGACCCGGACCGAGGGCGGGACGACCCGGACCGAGAAGCCCATCCGCTGCCTGCGGCTGGTGTTGGGGTGCGAGCCGTGGATGGTGCGGGCGGTGAAGAGCACCACCTCGCCCGGGGCCATCTCGTGGTGGACGACGTCCTCCTGGTCGGGGTCCCAGTCCTTGTCGAGCCGGAGTTCGCCGTAGTCGTAGCCGAAGAACGTGTTGTCCTTGCCGGTCCCGTTCCAGGAGATCGGCCGGGTCTCGTCGTAGCGCCAGCGGCGGTGGCTGCCCGGGATCATCTTCAGGCAGCCGTTCTCCTTGGTCGCCTCGGTGAAGGCCACCCAGGCGGTCAGCTCCATCGGGACGCCCTCGGTGCGCTCGCCCGGTTCGAGCATCCCCTTCTCGGCCTCACCGATCGCGTACGTCTCGACCTGGTGCCAGCCGGTACCGGAGTCGCCGGGGTTCTTCGGGAAGAACTCGGTGCGCCAGCACAGCACATCGGGTCCGATGACGCTCTGCATGCGTTCCACGATGGCGGGTTCGCTGATCAGGGTGCGCAGCCCGGGGACGTCCAGGTGCCGGTCGTAGTTGACCGGGTTGTCGAAGACGGCCCGGCTCTTGTGCGCGGGGTCCAGGAGGTAGGCCCGCTGCTCCTTCCACCAGGCCGTCATGACGTCCGGGTCCCAGAGCTTGAAGGGCCCCATGAACCCTTTCTCGTCGAACTGGCGGCGCTCGGCCTCAAGATCCATCGCTGTCGTTCCCCTTCCCGATGTCGTCCAGAACCCCGTCGACCGCCCCGGCGAGCACCGTGACGTGCGGGGAGGTGAGGATGCCGGTGTGGTCGCCCGGCACCTCGTGCACGCGCACGGCCCCGCCGACGACCTCGCGCAGCCCGGCCCGCAGCAGGGCGCGGGTCTCGGCACCGGTCGCGCCGGCCTGGAACAGGTCCACGTCGCCCGGGTACGGGCGGGCGGTGTGCGCGGCCAGGGCGCCCATGCTCTGCCGGGCCATCGCCAGACTGCGCCGCAGGTGCCCGGCCTTGACGCCGACGGCGGGCGCCCCGCCCATCAGCCCCACCCAGTCCCGGTCGGCGGCGAGTTCCGCGACGTCGAGCGACTCCTCGCCGTCCGCGGCCCGCCGGTCGACCTCGTCCAGGACCTGCCCGAGCAGCGCCCGGTAGGGCGTCTCGGCGGGCGCGACCCCGCTCAGCGGGTCGAGGACCGGGTTGGCGTCGATCAGCCCGAGGAAGGCCACCTCCTGCCCCGACTCCCGCAGCAGGGTGGCCACTTCGAGGGCGAGCACCCCGCCGAAGGACCAACCGGCCAGCAGATAGGGCCCGTCGGGCTGCACCGCCCGGATCTGCTCGTGGTGGGCGCGCGCCATGTCCGCGAGGGAGGGTTCGCGGCCCGCCTCGGCCGGACCCGCCGCCCAGCGCACCCCGAGCACCCGCACCGGCGACTCCATGCGCCGCGCCAGCTCCCGGTAGGTGAGCAGTTCACCGCCGAGCGGATGGAAGAGGTAGAGCACGTTCCCGGCCGATCCGGGTCTGAGCGTGATGAGTTCGGACGGCGGCCGGTCCGCGGGCGGGGCCGCGGGACCGGCGGCGAGGAACGCGGCCAGCTCGTCGACGGTGGTGTTGCGCAGGATCACCGAGAGTTCGACCTCACGGCCCGCGAGCCGGCTCAGCTCGGTGACCACCCAGGCCGCGAGCAGCGAGTCACCGCCGACGTCGAAGAAGTCCTCGTCGCGCTCGAACTCGTCGTGTCCGAGCACCCGTTGCCAGACGGCACTCACCTCGGCGGCGAGCGTCTCGGCGTCCCCCGCGGTCCGCTTCCGGTCGCCCGGCTCGGGCAGCGGCACCTCGGCGAGCCTCCTGCGGTCGGCCTTCCCGGTGGAGCTGAGCGGCAGGGCGTCGATGAAGGCGAACCTGGCCGGCACCATGTAGGCGGGCAGCGACGCGCGCAGCGCCGCGGAGAGCACCGAGACCGACGGCGGCGCCCCCTCCTCCGCCACCACGTAGGCGACCAGCGCCCGCACCCCGTCGGCCAGGGTGCGCACCCCGACCGCCGCCTCCCGCACCCCGGGGCAGCGGGACAGCGCCAGCTCCACCTCGGCGGGTTCGACACGGTAGCCGCGGACCTTGAGCTGGTCGTCGGTGCGGCCCAGGAAGTGCAGCAGCCCGTCGGCGTCCCGCCGGGCGAGGTCCCCGGTGCGGTACATCCGGGCGCCCGGCTCGTCGGCGAACGGGTCGGGGAGGAAGCGGTCGGCGGTCGGGGCGGGCGCGCCCAGATAGCCGCGGGCCAGTGCCGCGCCCCTGACGTGGATCTCGCCGGGCTCCCCGGCCGCGACCGGGGTGAGGCCGGGGCCGAGCAGCAGGACGTCGGCTCCGTCGACGCTCCGCCCGATCGGCGGGGTGCGCGGCCAGCCGCCCCGGTCGTCGCCCAGGGTCAGGCTGCTGACCAGGTGGGTCTCGGTCGGGCCGTAGTGGTTGTCGAGACGGCAGCCGGGCAGCGCGCCGAAGAACTCGGCGACCGCGTCGGTGATCACCAGTTGCTCCCCGGCGGTCACCACGTGCCGCAGCGAGCGGGGGAACCGGCCGGTGCGCCGCGCGGCCAGGGCCAGTTGGCCCAGCGCCACGTACGGCAGGAAGACCCGCTCGACGCCCTCCTTCTCCAGGACGGCGAGCAGCTGCTCGGGGTCGCGCCTGGCCTCCTCGGAGACCAGGCAGAGGCGTCCGCCGGTCGCGAGGGTGCCCAGGATCTCCTGGAAGGTGACGTCGAAGCCGGGCGAGGTGAAGCTCACCGTCGTCAGGCCGCCAGGGCCGTCCGCCGCCTGCCAGCGGATCAGCCGGCTCAGCCCGCGGTGCGTCATCGCCACGCCCTTGGGGCGGCCGGTGGAGCCCGAAGTGCTCATCACGTAGGCCAGGTTGTCCGGGTGCGGGGCGACCGGCCCCGCGCCGTCGGCGGTCGCCGGTGCGGCGTCGCCGGGGTGGGCGACCCGGCCGACCAGGTCGCTCACCCGCCGGGGCGTCTCCCGGTCGGTCAGCAGCACCCGGGCACCCAGGTCCGTGACGATCGCGGCGACCCGCTCGTCCGGGCAGGTGTCGTCGATCGGCGCGTAGACGCCGCCCGCCGCCAGGACCGCCAGCATCGTGACGACCAGGTCGGGCGAGCGCTCCAGCCGGACGGCCACCGGGACCTCGGGGCCCACGCCCCACTCCCGCAGCGCCCCGGCCAGGCGCTCCCAGCGTTCGAGGAGTTCCCGGTAGGTCACCTGGGCACCGGCGCCGTCGGTCAGGGCGACCGCGTCCGGCCGGGCGAGCGCCCGCTCCCGCACCTGTCGGTGCACGAGCGCGCCGGGTTCCCACCCGGGGCTTGGCATGTGCGAAGAACGTGTCTGTCCCATACGGAGAACTCCGACCGCTGTCGTCGATTCGATGCCGGAAAAGGCGACCGAGAGAGGAAGGGAATCAAGAATTCTTGTTCTGGGCGGCGGCCATGGCGGCCCGCAGGCTCGCCGGACGCATGTCGGTCCACAACTCCTCGATACGGCCGAGGCAGTTCTCCTTGATGTCGGGACCTTCCACCGTCTCCCACCCCGAGGGCACCGGCTTGTCGCTGCGCCAGATCGAATACTGCTCCTCGTGGTTGCGGACGACGAAATAGAGGTCGCCCTGCCTCTCGCGGGACACGTCCTCGCTCACGGTTCCTCCAGTGGATCGGCTCCTGCGAACGGGTAGCGGGCCGTACTCGGGCACGCCGTGAAGGCGCGGGCCGGCGCCCTCGGCATGCGAGTGGAACAACGAAAACCCGGGTCCGTGGGGCAGGAACTCCCGAACCGGGCCACGCCGCATCGACCGGGTCCATCGAACAATCGGGGTCCCGCTCAAGTAAAGGCGACGTTCAACCGAGGGATGTTCCCGGTTGAACGGCCGGGCGGCGGCCCGCGCGACGCGACGATAAAGGGTCAACCAGACACACGAAAAACATCGGGCCCCGATTTCCGGGCCGGAGAAATCCCGCACCCCGCGTGCGGGCGGGACGCGCGCGGGCGCCACCGGCCGGCCGCGGCGGCGCCGCCGCTAGGATCACCGGATGGGCGGAGTCTTCAACGGGTGGACGGAGCAGGCGTTCGAGGTGCTGCTGCGGCTGGAGGGCGACCCCCCGCCCCGACTCCGTGAGAGTCTGCGCCGGGACCGGGAGGTCCACGTCAGGCAGCCCATGATCGCCCTGCTGAACGACGTGGCCGACGCCGTCCCCGCCCTCGACGACTTCTCCGTCTGGGGTTTCCGCAAGGAGATCTGGTGGTGGCAGCACCAGAGCGCGGTGATCCGGATCGCCCGCCAGGTCGAGATCGGGCTGCGCTTCGATCTCGACGGCCTCCACCTCAAGGCCGGTTGGCACTACCCGGACCCCGGCCAGGTCCCGCGCTACCGGGCCGCCGTCGCCGCCCTGACCAGCGGCACCGACCTCGCGGAACTGGTCGCCCGGCTCGCCGCTGACGGCTACGAGATCACCGGCGACCTCATGAGAAGGGTGCCGCGCGGGACGCCCGCCGACCATCCGCGCGCCGAACTGCTGCGGCACCGCTCGCTGCTGGCGGCCCGGCCGCTCGTCACCGACACCGCCGCGCTCACCCCGTCCGCCGTCGACCGGGTGACCGCGGCGGCGCGCGAGCTGGCGCCCTTCCTGTCCTGGCTCGCCCACCATGTGGCGGCGACACCTCGCCGCCCGATCTGAGAATTCGGACCGGGCGCGGACGGCCTCCGCCGGAAGGCGGGAGCGACGGACGACGGCCCCCGGCGGCGCACGGCACCCGTCCGCCGGGACCCGCGACACGCGCCCCCCGCACCCGTGTTCAACCCCGGACCTGAACACTCCGCCGGCCCTGAATCACCGTCCGATGGCACCGCCAACTAACGCTACACACAACCGTGTTGGCGCACCCGGTGACCGTTCTTCAGGTTCTTGAGTCAACTCGACTTAAAAAAGGGGCTATTGGGGACACCGTTGCAGCCCTCAGAGACCCTTGTTAGTCTCAAGCCGCTTCGACCGCCCGCCCCCCCACCACCTGACAAGGGTGTTCGTACCGCCCCCGGCTCCGGCCGGCGCCTCTCGTGCCACCGACTCGGTGCCGCACGATGTTGTCATTTCCGGAGTTTGCTCTTTCTGATCAGTGCGTCCCCTGTGGTTGCCCGTATCGCTTACCCCGCCGATACACGACTGACGGAAGGACCGTATATGTTCCCTGCGCACATAGCGTCCCTTCAGTGCATTCCCACTCCCGAAGAATGCATGGTGGAAAGACCGGAGTCACACAGTTCGGCACCGCCGGAAACGAGAGAACCGGATCAGGGCACGATCGAAACAATCGCAACGGACGCTCTGCTGCCCGCCGACTCCCCCAGGACCGCAGGTCTCGACGAAGACCACGTCCGGGCTCTGGCCGATGTTCTCGAAAGCCTCCCGCCCCTCCTCGTGGAGCGGAATTCTCTCCGGGTCATCGACGGAATGCACCGGCTCCTCGCCGCCCGCCTCAAAGGGCACGAGCATGTGCGGGTCCAGTTCTACGACGGCGACGCCGACCAGGCGTTCCTGCACTCCGTCCGCATCAACGTGCGGCACGGGCTGCCGCTGACCAGAGCGGACCGGCGGGCCGCCGCCGAGCGCCTGTTCCGTACGCACCCGCAACTGTCCGACCGGGCCATCGCGGCGATCGCGGGGCTGGCAACCAAGACCGTGGCACGGCTGCGTCTCACCCTGATCGGCTGCTCCTCCTCCGACGTCCGGGTCGGCCAGGACGGCAGACGCCGCCCGGTGAACAACGCCGACGGCCGCCTGGCCGCGAGCCGGGTCATCGCCCTGCGTCCTGAGGCGTCCTTGCGGGAGATCGCCCGTGAGGCGGGCATCTCCGTCGGCACCGCGCACGACGTCAAGGAGCGCATCAGACAGGGCAAGGACCCGCTGCCCGACGGCGTGCGCGAGAAGACCCTGGAGATCGCGCCGGCCCCCGCGGACGACACCCGGAGCCCGGCGGCACCCGCCGAGCCGCCCGAACGCACGGTCGCGCAGGACATGCAGGAGGTGCTCCAGCGGCTGCGCCAGGATCCGTCCCTGCGCTACACCGAATCCGGCAGGTCGCTGCTGCGCTGGCTCGGGACCAGCACCGTGATCCCGGCCGAACTCCCGGTACCGCTCAAACAGGTGCCCGCCCACTGCGCGGTGAACGTGAGCCGGCTGGCCAGGTCCTGCGCGGCGGCCTGGCTCGAACTGGCCCTCCACCTGGAGAGCGGCACGTCCCGCTGAACCGTTGAGCCGCTGAACCGCCGGATCACCACGGCCATGGCGAACAGCCACGGCGCACCACGGCCCACGAACCGAGACCGGAACCGGAACCGGGAGCGGAACCGACGACCGGACCAGAGCGACCGAGACCCGGCTGCCGCCAGCCCGCAGCCCGCAGCCCGCAGCCCGCAGCCCGCAGCCCGCAGCCCGCAGCCCGCAGCCCGCAGCCCGCAAGGATCGCGTACCCCCACCCCCACCGCCCTTCCATCCAGGGAGCCACCTCGTGCGCAGCCGATCCGTCATCCCCGCCACCGCGACCCGCAGGGCGCGCGGGTGTCCTGGCCGTCCGGCGGACACCGCCCACCGGCCCACCGGACCCGGCGGACGCTCATGAACGCTTCGCAGACGGTGCAACTCCTCGTCGCCCTGGCCCTGATCCTCGGGGTGGCGCGCACGATGGGAGCGCTGGCCCGCAGGCTCGGCCAGCCCGCCGTCATCGGCGAGATCCTGGCCGGTGTCATGCTGGGCCCCACGCTGCTCGGTGACGACCTCTCCATGGAACTCTTCCCGGCGGACGTCCGCTCGCTGCTCGGCGCGCTGGCCGCGGTGGGCGTCGCGCTCTTCATGTTCCTCGTCGGCTCGGAGCTCGACCTGGGCCTGCTGCGCGGCAGCGGGCGGGCCACGATCTCGACGTCGCTGTGCTCGACGCTGCTGCCGCTCGGCCTGGGCGCCGCACTGGCCTGGCCGCTGATGGACGCGCACCACGAGGGCGACCCCACCGGCTTCGTGCTGTTCTTCGCGGTGGCCATGGCCGTGACGGCGTTCCCCGTGCTGGCCAGGATCATCGCCGACCGCGGACTCGCGTCGACCCGGCTCGGGACGACCTCGCTGGCGTGCGCGGCCATCGCGGACCTGCTGGCCTGGTCGCTGCTGGCCGTGGTCGTGGCCGTCGCCACCGGCGGGCGGCTGGAGTGGAGGCTCGCGCTGCTGATCCCCTACGCCGTCCTGATGGTCACCGTCGTACGGCCGCTGCTGCGCAGGGCGAGCACCTGGGACGCGCCGAAGGGCGGCGGCCCAGGCCGGAACTTCGTGGCGCTGGTGCTGGGCGGGCTGCTGCTGTCGGGGGCCTGCACGGAGTGGCTCGGCATGCACTACGTGTTCGGGGCGTTCCTGTTCGGCGCGGTGATGCCGCGCGGGCTGAACGGGAAGCTGCGCGACGGTGTGCTGGAGCGGATCGAGCCCCTGTGCGGGCTGCTGCTCCTGCCGGTGTACTTCGTCCTGTCGGGGCTGAAGGTCGACCTCTCCCGACTGAACGGTTCGGATCTCGGCGCACTCGCCGCGATCATGGCGGTGGCGGTCGGCGGCAAGTTCCTCGGCGCGTACGGCGGGGCCAGGTGGGGAGGGCTCGACCGGCGCGACGCGGCGGCCCTCGGCGCTCTGCTCAACACCCGCGGGCTGACCGAACTGGTGGTCCTGGGCGTGGGACTTGAGATAGGGGTCCTGGACAACCGGCTCTACTCGCTGATGGTGGTGATGGCGGTGACCACCACCGCGCTCACCGGCCCGCTGCTCGGCGTCATCCTCCGCGACCGTTCCCCCGACGGCGCGGACGTCCCACGGCCCGCCGGCACGACCGATCCGCCGGACGCCGCGGAGGCGGCCCCTGACGACTCCTCGGCCTCGCCCGCGCCGAACGCCTCGCCGGCCAAGCCGTCCTGACGGGGACCGCCGCCCGGCCGGCCCTCTCCCGGACGGGCCACGACGTCCCGACGACGGCCTCTCCTGCGCCGGATCGGCGCCGGGCGAGGGTACGGTCCGGTCATGGCAACACGCATCGACCTGACCCTCGACTGCACGGACGCGAAGCTCCTCGCGGAGTTCTGGAAGACGGCCCTGGGCTACGTGGACGAGCCGCCGCCCGCCCCGTTCGAGACCCGCGAGGAGTGGTTCGCGCAGTTCGACCTGCCCGAGGACGATTCCGTGGACGACGCCCAGTGGCTCTGCGACCCGGACGGCACGGGACCGAGGCTCTCCCTCCTCAAGGTCCCCGAGCCGAAGACCGCGAAGAACCGTCTCCACCTCGACATCCGGGTACCGGGCCACGGCAGCGCGGCGGAGCGGTGGGCGCGGATCAGAGCCGAGTCGGAGCGTCTGGTGGAGGCGGGCGGGAGCGTTCTGGCCCGGTTCGACGAGCACCACATCGTGATGGCCGACCCGGAGGGCAACGAGTTCTGCGTGGCGGCCGCCGCGAACTGAGAACGGCGGACACAAGGCCGGGAGCGCGCCCGGACGTGCCCTCGACGCCGCGTCGGATGTCCGCAACACCGTCCGTCCCACTTTTCGTGAAGTGCCGTGCCGGCGGCGGCACTTCGAGTGGCTTCGCCGACTGGCTTCGCCCCCGCCGAACTGCCGTCGCCGGCCAGGGCTTTGGAGCCGGCGGGGCGATCGGTACAGCCCGGAGCCTCCGCCCCGCTCACCAACTGGTCCCCGTTGCTACGATCTTCGACGTGGCGAAGCGCAAGGTGCGACGGCGGGCCGAGAAGATTCTCGGGGCAGAGCCCGCCGCTCTGGTGTGGTGCTCCCTTCCGCGAGCGATCCCCAAGCCGCCGAAGGAAGTACACCGGGCCGCGGGCAAGGGGCCGTTGAGGAAGCGACGGCACTGGCTGTTCTACGTCGGTGCCGTGGTGTTCTGCTTCGTCGGGGCCGTGGTCCTCCTGCTCGACCTGCTGGAGTCGCTGTTCGACCGGATGCTCGGCATCAAGGAACCCGACGAACGCCGCACCAGCAGTGGTGACGCCGACCCCAGACCGTCAACTTCCGGGCGCCCAGGCGGCGGTGGGGTCTTCGACGGCGACTGGAACCTGACGGCCGGACAGTGGCTGCTGCGCTGGTACTCCCAGGCGCCGTCCCAGCGCCGGCTGGTGCTGCTGGACGGAGACCGCGTCCGCGTCGCCGCCTCGCCCCGCCGCCGGCTCATGGAGACGCGCGCCACCGATTTCCGGATCATCGCCACGTTCACGCCGGACGAGGCGCGGATCGAAGCCGACGCGGCGCAGCGGCGTGCGCTGGCCTCCTTCCGCATCCGGTTCGCGGACGGATCCTGGCTCGTACTGGGCGATCTCGACACGTCCAAGGACGCCGACCACTTCCTGAACACCGCCCTGTCCGACGACTGACCGTCGACGCGGCGGCTGTCCCCCATTCCGTCAGCTCCACGTCATGCGCGTCGCCCACCGCCGAGAGACCGACGCCACCGCTTCCGCCGTACCGTCCCGGCTCCGGCCGTAGAGCCACGCCTCGCTGTCCACTGCGCGGGACAGGATCCCGCGAAGCCGGAGTCGCGGCTCACAGATGAAAACTCCGCTGCTCCCCCATGGCCGACCTTGGCTCCGGCGGTCCTGGCGGTGGTCGGACGTTGGCACGGCCGACCCTCCGGTCATGTCGCCAGATCCAGCCACTCCCCCACGGCCAGCACGTGGGCGCGCCGTCCGGCGTGGGTGCGGAACTCCTTCTCCGGGTCGGAGACCTCGACGTAGCCCGCGATCTTGTCGGGCTGCTCCGTCTCGTAGTGGATCGGCACCGCGTATCGGGCGTCGAGGATCTCCGCGGCCACTGCGGCCTGCCTCGGGTCGAGCGCGGCGGGCAGGGGGCTCGGCGGCCGCAGGTGCGGCGCGTCGACCACCGCGCCGTTGGCGGGCAGGAACACCGCGTCTAACGGGCTGAACCGGCGCGCGATGAGCCACCAGTAGCCGTGGAACATCGTGTCGCCGCCGTGGAAGACCCGCTGACCATCGGCCTGCACCACCCAGTTCAGCTGTGGGTCGCCCAGCCCGTCGACGGAGGGGACGGCGGTGACGCGGAACGGCCCCATCTCGCGGGTGGACCAGGGATCCACGACCTCGGTGGCAAGCCGGTGTTGGCGCAGCTCGCGCTCGGCCGGCAGCGTCGTCACGTTGTCCACGTCGTCGCCGTGACCGGGCGCCGGCCGCAGCACCGGCGCACCCGGCGTCAGCGCCTCCGCGAGCGCGGACGCGTCGGTGTGGTCCCGGTGCAGGTGGGTGAGGAGTGCGGCGGTGGCCTTCCCGCTCGGCTCCAGCAGCCCCTCGCCCGCCTTCCACCCCGTGAACAGCGGCGAGATGTCCCGTACGTAGTCGATCACCAGTCGCTCACCGTCCGCCTCGACCTCCAGTCCGGCCCAGCCCAGTCGTCGTACCCGCATCCCGCACTCCTTCGTCTCGGTGACCGACCCGGAATTTAGCGTACGGTCGCCCCCTAAAACAATAGCGAACGGGCGTACGCTATTCTCGTCGTATGTCACCACGACGCTCAGCGGCCGAAGCGCAGGCAACCAGGGGCAAGATCCTCGGCCGTGCCGCCGAGATCGCCTCCGCGGAAGGGCTGGACGGCATCACCATCGGCCGGCTCGCCGAGGAGCTGGAGATGAGCAAGTCCGGGGTGCACAAGCACTTCGGCACCAAGGAGACGTTGCAGATCTCCACGCTGGACAAGGCGTTCGTGGACTTCTGGCACCGGGTGGTCGAGCCCGCGCTGACCGAGCCGCCGGGCCTGCGGCGGCTGCGCGCGGTGTGCGCCAACTCCGTGGGCTACCTGGAAGCGCCGCTGCTGCCCGGCGGCTGCCTGATGACCGCGGCACTCAGCGAGTACGACGGCCGCCCCGGCCGGGTCCGCGACGCGGTGGCCGAGGTGTGGTCGCGCTGGCGGGAGCAGTTGCGGGCGGACCTGACCGCAGCGGTGGAGAAGGGCGAGTTGCCCGCCGGGTTCGACGTCGACCAGGCGCTGTTCGAGATCGTCGCCGCCGGGCTGGCGCTGAACGCGGCCATGCAGCTCCAGCACGACCGGACGGCCGCAGGCCGGGCCCGCCGCGCGATCGAACGGGCCCTGGACCAGTCCTGACCGCCCGCCAGACCGGTCACCGGCCGAGCACGTCGAGCGAGAGCCCTGCCCATCGGCGATCGAGCGAGCCCCGCCGAACTCACGCAACCATCAAGGGAAATGGCGCCTCGGCGAGGAAACGCCCTACGCGACGTGTCCGGCGGGCTCGCAGCCGGGCTACGCGACGCCGATCGCGTCGAGGCCCGCGAGGACCAGGTGGGCCCGGTGGTTCCAGGTGTGGCGGTGCAGGAACTGGTGACGCGCCGCGTCGCCGAGTGCCCCTCTGAGGGCGGTGTCGGTGACGAGGCGCCTGAGGGCCTCGGCCCAGCTCTCCTGATCGTCGGGCGGACGCAGGAGGCAGTTGACCCCGTCCTGGAGGACTTCGCGCAGCACGGGCAGGTCGGAGGCGATGATGGCGCGTCCATGCGCCATGTACTCGAAGATCTTCATCGGGGACGCCCAGCGGCCCGTTTCGCCGTGGCCGCCGGCGGTGTAGATCTTCGCCTGGTAGGGGGCGAGAACGACGTCGAACAGCGCGTAGTACTCGGCGACGGCAGCCGGCGGCAGGTGACCGTGGAAGTGCGCGTTCGATGGCCTGGCCTCGTTCCGCCAGCGGGCGAGGTCCTCGGGAGCGCCGCCGACCAGGTGGAAGTCGCAGTCCGGGAAGCGCCCGGCCAGCGCCAGGACGAGGCCGATACCGCGTCCTTCGTAGAGGTGTCCGACGTATCCGATGCTCGGTGCGCCCGGTCTTCCCGGTATCGGCGGCGGGTTTTGCGGGCGGGTGAGCGTGCGGGGATCTTCGGCGGCCTCCGGAGCGACGACGATCGGAAGTGTGCCCAGGTGGCCGTAGGCGAGGCGGTAGTCCTGCCCGAGGGCGCGGGTGATCACGACGATGCGGGCCGGCGGGGTACGGCGGAGCAGATCCTCCTCCATGCGCAGGGTGTTGGGGTCGTCCCGCATGCGATGGGTCTCGTAGACCAGTGGCGCCACATCGGCCGCCGCGGCGAGGGCGTACAGGTCGTGACCGTAGATGAGGTCCGGTGGGTCGCGTGTCAGCAGGGAGCGGACGCGTTCGGCGCGCTCCCGGTACCCGGCCGGTGAGTAGTCGGGGCTCTCGACCGTCGCCACGGTGAAGCGGTGGCGCACCCCGTAGTAGCTGTGCGGGTCCGGAACGGTGTAGGTGCCCGGTGCGGTGTAGAGCGTGACGTCGTGACCGGCCTCGGTGAACGCGTCGCACATCCGCATGGCGTGGATGCTGTTGGCGTAGAGCGAGGGGACACTCCCCGGGTGCAGATACGCGATCCGCAGGCCCGTCCGGGCGGTCGGTCCGTACCGTGACTCCCCTTCGCGTGGCCGGACTTGCCGTGCGGGGCGAGGTTCGGTCACGTCCGGCTCCGATCGTCTGCGCACCGAGCGCTTCGCGGCGGCGCCCGGTGGGCGTGTTCCGCGGTGGGCGGGGCTGCGGCGGAGTTGTCGCCGACGACTCGACGGACTTGGCCGGCGCCGCCCGCCCGGCCGCGCAGCGGCTTGTCGTCATCGCGGTCCAGCCACACCAGGATGGCAGCCCCGCGCCGCCCGAACAACACCAGGAGACGGACGACGGCGTCGCACCGGCGATGTTCGACGGCCGCCTCCACAGGTGTTTAGCGGGACATCTGTGGATCAGGGCATCGTGGATGCCGGCGAGGTTGGCGCGACGGTGGGCCACCGTCGGCAGGGCTTCGGCCGCAGGTGCGAGATCCGCTCCGGATCGAACCGCCGCGACCCGCGGACCCTCACGGCCGGTCCCACCAGGAGAACGCCGCGATCCGCCATCCCTCCGGCGTGCGGACGAACTGCATGGTCTTGGTCCCGCCGCCCTCGAACGGCTCGCCGTCCAGGACGCCGGCCTTCCGGTACTCGCCGAAGCGCGACGCGATGTCGCCCGCGATCTCGGTTCGCTCGGAGGTCTCCCACTCCGCGAACTCGACCAACCGGCCGTCGGCGAGCAGGCGTTCGCGCGGCTCGATGAACTCGTCCACGGTGTAGGCCGTGTACTTCGGCCCGGTCAGCACGATCACCCCACCCGGAATGACCAGCCGGCGGATCCGGGCCACGTCCGCGGCCTTGCCGCCGCGGTTGTCGAAGGCCCCGAAGAACTCGGCGGTCAGCGCGTCGATCTCGGACTTGGACATGGCGGGACGCTAACACCGCCGGGCGGCAACGGACATGGCGTCGGGGCGACTTCGGCCCAGGGCACCCGCCGGAACCCGGTCAGCCGCGCTTGCCCTCTCGCCCCCGTCGGGACGTCGCCCAGGAGCGGAGCGAGGCGCCGGCCTCGCCGATGGCGACCAGAAGGGCGGCCGACGCGGCGCACGCCCAGAAGCCCGCGGGCTGGTCCACGATCAGGCCGAGCAGCCAGAGGGCCAGGGTGAGCAGGAGCCACCAGGCGGCGAGGGAGGCGACTTGCCGCCACAGGCGCGCACGGCCGCTCGGGGCGGCAGCGCTTCCTTGGGCCGGCTCCGGACGGGAGCGCGCGGGGGTCACGACGGCGGTACCTCCAGAAGGGCGGGCCGGGGCGGGGCGACGGGCCGGTCTTCGCCACGTCCGCCTCAGCCTATCCGCCGTCCAGGCCGCTCCCGTTCAACTCGTTCGGCCCCTCGCCCGGTTGACGAGCCCGCCGCGCGGGCCGCGGACCCGGTGCTCGGGCCGTCTGGCGCGGACGGCCGCGGTCCGGAGCCGAGGCCGGCGGTGAGTATGCCCGCCTCCTCACCGGTGAGACGGCGGGCAGGTTCGGCGTTCGCGCAGGTCATCGTCGCGGCCATGGCCCGTTCGGTGACCGGCCGGTTGCGTGCCGATCCGGCCGACAGGTCGGCGGCGGGCCGCGCCGGCCGCGGCGGGGCCCGCTCCTCGGGGCCGGTCCCGCGTCGCGGACGTGGTCTTGAAGATGGGTGCCGCCACCCATACCACGATCGCCACATTCCGCACGATCATGATCACTTCGGGTTACGGGGGTCCCGAGTGCGCGTCCGACGGCGTCGGGCGGGTGGTGCTGACGTTGCCCCCTGCCCCGGCGCCGACCTATCCGATCCGGACAGGTCGGTGATCGCGCCCGTCACCACCGTGCCGGGCGCCGGACGAGCGACCGGAGTCCTGACGATGCGTCAACCTGAACCGCCTGAAGGCAGATCCGCCCGGCACCGGAGGAGACCCGGCTGGGTAGCGGGGAGCCTCTGCCTGGCCCTCGCCGCCTCTCTCCTCGAAGGCGTCTTCACCGGCGCCGTGGCCGCGCCCCGCGCGGAGCCGCCCGAGGCCCCGGCAGCGGCCGCCGCCTCCGAGGCCGCCGACATCCCGTCCGCCCGCGTCGCGGCTCGCCTGTCCGGCAAGCGGGTCGAGGCGCTCGCCGAACGCACCGAGACCTCGACCACGTGGGCGAACGCCGACGGCACGCTCACCACCGAACTCAGCGCCGGCCCGGTGCGGTTCAAGGACGACGACACCGACACCTGGCGGACCGTCGACCTGGACCTGGTACGGACCGAGGACGGCACCGTCCGTCCCAAGGCGCACCCCGGAGGGCTGCGCCTGGCCGGGAAGACCGGCACGGTCGCGCGCTCCCTGCGGGCGACCCGGTCCGCCGACGCCACCGACCTGGTCACGCTCGGCGACGGGGACCAGCGGGTCACCCTCCAGTGGAAGGGCGGTCTGCCGAAGCCCGCGCTGGACGGCACCCGGGCCACCTACGCCGAGGCGGTGCCAGGCGCCGACGTCGTGGTCGAGGCCACCCGCACCGGCTTCGAGCAGTTCGTCGAGATCAAGCAGCGTCCCACCGGGGACGCCTACACCTACACCCTGCCGTTGCGGGCCGCAGGGCTGAAGGCCGAGCAACTGAAGGACGGCAGCGTCCGGTTCACGGACGGCGGGAAGAAGACCCGCGCGGTCATGCCCGCGCCGGTCATGTGGGACGCCTCCGTCGACAAGCGGTCCGGCGAACACACCCGCAAGGCGAAGGTCGGGATGGAGGTCGTCCAGAAGGGCTCCTCCATCGACCTGGTGATCACCCCGGACAGCGCGTTCCTCGATGATCCCGACACGGTGTACCCGGTCACCGTCGACCCGTCCGCCTCGGCGCTGTCCAACGTCTTCGACACCTACGTCCAGCAGGGCGAGACCGTCGACTGGTCCAACGACACCGAGCTGGACTTCGGCAATCCCGGCACCACCAACGCCAACGGCACGCCCAGGACGGCCCGTTCCTTCGTCACCTGGAACACCTCGCCGATCCAGGACGCGCTGGTCTCCAGCGCCAAGCTGTCGCTGTGGAACTTCCACTCAGGCAACACCGACTGCAAGGTCCAGCCGTGGGAGGTGTGGTCGGCGGGAGCGGCGTCCACCTCGTCGCGCTGGACCGCGCAGCCCGCGTGGACGGCGCTGAAGGCCACCTCGACGGAGACCCGCGGCAACGCCTCCTGCGCGGCGACCCAGCCGAAGGGCTGGATCAACGCCGATGTGACCGGCCTGGTGCAGGAGTGGGCCTCGGCGAAGGCCACCCGCGGTCATCTGGGGCTGCGGGCCACCAGCGAGACGGTGGTCGCCCAGTGGAAGCGGGTCAACTCCGCCAACGCGGCGAGCAATCCGCCGAAGCTGGTCGTGAACTACAACTACCGGCCGCGCACCGGCACCAAGCAGGAGGCCGGGCCGCCGTACTTCTCCTACGGTGGCGCCTGGGCGGTCAACACCCTCAGGCCCACCCTGCGCGACACCTTCGTGGATGCCGACGGTGACCAGGTCAACGGCACCTTCCAGATCTACGACAGCGCCACCGACACCCAGGTCGGGGGCGTCCTCGTGTCGCCGTACGTGCCGTCCGGCCAGACCGCCGAAGTGACCGTGTCCGCCGGGGTGTTGGCGAACGGCAAGACGTACAGGTTCCGCACCTCGCCCTACGACGGGACGCACTACAACAACGGCTGGTCGGCCTGGAAGACCTTCACCGTCGACACCACCGCCCCCTCCGCGCCCTCCGCGATCACCTCGACGCACTACCCGACCGGCTCGTGGGTCAAGGGCGCGGGCCAGGCGGGCACGTTCACCGTCACCCCGCCGTCCGGTACCGACCACAACTGGCTCGAGTGGTCGCTCGACGGCGTGACCTGGACCAAGGTCGCCACCGGTGGCGCCTCCACACCCAAGGCCCTCAGCATCGCCCCGCCCAAGGACGGCACCCACACCCTCCAGGTCCGCGCGGTCGACAAGGCCGACAACAAGTCCGAGGCCGCGGAGTACGTCTTCCACGCCGGCCCCGGCGGCTTCGTCCAGCCCGCCGACGGTGAACGCACCGCCCGGCGCCTGCCGTTGGTCGCCGAGGCCGACGCCGGCCGCTACGACAAGGTGTCCTTCTCCTGGCGCCGTTCCGAGGCCGACGCGTGGACGGCGATCCCCGCCGCCCACGTCACCTCCGGGGGCACACCGCTGTCCGGCTGGCCCGTGCCGCTCACCGGGGGCCGCAACGTCGCCCTGGTGTGGAACACCACGCAGACCGTCGACCCGGACGGCTCGATCCAGATCAAGGCCGACTTCACCGGCCCGAACAGTGCCTCGGGCAGCACCCAGCCGCTCACCGCGGTCGTGGACCGCGACGCGAACGGCGCCGCCGCCGCGGAGGCCGGTCCTGGCTCGCTGAACCTCCTCACCGGTGACTACACGCTGTCCGGTACCGACGTCTCGCTGTTCGACACGTCGGTGACGCGCGCCGCGTCCTCGCGCACCCCCCAGGCCGGGGCGGCGCAGCAGGGCCAGGCCGCCATCTTCGGCAAGGAGTGGACCAGCGGCACCGCGGCCCAGGCCGTGGAGTCCGACTACACGCAACTGGTCAAGACCTCCGCGTCGTCGCTCGACGTGGTGAGCACCGACGGCATGACCGTCGCCTTCACCGCAGACGCGGCCCGCACCGGGTGGGTCGCCGAGCCGGGATCGGAGAACCTGACCCTCAAGGGCGCCTTCGCCTCGGGCGACTTCACCCTCGCGGACACCGAGGGCGCCGTGACCACGTTCCGCCGGGTCAACGCCTCCGCCGACGCGTGGGTCGTCGTGCGCTCCCTGATCGACGGCGAGGCCCACTCGACCACCGAGGTGGTCTCCGAGGCCGTCACCGTGGACGGCAAGGTCCTGGCCCGGCCCAAGCATGTGATCGTCGCCAGCAGCGCGGTCACCGTCGGCGCCTGCGAGGCGTCTCCCGCCACCCGCGGCTGCAAGGTCCTGGAGTTCGTGTACGCGACGTCCACCACCGCCACGTCCAGTGCGCTGGGCGACGTGAAGGACCAGGTGGCGGAGATCCGTGCCTGGGCCACCTCGCCCGGCGCGACCGCGTCGACGGCGACGGCCGTCGCGAAGTACGCCTACGACAGCGCGGGCCGGCTGCGCGAGACCTGGGACCCTCGCATCTCCCCGGCGCTGAAGACCACGTACGGCTACGACAGCGCCGGACGTGTCACCGGCATGACGCCGCCGGGGCAGCTTCCCTGGACCTTCGTCCACGGCAAGGCCGGCGCGGCCGCGGTGGCTGGTGACGGCATGCTGCTGAAGGTCTCCCGTCCCACCCTCTCGGCCGGTTCGGCCGATCAGCCGGACGGTTCGGCGGCCGTGACCTCGATCGTCTACGGCGTGCCGCTCACCGGCACCCGGGCTCCCGCCGCGTTCGGCGCGAGCGACGTGCGGGCGTGGGGCCAGTTCGACGCGCCGAGCGACGCGACGGCCGTCCTGCCGAGCGGCTCCGCACCGGCCTCGCACGACGGTGCCGACCTGACCGCGACCACCTACGGCCGCGCCATGGTCCACTACCTGAACGCGTCCGGCCGCGAGGTCAACACCCTCGATCCCGCGAAGAACGTCACGACCACGGAGTACGACGCGGCGGGCAACGCGGTGCGGGAGCTGTCGGCGGCCAACCGGGCGCTCGCGCTCGGAGCCACCAACGCAGACCAGGCACGCCTGAACGACCTCGGCATCGCCGTGCTGCCCGCCGCCGAGCGGGCCGAACTCCTCTCCAACAGGGGCGTCTACAACGCCGACGGCTCCCGCGAGCTGGAGACCCTCGGGCCGCTGCACCGCGTGGTGCTTGAGGCCGATCTGAAGGAGGGCAGCACCACCGTGGCGGCGGCCGGCGACCAGCTGGCCGTGCGGCACCGCACCGTCAACGAGTACGACGGGGGCCGTCCCACCGACGGCACCGCGACCGTCTCCGACAAGGTCACCCAGAGCACCGAGGGCGGGCAGCCCCGCAACTGGCCGGCGCTGACGGCCGACGCCCGGACCGTGCGGACCGGGTACGACTGGGTCCTCGGCAAGCCGACCAGCACGGTCCAGGACCCCGGCGGCCTCGCCATCACCGAGAAGGCCGGCTACGACGGCGACGGTCGCCAGACCAGCCGCAGCCTGCCCGGCTCCACCGGCTCCGACGCCGGGACCGTCCTCACGGACTACTACGCCGGGACAGGTACCGGCGTGTGCGGCGGGCGCCCCGAGTGGGCGGGCGAGGTGTGCCGCACCCGGCCGGCCGCGGCCGTCACGGGCGGCGGGTCCAACCCGTCGGAGCTGGTGACCACTGTCGCCGAGTACGACCGCTGGGGGGAGACCGCCAAGCTGACGGAGACCGCGGGCGGCGCGACGCGGGTGAAGTCCACCACGTACGACGCGGCGGGCCGCGCCCGGAACGTCACGGTCACCGGAGGTCTCGGCACCGCCGTCCCCGCCGTCACCACGACGTACGACGCCGGCAGCGGCAAGGTCGCCACGATCACCTCGACCGACGGCGGCACCATCACGAAGGCGTACGACCGGCTGGGCCGCCTCATCTCGTACACGGACGCCGACGGCGCCACGACCACCAGTTCCTACGACGCGCAGGACCGCCCGGTCGTGGTCGGCGACACCGTGCCGTCCACCACGACGTACGCCTACGACACGGCGGTGGATCCGCGCGATCTGCCGACGTCGCTGACCGACTCGGTGGCCGGCACGTTGTCGGTCCGCTACGACGCCGACGGGCAGGTCCGCAGCCAGCAGCTACCCGGCGGCTACACCCTCGCCCAGAGCACCAACCCGGCGGGCATGCCGACCCAGCGCGTCTACACCCGCGACAGCGACGGGACGGTCGTCTTCTCCGAGACCCTCGTCCCCACGGTGCACGGGCAGCGGTCGCTGTACACCGGCTCCCTGGGGCAGACGTCCACCCAGAGCTACCGCTACGACAAGGCCGGCCGTCTGACCCGGGCCGAGGACGACACCGTCGACGCCGTCTGCGTCACCCGCAGCTACGGCTTCGACAAGAACTCCAACCGCACCGCCCTGGCCACCTCCGCGGCGCAGCCCGGTCTGGCCTGCACCACCGGCGGAGCGACGACGGTCAACCACACCTACGACAGCGCCGACCGGCTGGTCGACCCCGGCTACGTCTACGACGCCTTCGGCCGCACCACCTCGGCGCCCGGCACCACGCTGGCGTACTTCGCCGACGACCTGGTGCGCCAGCAGGTCTCGGGCGGGCAGCGGCAGACCTGGACCCTCGACTCCCAACTCCGCACCCGCGGCTGGACGGTGGAGTCGAACGCGTCGGGCACCTGGACCCGCACCGCGTCCAAGGTCAACCACTACGGATCCGACGCGGACTCCCCGCGCTGGATCGTGGAGGACACCGCGACCGGCTCGATGACGCGCCATGTCGACGGATTCGACGGCCAGTTGGCGGCCACCACCGCCAAGTCGGGCAACACCGTCCTGCACCTGGTCAACCTGCACGGCGACGTGGTCGTCCAACTGCCGTTGGACGCGAGCCAGGCGCCGACGGTGCAGCGCACGGACGAGTACGGCAACGTCTCCGGTGCGTCAGGCGTCCGCTACGGCTGGCACGGCGGCATGCACCGGTCGACCGAGACACTCACCGGGCTCACCCTGATGGGGGTGCGCCTCTACAACCCCACGACGGGCCGGTTCCTGTCGGCCGACCCGATCCCGGGCGGTAGCTGCAACGCCTACGACTACGCCTGCGCCGACCCCGTCAACAGCGACGACGTCACCGGCTGCGCCACCTGCCGGGTCCCCAAGCACGCCTGGACCGGCCGGAGTTTCACCACGGTGCTGCGCACCACACGGTGGAGCTACGGCAGTTGGCACAACTACAACTACCACTGGTTCTGGGACGTCGTCAGCGGCGACAAGGGGCCGGTGCCGATCACCGCGTGGAAGCGGCAGTACCGCTACCGCAACCAGTACGTGTTCAAGTGCAAGGTGGTGGCCTGGTACGGCTACGGCCGGCAGAAGATCCTGGCCACGTACGAGACGCGCTACCAGTACTCCTACCGTGACCGCACCTCCTACCGGATCGCGTTCACCGGCATCAAGTGGACGCGGACGGGCGGCTGGAGCTGGACGAGGACGTCCAGGACCTACGTCTCCAGTTCCAGCATCGTCTACACGAAGGGCTGAGGCCGCTGCCTCCCGGCGGTGCCCCGCGGTCAGTTCCGCGGGGCACCGCCCTCTCCGCGTTCGGGGCCGGCCCGGCACCCGGACGGCTCGACGCCGTCCGGGAACCACCGTGTCCGTCCTGACCGCCGTCACCGTCGAGCCGTCGAGCAGTCGGCCGTCGACCGCTTCGTCGTGGCAGCCGCGCTCGGTCCGCCGTCCGCGCGTGCCCGGTGCCTGACGCGCGCTACTTCTCCGTCTGGTCGCGGAGTGCCTTCGCCACATCGTCCGGGTGGGTGAGGATCGTTTCGTGCGTTCCCGGGACAAGGACCGGCTCCACGCCGGCACGGGCGGCGAGTTCAGCGCCCGGCGCGGCGAGCGCGCGGTCGTTCTCGGCTAGGAGATAGGTGATCGGCACCTCCGCGGCGGTGAGGTCGACGGTGTCGAGCGCGTCGAGCATGTAGCCGCCGGGCTGCGGCACCAGCAGGTCGTGGACCAGACGCTGGAGGTCCTCCGGCTCGTCCTGCATGAGTGAGGCGCGGAACGAGGGGAAGTCCACCCCGATGGTGTGGTCCGGTGAGGCCGCGATCGTCGCGCGCACATAGCCGCCGATCTCCGGGCCCATCGCGTCGGCCATCGACTCGCCGGGCCGCGGGACGAACGCGCTGACCAGGGCGATGCCCGACAGGCGTCCTGCCAGCCGCCGCACGGCGCCGGCGATCGGTATGCCGCCCCAGCTGTGGCCGACCAGCACCACGTCGGTCAGGTCCCGGCGCTCGATCTCGGCCGTCAGGTACTCCACCGCGTCGGCCAGTCGCAGTGCGCGCGGGTCGTCACCGGGCGAGAGACCGGGCATGGTCAGCGCGACGGCCCGATGACCGGCACCGGCCATCCGCTGTGCCACCGGGTGCCACGACCAGCCACCGTGCCAGGCCCCCGGAACGAACACATAGGTCATCAGCAACTCCCCTGCTCAGGATCTCGAACGCGGAATTGGACTATACGCCTCACCAGTAGAGCCATCACCACTCGCCAGAGTCAGGCTCTGATGAACCGAGCGGTACCATGCCGCTGTGTCGACCAGAGAATCGAAGAAGGCGGCCGGCGGCAGGCGGGCCGAGTACGCGGCCGCGACGCGCCAGGCGATCCATGAGGCCGCGCGCGAGCTGTTCACCGGCAAGGGCTACTTCGCGACCACCGTCGACGACATCGCCACGGCCGCACGCGTCGCGCCGGCCACGGTGTACGCGGTGGGCGGCGGAAAGCAGGGGCTCCTCAAGGCGATCATCGAGACCAGGACGACCGCGCCTGACGTGGAGGAGACCTACGGGCACATCGCGGGAACGGCGGACGCCGACGAGCTGCTGCGCTTCATCACCCACGCCACCCGGGTCCACTTCGAGGGCTCCCGCGGCCTGATGCGCGTCGTCATCGACACCGCTCCCCACGACGCCGCCGCGGCACAGGCGCTGCGGACCGCGCACGCCAGCCTCCGCGACGGCCTCGCCAGGACCGCGCGACGGCTGGCCGAGCTGGGCGCCCTGCGGAACGGGATCGATGTGCGGGAAGCGACCGACACCCTCTGGTTCTACCTGGGCAACGGCGCCTACTTCACCCTGACCGACGACAACGACTGGCCGTTGGACAAGGTCGAGCAGTGGCTGCACACGTCGCTCCGCACGGCGCTGCTCCGATCCGGATCAGCCGACCGGAGCGCGTCCGACCAGTGACCACCCAGCGGGTGTACGGCCGCGACGGCGGGGACACGGACCCGCGGCCATCCACCCGGGCCGACAGGGCGACCCCGGGTCGAGCGCACGGGCGCGCAGCCCTCAGTCGAGAGCGTGCGCGCGGCAGGTCCGCAGGATCTCGTCGGACAGTTCGGGCTGGACGTCGCTGACGGCGCGGGCGAGGACCATCGCCCCTACCAGTCGGCTGAGCAGCAGCACCGCACGGTCGCGCGCCTCCTGTGAGGTGATCTCCCCTTCGTGCTCACGGGCGAACTCCTCGGCGAATCCCGTGAGATAGCCCTCCACGCCGGTCGCGTAGGCGCTCTGGACCGTGTCGGTGTGCCGTCCGGCGTCGATGACCAGGGAGGCGGAGGGACAGCCGCCGTCCGACGCGTCGCGGTGGGCGGCCGAGAGGTAGGTGTCCACCACGCGCTTCAGCGGGGGGCCATTGCGGTCGGCGCCCTCTTCGATGATCTGGCGCAGGCCACCCAGAGAGGCTTCGAACGAGGTGCCGCACGCCTCGGTGGCCAGATCGCCCTTGGACGCGAAGTGGTTGTAGAAGCCGCCGTGGGTCAGGCCCGCTTCCTTCATCAGGTCGGCGATCCCCACGGCGTCGACGCCCTGTGAGCGGAACATGCGCCCGGCCGCCTCGACGATGTTCTGCCGGTTCCTGGCCTTGTCTTCCTTGGTGATCCGCGGCATGGCCGCCCTCCCGCGTCGGCGCTGATTGACGTTTTCGATGTTACCCCTCATCATTCTTTTTAATGTTGCCCATCATCAAAGAGTCGAGGGGGCACCCATGCGCACCGTGGAGTACACCCGCCGAGGGAACCCCGCACAGGTACTGACGCTGAGGGAGAAGCCCCACCGGCCGACCCCCGGCAGCGGGGAGGTTCTGGTCCGCGTGCTGGTCAGTCCCGTTCATCCGGGGGACCTGATCGGTGTGGAGGGTCCGCCGGGGCCACCGGAACAGCAGGAGGAGGCCCGGACTCCCGGAGTGGAGGGCATGGGCGTCGTCGAGAGCGTCGGAGCGGACGTGCGGGCGCAGCGGCCGGGGCAGCGGGTGGCGGTTTTCCCCGCGCCGGGAACGTGGAGCGACTTCGTCGTGGTGCCCGCCGAGCTGGCGGTGCCGGTGCCGGACGGGGTCAGCGACGAGACCGCGGCCCTGATGCTGGTCAACCCGCTGACGCTGCGCATGCTGTACCGCGCGGTGGAGGACGCCCTGCGCGGGCGGCCGGGTCCTGTCCTCCAGACCGCCGCCGGATCGTCCATCGGCAGGCTGGTCAGCGCGACCGCCGCCCGGCACGACGTGCGGTTGATCAACCTCGTGCGCAGTGCTTCCGGCGCCGAGAGACTACGTGCGCTCCACCCCTCCCAGCCCGCGGTCGCGACCTGCGACGACGACTGGCGGGCACAGGTCAGCCTCTACGCCGGCGAGCGGGGCGTGCGGGTGGTCCTCGACAGCGTCGGCGGCGCCATGACCCGCGACCTCGCCGAACTGCTCGCCGACGACGGCACCTTGGTCTCCTACGGACAGCTGGGTTCCGGCACGACCCCGCTGGAGGCGCTGCCCCTCATCGGGCGGGCGCTGACGGTGCGGGGCGTGACCGTCCTGCGCTGGACGAGCCGCACCCCGCAGGAGCGGGCCCAGGACGTCGCGTTCGCCCAGGAGTTGGCGCGTAGCAGGCCCGACCTGCTGGAAGTCGCGGGCAGTTACGACCTCGCCGACTTCAAGGCGGCCATCGAGCACGCCCGCCGCCCGGCCAAGAGCGGAACGGTCCTGCTCACCACCGCACGCACCACCGGCTCAGGACAGGAGGGCGCCCGCTGAGGATCGGCACGCTCAAAGCCGGGGTGTTCGCCCAGGCCATGGCCCGGCACGCGATCCGCCACGGCCACGAGGTCGTGCTCAGCAACACGGGAGGCCGGCTCATCCAGCTCGGCGACCCGCTGTCGGCCCTCCACGCCCTCCACGCCCTCAGACAGGACTGATCCCGCCCCACCGCCGTGCCGCTCGTGTCCGCATCGACGCATTCCCCCTCATTTCCGCATCTCCCTATTCCCCTCCTTTCCGCACCTCCCTGTCCCCGTATCCCCGTGAGCAGCGTCTCCCACCGCGAAAGAGATCCCGATGTCCGACCAGACCCCCGCACCCGGCGCCCAGCCCCTCCTTCAGCCCGTTCGGCTGGGCGCGCTCGACCTGCCCAACCGCGTCGTGATGGCTCCCATGACGCGCGCTCGGGCCGACAACGAGGAACTGGCCCCCACCGCCCTGCACGCCACCTACTACAGCCAGCGCGCCGGCGCCGGCCTGATCGTCAGCGAGGGGACCTGGGTCAGCACGGACGCGATCGGCTTCGTCAACGTCCCCGGCCTCTACACGGACGCCCAGACCGCGGGCTGGGCGAAGGTCACCGAAGCCGTGCACTCCGCGGGCGGGAGGATCGTCTCGCAACTCGGCCACGTCGGCGCGGTCTCCCACCCCGACTACCACGGCGGCAGGCTCCCCGCGGGACCTTCTGCGGTCAATCCCCACGAGATGTCCTTCACCCCTGAGGGCCCGAAGGACACCGTCACGCCTCGCGCCCTGAGCGCCTCGGAGATCGCCGCCACGATCGGCGCCTACCGGCAGGCGGCCACCAACGCACTGCGCGCCGGATTCGACGGCCTGGAGATCCACGCGCAGGTGTCCCACCTCGTGGCCCAGTTCCTCAACCCCCGTCTCAACCGGCGCACCGACGCCTACGGCGGCAGCGGTGAGAAGCGGGCGCGGTTCCTCCTCGACATCCTGGACGCCGTCAGCGGGGTGTGGGGCAGCGACCGCGTCGCCGTCAAGCTCTCCCCCTACTGGCGTCACGAACCCGCCTTCACCGCGGACGACGAGCAACTCGCCGAGTACGACCAGCTCCTCAAGCGCCTCGGCGACAGCGGACTGGCCTATCTCCACCTCCTCGGCCCGGAACCCGGCGGGGCGAGCGACGACACCCTCGCCGCGTTCAGCCGCTACCGCGCCCACTACCGCGGCGCCATCGTCGCCAACCTCGGCTTCACCCGGGCGAGCGGCAACGACCTGCTCGAACGGGGTCTGGCCGACGCGGTCTCCTTCGGCGCCCCCTTCATCGCCAACCCGGACCTCGTCGATCGGTTCACCCACGGCCGCCCGCTGGCCACCGGCGACCGCGACACGTACTTCGCGAGTGGCGTGAAGGGACCCGAGGGATACACGGACTACCCGGCGGTGAACGGGTCGTAGGGCTTTTCAGCCGGCTCGGGCGGCGCCGTCAAGCAGGCACGGAAACATCGCGCCCATCGTCGAGTAACCGGAATTTTCCGAGAATTCACGAGGGGTCGATTACCGTCCCGTGACCGGAACACAGAAGGGTGTCCCACCGTTCGTCGATAAGGTGACCGGCGACAGTTTCACAAGAAATCACCGACCTCGATCGACGACACATGTGACCACACATGGTGAGGATGGGAGGAGGCAGCATGACTGCGCCCAAGGAGAAATCCCCGACGAAACTCGCGACGATGCTGGACGCCATCGGCAGGATTTCCCCCAAACTGCGGCAGAACAGCGGGACCGCCGAGTCCGAGCGCTGGATACCGAAGGAGAGCATCGAACTGCTCGAGGAGGCGGGCGTCTTCCGTGCCGCGGTTCCCGAGCGTTTCGGCGGGCTCGATCTCTCCGCGGCCGAACAGGCGTCGGTGCTGACCGAGATCGCCCGCAGTTGCGGTTCGACGGGTTGGGTCGCCTCCGTCTGGATGTCCAGCGCGTGGATCGTGAGCCTGTATCCGGACAAGGCCCAGGAGGAGATCTTCGCGAACGGCTCCGTGCGGGTGTCGGGCGGTTTCACGCCGACGGGCACAATGAAAGCGACCGACGGCGGATACATCCTGAATGGCACCTGGCGTTTCAACACCGGGGTGCGCGGGGCCGAATGGAACATCTGCGCCGCCATGGTGGAGACTCCGGACGGCGGGCACGAGGAACTCTTCGCCGTCGTGCCGATCTCCGAGGTCTCCGTCGCGGACGACTGGGACACCTTCGGCGCGGCGGGCACGGGAAGTGTCACCTCGTCGGTCCGTGACGTTTTCGTACCGGCGCACCGCGTGGTGGACGGAAGCGTGTACGACGCCTCCACCGGTGACCGGTGGAACGAGAAGGTGAACGGCCGGAACTACAACCTCACCAGTTACATCCTGGCGACGTGCGCACCGGTGTACATCGGGCTGGCGAAGGCCGCGCTCGACCTCTTCACCGAGCGGCTCCCCGGCAAGAAGATCACGTACACGGAGTGGACGGACCAGAGCCGGCACCCGTACACCTGGGTGCAGTTGGCGACGGCGGCGAACAAGATCGCCGCGTGCGAGGCGCTCCAGCGCACCTGGCTGGAGAGCATGCAGGGCGCGGAGGACGCGGGCGAGAAGATGACCGTCGAGGCCAAGGCCGCCGTCCGCGGCCAGGTCGGCTACGTCGTGCAGACCGCGAAGGAGGCGGCCGAGATCCTGTACAACATCAGCTCCGCCTCGACGATCTCCCGCAGCAACGCGTTCCAGCGCGCCTACCGGGACATCGTCGCGCTCTCCCTGCACGGCCTGCTGACCCCCGTCAGCTCGCTGGAGGCGCACGGCCGGGTCCTGCTGGGCCTTGAGCCCGGTACGGACTACATCTGACGGGAGGCGGACCGGCCGCGTTCCGCCCGACCTGGTCGGGACGGGCCGGGTCCGACGCCCCGGGCGTGGGCCGGTGTGCGGGCATCCCGTGCGCCCGCGGCGCCTCCGCTCCCCGGTTCCGCTCCTCACCGTGAAAGCCCCCGACCGTAACGACGGTCGGGGGCTTTCGCGTTGCTCGCCGGACTTTTCGGGCACGTCGGGCGGAATGCGGGGTCCTCGATCTCGGAGAGTGCCGTCGATTTCCCGCAGAGTATCCGCGCAAACATGAATGTGCGGAAAATTACCGGGCCGTGGACGGACAGAGAACATGCGATGACGCGGCACGTTTAAAGTTTCGACAACGCCTCGGCACAGGGAAACAAGGGTGTTTTGCGCCGAGGTACGTAACCGGGGGAAGAACATGAAGAGAACCAGGTGGGGGACACCCGACACACACAGCAGATGATCATCTCCTGCGGCACATCCGTCCCGAGGCAGTGCGGCCTCCAGCTGTGACGTGATGTCCGCTTTCCCATAGCCGTCCGCGCCGCTTTCCCGGGGGGAGCGACAGCGCGGAGCGCGCTGTGACTCAACCCTTCTCGCGGAAGGCCGGCGCCTCGGGCACCGGCGTCGTCGACGACGAACTGACGGGGTTCGTTCTCGGCGCGTCCATTTCCTGACACGCCTGCCCGCGGGCCGCTCCCCGGCTCATTCCGTGCGCCCGCGCACGGTGCCCGCTGAATTCCGCGTGCCCTCCTCAGCCTAATGGCGAGGACCTGACAACCACAAGCGAGTGGAGTTGTTTTCCATGTCTTTCCGTCGCTCTGCGTCCAACCCCGCGGCCGACGGCCGTCTCGGCCGCCGAAGTCTGCTCAAGGCCGCCGGTGCTTCGGCGCTCGGCGCCACGCTCCTGTCGACGACCGTCGGTGCGGGCCGAGCCCACGCCGCCACGGCGGCGGACGTCATCATCATCGGCGCCGGCTACGCGGGAGCCACCGTGGCCAGGGAGTTGGCGCTCAAGGGCCTGAAGCCGCTGGTACTCGAAGCCCAGAACCGCATAGGCGGCCGGGTCTTCACCACCACCTACGCCGGGGCCCAGATCGAGGCGGGCGCCGGCTGGCTCGGGCCGCAGCAGCCGCTGATCCACGAGGAGTTGCGGCGCTACAACATCGGGACGTACGAGGACGTCGCCGCGGAGCAGTTCATCCTGCCCGGCACCCAGGGCTTCCAGACCCTCGACCCCACGGCCGCCCTCACCTCCCTCGACCAGCTCTGGAGCACGTTCTACTCCGGGTCCGCGAACTACTTCGAGCGGCCCTACGATCCGCTGTACCGCGCGGACCTCCTCCAGTCGGTCGACCCGCTGTCGCTGGCCGACCGGCTCGGTCAACTCTCGCTGTCCCCCACCGAGAAGCAGTGGCTGAACAGCGAGACCTCCGTCTACTCCGGCGGTTCCAGCAGCCTGGGCGCGCTCACCGGCATGGCCCAGTGGATCCAGCTCGCCGGTGGCACCTACGGCGAGTACACGACCACCATGAGCCTGCGCCCGGTGGGCGGCATGATCGCGGTGCTGCAGAAGATGCTCACCGAGGCCCAGGCCGATGTGAGGCTCAGCTCGCCGGTCAAGAAGGTCACGCAGTCGGGCGGGACGGTGACCGTCGAGACCACGTCGGGGGCCACCTTCACCGCACCGGCGGTGGTCGTGGCCACGTCCACCAACACGTGGAAGAACATCACCTTCAGCCCCGGGCTGCCGACCGCCCACAAGCGGGCGTCGAGCGAGGGCATCGGGATACCGCACGCCACCAAGGTGTGGGTCCATGTGCAGGGCAGCATCCCGCCCTCGGTCGCCCAGGCGGGCGAGGGTTCTCCGATCCTGATGATGGTGCCGCAGGTGAAGACCGCGAAGGGCCGTCTGTACGTGGCCTTCACCGGCCCGTCGCTCGACGTGGCCAACGCGAGCGCCGTGCAGACGGCCGTGCAGCAGCTCCTGCCCGGCACCACCGTCCTGGAGTACCAGGCGATGGAGTGGGCGAAGCAGCAGTACACCGGCGGCTGGGGGCTGCGCCGTCCCGGCCAGCTCCTCGGGCTCTTCCCCGCCATCGAGCAACCGCACGGGCGGATCCTGTTCGCGGGCGGCGACATCGCCAAGGGCTGGCACGGCGCCTTCATCGAGGGTGCGATCGAGTCCGGTTTCCGCGCCGCGGGTCAGGCCGCCACGCTGATCTGAAAGACCGGCGCGCCGCCGTCGACGACCGGTTCGCCGTCGACCGCGCCCGTCCGGCGGTGCCGGCGGGCGCGGAACGCCGGGTGTGGGCTGTCTGAGGTGCGGACTCCGGCAGACCACACCCGGCCGTCTCAGCCCGCCTGCTTCTTCAGGATCTCGATGAGGCTGGAGAAGCTGTTCTCGGCGAAGCCCTTGTCCATGCCCGCGTGGAAGATCGCGGAGACGGCGTCGAGGAGGGTGGTGTTCACGCCGGCGTCCGCGTGGGTGTGCGTGACGTGGTCGATGCTGGCCGCGCCCATCGCGAGGCGGTCGACGTCACCCGGGTAGGAGGCGGTGTCGACGTGCTGGGCGTACAGGTCGAGGAAGTGCGGCATCATCGCGAACTGCATCTTGGCGTAGGGCAGCAGGTCCTGCGCCGTGACACCGTTCGCCTGCCCCAGGGCCAGGGCCTGGTAGAAGCTGAGCATCGAGGTCCAGAAGATGGTCATCTGGGCCTGGTAGTACATCGCGGCGAGGCCGGCGTCCTCACCGCGGTGGTCGGCCTCGGTGAGGACCTTCAGCGCCTCCTCGTGGGCGTCGAAGACGTCCTTGGGGCCGCTGTAGTAGGTGGACGAGCCCGGCTTGCCGATCAGCGGCGGCGGGACCTGCACACCACCGGTCAGGTGCTTCGCACCGTGCTTGGCCGCCCACGCGGCCGCCTCACGGGCCTTCTCGGGAGTGTCCGAGGTGAGGTTGGCGATGACCTTCCCGGAGAGGGAGCCGGCGGCCGGCTCCAGGACCGCGTACACCGCGTCGTAGTCCGTGAGGCTGAGCACCACCAGCTCGTTGGCCGCCAGCGCCTCCTCGACCGTCGGCGCGAGGACGGCGCCGCGCGCGACCAGCGGCTCCGCCTTGGCGGCGGTGCGGTTCCAGACGGTCACCTGGTAGCCGTTGTCCAGGTAGGTGTTCACCATGGCCTGGCCCATCGGGCCCAGACCGATGAGCGTCAACGACTTGTTACCCATGCGTATCTCCCTTAGAACGAACGCTCTATCTAGGAGTCAATGTAGCAGCCTTTAGAACGATCGCTCTACCAAGTAGATTGTTCGCATGAAAACGAAGCCGCAGGACGCGGGCGCGTCGCCCGCGGGAGCAGGTCTCGGCACCCGCGAGCGCGTGGTGCGAGCCGCGTCGCGGCTCTTCCAGCGCCAGGGGTACGAGGGCACGGGCATCAAGCTGATCGCCCAGGAGGCGGAGGCGACCCTCGGCTCCGTCTACCACTTCTTCCCCAACGGCAAGGAGGAGCTGGCCGTCGCCGCGATCCAGCACGGCGACCGGGAGTTCGCGGAGATGCTCAGCTCCGGGCTGGCCGGCTCCGACGACCCCGCGGTGGCGGTGGAGAACTGCGCCCGCACCCTCGCCACCGCCCTGCGCGAGTCGGACTGGGCCGAGGGCTGCCCGGTGACGGCGACCGCCCTGGAGACGCTCGGCCGCACCCCCTCGATCCAGCAGGCCTGCCTGGAGGCGCTGCGCAACTGGCAGGCCGTCCTGGCCGCCAAGTTCCGGGCCAGCGGCTTCGACGACGAGGAGGCCGAGGAGCTGGCCTGCACCGTGCTGTCGGCCCTGGAGGGCGCCGAGGTGACGTCGCAGGTCTTCCGCAGCGAGAAGCCCCTGCTGACCACGGGCCGCCGCATGGCCCAGCTGATCCGCTCCCGCTCGTAGCCAGGCGAGGAGCGCACGCGTGAGGGGGGTGTCCCGTGCGGGACACCCCCCCTCACGCGTGTGCCGGGCCGGTCAGCCGGCGGGCGGGAAGTGTCCTTCCTCGACGAAGAACCTGACGTAGGTCGCGAAGAGTTCCTCGGTCAGCGGCGGGCACTCGATGCCCGTGGCGGCCAGCGCCGCCTCCGTCTCGCTGGTGTCGAGGCGCGGATAGAAGGCGTCCGTGTCCGAGGTCATCAGCTCGAAGGCGTGCAGGAGGGGCAGCAGCGCGTTGGTGCGGTCGGCCCTGACGGCGGCGCTCCAGTCGTCCCGGTCCGTCTCCCGCAGGGAGTAGCCCATCCCGCGCAGCCGGGAGACGCAGTCGGCCAGGCTCAGCGAGTCCTTGTTGAAGAGGTGGTAGGTGCCGCCGGTCTCCTCCGGGCGGCCTGCGATCCCGACGATGGCCGCGCTGACGTAGTCGACCGGCAGCAGGTGGAAGCGGCCCTCGACGCCGGCCGGCACGGCCCCCGCCTGGAGCAGCCCCTTGAGGCTGAGCCACACGAAGTCGCGGGTCTGGCAGGCGCCGTTGTCCCGGTCGCCCGAGATGACGTCCACGCGGTAGACGGAGACGGGCAGTCCCCTCTCCCTGGCCAGTTCCACGAGCTGTTCGGCGACCCACTTGCTCTGCAGGTAGCCGCTCGGCAGCGCCTCGGCGGGCCCGGTGGGGTCGTCCACCTTCAGCGGGACGCCCGGGACACGGGCGCCGTTGAAAACGCCGACGGTGGAGACGTGGTGGACGGGGACCGTGCGGTGGCGGGCGGCCAGCCGCAGGATCTCCTCGGTGCCGCGGACGTTGGCGGCGCTGAGCGCCGTGTACGGGTGCAGCCAGTGGACGGTCGCCCCCGCGTGGTAGATCACGTCGACGGTGCGGGCCAGCCGGTCGTGGACCTGCTCGCTCAGGCCGAGTCCCGGCTCGGCGAGATCGCCCGCGAGGACGTTCAGCCGGTCGGGGTCGATGTCGTCCCAGACGCGGTACCACACGAGGCTCGCGCGCAGCCGTTCGTACGCGGCCTCCCGGTCCTTCCCGCGCACCAGGCAGTGGACGCGGGCCCCGGTGGTGCGCATCAGGTCGCGCAGCAGGAAGGCGCCGAGGAACCCGCTGGCTCCCGTCAGCAGGATCTCCCGGGGAGGCGCGCCGGGTTCGACGGACTCGGCGGCGGGCCGGATGTCGTCGGCGAGGCGGATGTCCGCCGCGTAGTCGACGGCGGCCGGGGGCGCGGCGTCGCCTGCCTCGTCGTCCGCGGTGAGGAGGTCGTCGAGGAGGCGCTCCGCCAGGTCCTTGGGGGTGGGGTGGTCGAAGACCAGGGTGGCGGGCAGCCGCAGGCCGGTGAGGGCGGTGAGGCGGGCCCGCAGCTCCACCGAGGTGAGCGAGTCGAAGCCGAGCTGGTTGAAGGGCTGTGCGGGGTCGAGGTCCCGGCCGCCGCCGTGTCCGAGGACGTCCCGCATGGCGTCGAGGAGTGCCGTCAGGACCGTCTCGCGCTGCTCGGGCCGGTCGAGGCCGGTCAGCCGCTGCGCGAGTCCGGTTCCCGTGTCGGACGCGGTGGTGGCGACGGCTCGCCTGGGGGTGCGGATCAGGGACCGCAGGACGGCGGACACCTGCGGCTGGGAGCGCAGCGCCGTCTCGTCCAGGGTGGTGGCGACGGGCGCGGGGTGGCCGAGGCGCAGCGCGAGGTCGAGCAGGGCGGGCCCCTGTGCGCCGGTCACCGGGCGGAACCCGCTGCGGGCGATGCGCCGCAGGTCGGTCTCGGTGAGGCCGCCGGTCAGGCCGGTGGTCTGCTCCCAGAGCCCCCAGGCGAGGGAGGTCGCGGGCAGTCCGTGGGCGGCGCGGTGCCGGGCGAGGCCGTCGAGGTAGCTGTTGGCGGCGGCGTAGGTGGACTGTCCCGGCCCGCCGATCACGCCGGCGACGGACGAGAAGAGGACGAAGGCGGTCAGTCCCGCGTCCCGGGTCAGTTCGTGCAGGTGCCAGGCCGCGTCGGCCTTCGGCCGCAGCACCGCCTCCAGCCGCTCGGCGGTCTGCGCGGTGACCAGCCCGTCGTCCAGGACACCCGCGGTGTGGACGACTCCGGTCAGGGGGTGGTCGTGCGGTACCCGGGAGAGCAGGTCCGCGAGGTGGGCGCGGTCGGAGACGTCGCACGCCTCGACCGTGACGGTGGCGCCCAACTCGGTGAGCGCGGCCACCAGTTCGTCGGCGCCGGGCGCCTGCCGGCCCCGGCGGCCGGCCAGCAGCAGGTGCCGCACGCCATGGGCGGTCACGAGGTGGCGTGCGAACACGGCGGCGAGGGAACCGGTGCCGCCGGTGATCAGGACCGTGCCGCGCGGATCCCAGACCGGGTCCTGGCCGGTGGCCTCGGGGCCGACCCGGGCGAGCCGGGGCAGCAGGACCGAGCCGTGGCGCAGGGCGGCCTGCGGCTCACCGGCGGCGAGCACGCCGGAGAGCAGTCCGCGCGTGGCGTCGTCGACGTCGCCGGCCGCGGTGCCGGACGGCAGGTCGACGAGGACGATCCGACCGGGCGCCTCGGACTGCGCGGAGCGCAGCAGCCCCCAGGCCGCCGCACCGCCCAGGTCGGTGACGTCGTCGCCGTCGGCGGCCGTCATGGCTCCGGTGGTCAGCACCACGAGGGGCACATCGGTGAGCGTGTCCTCGGCGAGCCAGGCGCGGGCGAGTTCGAGGGCGCGGCCCGTGGTGTCGCGGACGGCTTCCGGGCCGCCGGTGACCGTGTGGGCCGAGGTCAGCCTGACGCGTACGGCGTCGACGGGGGCGCCGGTGCCGATCGCGGCGGCGGCCTCCGCCACGGTCGGGTAGCCGGGGGTGTCCGGGTTCTCGGGGACACCGAGCACGGCCCAGCGGGTGTCGGCTCCGGCCGCCGGGGGGACGGCGACGCGCGTCCAGTCCGTCGTGAACAGCGCGTCGTGGGGGCGGATCCGGGCGGCGGCCACCTCGTCGGCGGGCAGGGGCCGTACGGTCACGGCGTCGATCTCGGCGACGAGCCGGCCGGCCGCGTCCTGGAGGCGGACGGTGTAGGTGCGGCCGTCCGGGTTCCGCGTGTCGTCCCCGTCGGCGGGCCTGAGGTGTGCGCGGACCGTGCGCGCGTGGGTGGCGTGCAGGCGGACGCCGCGCCACCGTACGGCCGCCGCCGCCTGGTCGGCCGGGTTCCCGGTCAGCAGCGGCTGGAGCGCGGTGTGCAGCAGCGCGGGGTGCAGCCCGTACGCGTCGGCGCGCTCGGCCTCGGCGGCGGGCAGGGTGACGTCGGCGAACAGTTCGCCGTCGCGCTCGTGGAGAGCGGTGAGGCCCTGGTGGGAGGGTCCCTGGTGCACGCCGAGTTCGGTGAGGCGCGCGCGGACGTCGGCCACCGGCAGCGGGCGGGCGTCCGTGGGCGGCCACGGCGTGGCCTGCGGCGCCGGGGGTGTGAGCAGCGGGGCGGTGCCGAGCAGGCCGTGGGCGTGGCGGACCCAGGAGGCGGCGGTGTCGTCGGGGCGGGAGTGGACGGCGAGGGGCCGCCGCCCGGAGGGGTCGGGGGCCCCGACGGTGACCCGCAGGTGGACGCCTGTGTCGGCGGGCAGCGCCAGGGGTGTCTCGGTGGTGAGTCCGTCCAGGGCGGTGCAGCCGAGTTCGTCGCCGGCCCGGACGGCGAGTTCGACGAGTGCGGCGGCCGGGAGCAGGGCGGTGCCGTGCACGCAGTGGTCGGCCAGCCAGGGGTGGGTGCGCAGGGACAGCCGGCTGGTGAAGACGGCTTCGTCGCGCTCGTCCAGCAGCAGGGCGGCGCCGAGCAGGGGATGTTCGGCGGGGCGCAGGCCGAGGTCGGTGGCGTCGGCCCGGGGTTCGGGGCTGTCGACCCAGTAGCGCTCGTGCTGGAAGGCGTAGGTGGGCAGCTTCACCCGGCGGGCGCCCGTCCCGGCGAAGTACGCCGGCCAGTCGGGGCGGGCCGCGGTCAGGTGCAGTCGTCCGAGTCCCGCGGCCAGGGTGTGGGGCTCGGACCGGCCGCGGCGGAGCAGTGCCAGGGCGGTGGTGCCGGGCCGGTCGTCGAGGGCGTCCTCGACGAGTGAGGTCAGTGCGGCGTCGGGGCCGGTCTCCACGAAGGTCGTGACGCCCTCGTCCTTGAGGGTGGTGACGGCGTCGGCGAACCGGACGGCCTGACGGACCTGAGCCGTCCAGTAGTCGGCCGACCGCAGATCGTCACCCGACGCCCGACGCCCCGTCACCGTCGACACCACCGGAATCAACGGCTCACCGAACGACACCCGCTTCACCGCCGTCCGGAACTCCTCCAGCATCCCGTCCATCAACGGCGAATGAAACGCGTGCGACACCCGCAACCGACTCGTCCGACGCCCACGCCTGCGGAAAACCCCCACCACCTCCTCCACCGCCTCGACGGCACCCGACACCACCACCGACGACGGACCGTTCACCGCCGCCACACCCACCACACCCCCACAACCAGCCACCACCTCCACAACCTCGGCCTCACCCGCCTCCACCGCCACCATCACACCGCCACCCGGCAACGCCTGCATCAACCGCCCACGCACCGCCACCAGATACGCAGCGTCCTCAAGACCCAACACCCCCGCCACATGAGCCGCCGCCACCTCACCCACCGAATGCCCCACCACCACATCCGGCCGCACACCCCACGACTCCAACAACCGGAACAACGCCACCTCGAACGCGAACAACGCCGGCTGCGCGAACCCGGTCTCCCGCAGCGACTCCGCCTCGGCCGACCCCTCCTCGGCCGTCATCAGCGACACCACCGAACGCCCCACATGCGGCTCAAGCGCCGCGTCCACCTCACCCAGCACCTTCCCGAACAGGGGATAGGCGGCGGCCAGTTCAGCCCCCATGCCCACGCGCTGAGCACCCTGGCCCGAGAACACGAACCCGGTCCGGCCCGACGATCGCGCCCCTCGCACCGCGCCACCGGCCGCGAGCGACTCCAGCCCCGCGATCAGCTCACCGCGATCCCCGCCGACGACGGTCAGGGCGTGTTCGTGGGCGGCGCGGGTGGTGACGAGGGAGAGGCCGATGTCGGCGATGTCCACGTCGGTCCGTGTCCTGGCGTACTCGGCCAGCCGGGCGGCCTGGGCGCGCAGGGCGTCCTCGGTCCTGGCGGAGATCGTCCAGGGCACCACGGGAAGCGCGCGTTCGACGGGCGGCCGTTCCTCGGCGGTCCTGGTGTCCCGGGGCTCCGGCTCCTCGATGATGACGTGCGCGTTGGTGCCGCTGACGCCGAAGGCGGAGACGGCCGCGCGCCGGGGGCCGTCCTGACGCCTGGGCCACGGGCGGGCCTCGGTGAGCAGTTCGACGGCGCCGGACGACCAGTCGACCATCGGGGTCGGTTCGGTGACGTGCAGCGTCCTGGGCAGGACGTCGTGCCGCATCGCCTGCACCATCTTGATGACACCGCCGACACCGGCCGCCGCGACGGTGTGTCCGATGTTCGACTTCAACGAGCCGAGCAGCAGCGGCCGTTCACGTCCCTGGCCGTAGGTGGCCAGCAGCGCCTGCGCCTCGATCGGATCGCCCAGACGGGTCCCCGTCCCGTGCGCCTCCACCGCGTCGACGTCCGAGGGCGAGAGGCCCGCGCTCGCCAACGCGCCCCGGATCACCCGCTCCTGAGCGGGACCGCTCGGGGCCGTCAGACCGTTGCTGGCGCCGTCCTGGTTCACCGCCGAACCCCGCACCACCGCCAGCACCCGATGCCCGTTGCGCCGCGCGTCCGACAGCTTCTCGACGACGAGGAGGCCGACGCCCTCCGACCACGCGGTGCCGTCCGCCGTCGCCGAGAACGACTTGATGCGGCCGTCGGGGGCGAGTCCCTTCTGCCGGGAGAAGTCGATGAATCCACCCGGGGTCGCGGTGACGGTGGCGCCGCCGGCGAGGGCGAGGGTGGACTCGCCGCGGCGCACCGACTCCACGGCGAGGTGGAGGGCCACGAGCGACGAGGAGCAGGCCGTGTCAAGGGAGAGGGCGGGCCCTTCGAGGCCGAGGGTGTAGGCGATCCGGCCGGAGGCGACGCTGCTGAGCTTGCCGGTCATGAGGTGGCCCTCGAACTCCTCGGGCCCGTAGAGACCGAGGTAGCTCTGCTCCACCACCCCGGCGAAGACACCGGTCCTCGACCCCTTGAGGGTGGCGGGGTCGATCCCGGCGTCTTCGAGGGCCTCCCACGCGGTCTCCAGCAGCACGCGCTGCTGGGGGTCCATGGCGAGCGCCTCGCGCGGTGAGATGCCGAAGAAACCGGCGTCGAAGTGCGCGGCGCCGTCGAGGAACCCGGCCTCGCGGGCGTACGAGGTGCCGGGCTCCTGCGGGTCGGGGCTGTAGAGAGACTGGAGGTCCCAGCCGCGGTCCGCGGGGAACGGGCCGATGGCGTCCGTGCCGTCCGCGACGGTCCGCCACAGTTCGTCGGGTGAGGTCACCCCTCCGGGGAAGCGGCAGGCCATGCCCACGATCGCGACGGGTTCGCCGCGGGACGTCTCCAACTCGGTGATGCGTTCCCGTGCCTTCTGGAGATCGGCCGTCACCCACTTCAGGTACTCGACCAGTTTCTGCTCTCGGTCCTGGGCCTGCTGTTCGTCACGGCTGTCTGCGGACATGCGGAATCAGTCTCTCCTCGTACGGCGTGGTGCCGGGAACTCGTGGGACGGGCCGGACGGTCAGCTCGCGGCGCGGCCGAGCTGGGTGTCGATGAAGTCGAAGATCTCGTCGGCGGAGGCGGAGGCGATCGGGTCGGGCCGGGGGGCGGGGTCGTTAGGGTCTGCGGCCGTGCCGACGGGTGCGCTCACCTTGGCCAGCAGGGTCTGGAGCCGTACGGAGACCCCGACGCGGGACGCGTCGTCGGTGAGCCGGTCCAACGCGGCTTCCAGGGAGTCGAGTTCGTCGTGGACGCGGTCGGCGGGGTCGGCCGGGCCCGGTGCCGCCTCGGCTCGCAGGTACGCGGCGAGGGCGGCGGGGGTCGGGTGGTCGAAGACGAGGGTGGCGGGGAGCCGGACGCCGGTCGCCGCCGCCAGCCGGTTGCGCAGCTCGACACCGGTCAGGGAGTCGAAGCCCAGCTCCTGGAAGGGCCGTTCGGGAGCGATGCCGGCCGGGCTGACGTGCCCCAGGACGGCCGCGACCGTCGCGGTGACGGTCTCCAGCAGATAGCGCTCCTGCTGGTCCTCCGTCAGCTCGGCCAGGTGCTCGGCGAGGGACGGCGCGCCGTCCTCCTCCGCCGCCGGTGTCTCCTGCGCGCCGGGGACGGTGCCGCCCGCCGCCGCGGGGGCGGGCGGCGAGGCCATCAGGGCGGGGAGGGCCGAGGCCACGCCCCGGTCGAACAGGGCGAGCCCTTCGGCGTCGGCGATCCGGCGGAACCCGTCGCGGGCATACCTGTTCAGGTCCTGGTCGCTCAGGTGCGCGTTCATGCCCCGGTCCCGCCACAGGCCCCAGGCGAGCGCGGTGGCGGGCAGGCCGCGGGCCGCGCGGTGGATGGCCAGCGCGTCGAGGAAGGCGTTGGCCGCCGCGTAGTTGGACTGGCCGGGTGCGCCGAGGACGCCGGCCATGGAGGAGAAGAGGACGAAGGCCCGCAGCTCGGAGCGGCGGGTCAGTTCGTGCAGGTGCCAGGCGGCGTCGGCCTTCGGGCGCAGCACGGCCCGCAGCCGGTCGGCGTCCTGTGCGCCGAGGAGCGCGTTGTCGAGGACGCCGGCCGCGTGGACGACTCCGGTCAGCGGGTGCTCGTCGGGGATGCCGTCGAGGACGGCGGCCAGCGAGCGCCGGTCGGAGACGTCGCAGGACTCGACGGTGACGGTGGCGCCGTGTCCGGTCAGCTCGGCCACCAGCTCCCCGGCGCCCTCGGCCCGCCTGCCGCCGCGGCTGACCAGGAGGAGGTGGCGCACCCCGTGCTCGGTCACCAGGTGCCGGGCGAGCATCCCGCCGAGCGCTCCGGTACCGCCGGTGATCAGGACCGTTCCGTCGGGGCCCCACGGGGAGTCGGCCGGTTCCTGGTCGGTCACGGCGGTGAGGCGCGGCAGGAGCACCCGGTCGTCGCGTACGGCGGCCCTGGGGTGTCCGGCGGCCACGACGGCGGAGAGGGTCGCCTCCGTGAGGGCCGGGGCGTCGAGGACGGTGATCCGGCCGGGTGCCTCGGACTGTGCCGAGCCGATGAGTCCCCAGGCCGCGGCGGCGCCCAGGTCGGTGATGTCGTCGCCGTCCACCGCGGCGACGGCACCGCAGGTGCGGAGCACCAGCCGGACGTCCGCGAGGCGTTCGTCGGCCAGCCATTGCTTGACGAGGTCCAGCGCGTACCGGGGGCCGTGGGCCCAGTCGTCGGGGGTGGCGTCGGAGGGGAAGGGGGCGAGGACGGTGTCGACGCGGGCGCCGGCCGCGACGGCGGCGGCGAGGTCGGCGACGGTGGTGTAGCGGGCCGTACCGGCGGGCAGCGGTTCCGCGGTCGCCCGGTCCGGTGCGAGGAGCGCCCACTCATGGGTCGCCCGCGGACCGGGCGGGTCGAGCGGCTCCCAGGTCTGCCGGAAGAGTGCCTGTTCCGCGGTCCGGGGTGCGGCGGGTTCGGGCCGCAGCCAGAAGGGGTCCCGTTGGAAGGCGTAGGTGGGGAGGTCCACGGTCAAGGCCCCGGTGGGGGCGAAGAAGGCCGTCCAGTCCACTTCGGTGCCCCGGCAGTGCAGGGTGGCGAGGGCGGCGGTCAGCGACTCGGATTCGGGCCGTCCGCTCCGGACGGCGGGCACGGCGAGGGTGGTGTCGGCGGCGGACTGCGCGACGAGGCCGCTGAGCACCGGGCTCGGGCCCACTTCGAGCAGGGTGGTGACGCCTTCGGACTCCAGGGTGGTGACGGCGTCGGCGAACCGGACGGCCTGACGGACCTGAGCAGTCCAGTAGTCGGCCGACCGCAGATCATCACCCGACGCCCGACGCCCCGTCACCGTCGACACCACCGGAATCACCGGCTCCCCGAACGACACCCGCTTCACCGCCGTCCGGAACTCCTCCAGCATCCCGTCCATCAACGGCGAATGAAACGCGTGCGACACCCGCAACCGACTCGTCCGACGCCCACGCCTCCGGAAGACCCCCACGACCTCCTCCACCGCCTCCGCGGCACCCGACACCACCACCGACGACGGACCGTTCACCGCCGCCACACCCACCACACCCCCACAACCAGCCACCACCTCCACAACCTCGGCCTCACCCGCCTCCACCGCCACCATCACGCCACCACCCGGCAACGCCTGCATCAACCGCCCACGCACCGCCACCAGATACGCAGCGTCCTCAAGACCCAACACCCCCGCCACATGAGCCGCCGCCACCTCACCCACCGAATGCCCCACCACCACATCCGGCCGCACACCCCACGACTCCAACAACCGGAACAACGCCACCTCGAACGCGAACAACGCCGGCTGCGCGAACCCGGTGTTCTCCAGTGATTCGGCCTCGGTCGACATCAGCGACACCACCGAGCGCCCCACATGCGGCTCAAGCGCCGCGTCCACCTCACCCAGCACCTTCCCGAACAGGGGATAGGCGGCGGCCAGTTCAGCCCCCATGCCCACGCGCTGAGCACCCTGGCCCGAGAACACGAACCCGGTCTGCCCCGACGAACGCTCGCCCCGCACCACACCGCCGACCGCGCCACCGGCCGCCAGCGACTCCAGCCCCGCGATCAGCTCACCCCGTTCCCCGCCGACGACGGCCGCGCGGTGGGTGAAGTGGCTGCGGGTCGTGGCCAGGGAGTGGGCCAGGTCGAGGGTGGTCACGTCGTCGCGGCCGGCCACCGCGAGGAGCCTGCGGGCCTGCTCGGTCAGCGCCTGCGGTGTCCGCGCGGACAGCAGCCAGGGGACCGGTGGGGCATCGGTGCGCGGCTGCGCACGGCGGACCGCCGGTGCGACCTCGTCGTCCTCGGTGTCCAGCGGCTCGTCCGGCGGCGCCTGTTCGAGGATGACGTGCGCGTTGGTGCCGCCGAATCCGAAGGAGGAGACGGCGGAGCGGCGGGGCCGGTCGGTCCGCGGCCACGGGGTCTCCCGTGTGAGCAGTTCGACGGCACCGGAGTCCCAGTCGACGTACGGGGAGCGCTCCTCGGCGTGCAGTGTCCTGGGCAGGACACCGTGGCGCATCGCCTGCACCATCTTGATCACACCGCCGACACCGGCAGCCGCCTGGGCATGACCGATGTTCGACTTCAACGACCCCAGCAGCAGCGGCCGTTCACGTTCCTGGCCGTAGGTGGCCAGCAGCGCCTGCGCCTCGATCGGATCGCCCAGACGGGTTCCCGTCCCGTGCGCCTCCACCGCGTCGACGTCCGAAGGCGACAGGCCCGCGCTCGCCAACGCGTCCCGGATGACCCGCTCTTGAGCGGGACCGTTGGGAGCGGTCAGACCGTTGCTCGCGCCGTCCTGGTTCACCGCCGAACCCCGCACCACCGCCAGCACCCGGTGACCGTTGCGCCGCGCGTCCGACAACCGCTCAACCAGCAGCAGCCCCACACCCTCCGACCAGCCCGTCCCGTCCGCGTCGGCCGAGAACGACTTGCACCGGCCGTCCGTGGAGAGGCCGCGCAGCCGGGAGAACTCGACGAACGCCACCGGGGTGGACATGACGGTGACCCCGCCGGCCAGGGCCAGGTCGCACTCCCCCGCCCGCAGCGCGTTCGCCGCCAGGTGCAGGGCGACGAGCGACGACGAGCACGCCGTGTCCACGGCCACCGCGGGGCCCTCGAAGCCGAAGGTGTACGACAGCCGGCCACAGGCGATGCTCCCGGCGCTGCCGCTGAACAGGTAGCCTTCCGCGCCGTCCGGCGGGAGGTGCGGTCGGGAACCGTAGTCGTTGTACATCACGCCGGTGAAGACGCCGGTGCGGGAGCCGCGCAGCGCGTTCGGGTCGAGTCCCGCGCGCTCCAGCACCTCCCACGCCGTCTCCAGCAGCAGGCGCTGCTGCGGGTCCGTGGCCATCGCCTCACGCGGCGACATCCCGAAGAACTCACGGTCGAACAGATCCGCGTCGTGCAGGAACCCGCCGTGCCGGCTGTACGACGTACCCGCCCGATCCGGATCAGGGTCGTACAACCCCTCCAGATCCCACCCACGGTTCGACGGGAACTCCGACACCGCGTCCACGCCATCGCTCACCAGACCCCACAGGTCCTCGGGCGAAGTCACCCCGCCCGGGAACCGGCACGCCATCCCGACAATCGCGATCGGCTCCCGCTGTCGGTCCTCGGCCTCGCGCAGCTTCCTGCGCGCGTCGCGCGCGTCCGATATGGCCCGCTTGAGGTAGTCGCGGAGCTTCCCCTCGTCCGCCATGGCTGTCAACTCCTGCGTGTCGTGTGGTCGATGGCATCGGGTGGCGCCGGGGGCGCCGCGCGCTCAGTCGAGTTCGTCGACGAGGGCGAACAACTCCTCGTCCGAGGCGGTCTCCAGAAGGCCGTCCGGGTCGTCGGCGGTCCCGTCCGTCCGGAGGGCGCCGTGCGCGAGGTCCGCCGCGTCGAGCAGGTCGCGCAGTTGTGCGGTGATGCGCTGGTAGGTCGCGGCGTCGGAGGCGGATTCCTCGATCGCCGACCTGAGCCTGGACAGCTCGGTCAGGACCGGCTCGCCCTCAGGTGTCTCGGCCACCAGCCGGGTCAGCAGGTGCGCCGCGAGCGCCCTGGGGGTGGGGTGGTCGAAGACGGTGGTGGTGGGCAGCCGCAGTCCGGTCGCCGCGTTGAGGTGGTTGCGGAGTTCGACGCCGGTCAGCGAGTCGAAGCCGAGTTCCGTGAAGGCGCTGTCGGCGTCGATCTCCGCGCTGTGGTGGCCGAGTACCGAGGCGACCCGGGCGCTCACCAGGGCGGTGAGGGTGCGCTCGCGTTCCACGGCGGTCATCGGGGCGAGCCGCCGCGCGAGTGCCTCTCCGCCGTCGTCGTTGGCGGACGCGGTGGTGGCGGACCCGCGGGGCGCGGTGGCGGGGACCAGGGCCCGCAGCAGCGGTGGGACGGGGGCGCCCGAGGCCCGGAGTCCCGCGATGTCGAGGCGGCTGACGCCGAGCACCGCCTCGCCGGTGGCGGGTGCGGCGTCGAACAGGTCCATGGCGTCGTCGGCGGCCAGCGGCAGCAGGCCCGAGCGGGCCAGTCGGCGCAGGTCCGCGTCGCCGAGGTGGGCGGCGATGGAGTCGGTTCCCGCCCAGAGTCCCCAGGCGAGGGAGAGTCCGGGCAGCCCCTGGGCCCGGCGGTGCGCGGCCAACGCGTCCAAATACGCGTTGCCCGCGGCGTAGTTCGCCTGACCCGCCGTCCCCAGCAACCCCGCGATCGACGAATACACCACGAACGCGTCCAGACCCGACCCACGCGTCAACTCGTGCAGATGCCACGCCGCGTCGACCTTCGCCCGCAGCACACCGTCCAACCGCTCCACCGTCAGACCGTCGAACGGCACATCGTCCAGCACACCCGCCGCATGCACCACCGCACCCAACGGATTACCGGCACCGAACCGCCCCACCACCTCGGCCAACGCCGAACGATCCGCGACATCCACAGCGGCGAACCCGACCTCCGCACCCGCAGCCCGCAACTCCCCCGCCAACTCCTCCGCACCCGGCGCATCACCACCACGCCGACTCACCAACAGCAGCCGCCGCACACCGTGCCGCTCCACCAGATGCCGGGCGACGACGGTGCCGAGCGCTCCGGTGGCGCCGGTGACCAGGACGGTGCCGCGGTCCCAGCGCGGGGTGTCCTCGCCCTGGGTCGTGGCGGTCTGTGCCGCCGGCCTGGCCCGGATTAGCCGTGGGACCAGGGGCCGGGCGGCGCGCACGGCGATCTGGGGTTCGTGGCGGTGGGCGGCCAGTGCGGGCAGGGTGGCGTCGGCGGTGCCGTCGGTGTCGAGGAGCACGATGCGGCCGGGGTTCTCGGTCTGCGCGGACCGCAGCAGGCCCCACACCGGGGCGTGCGCGAGATCGGTGACGTCCTCCTCGGGGCCGGTCGCGACGGCGCCCCGGGTCACCACGGCCAGCCGGGCGTCGGCGAGCCGCGCATCGGCCAGCAGGGTCTGCACGTCCGTCAGCACGCGGTGGGTGGCGTCCCGCAGCACGGCGGGCAGTTCCTCCCCCACGGCCGGCCGCGCGGAGACGGTCAGCAGCACACCGGAGGGCGCGGGCTCGCCCCGGTCCAGGTCCCGGACGAGCGCCGCGACGTCGGGACGGACGCGGGCCGGGGCGTCGAGCAGCGCGGGCACGACGGACGTCTCGTCCCCGAGGACGATCCAGCCGGCCGGGTCGGCGGTGCCGTCCGGTGTGTCCGGCAGGGGGATCCAGTCGAGGCACAGCAGGCCGTCCGCGGCGCCGGACGCGCGGAGCGCCCCGGCGGACAGCGGGCGCAGGGTGAGCGCGTCGACGGCCGCGACGGGCGTGCCCGTGCCGTCGGCCACGGTCAGGCGGACGGTGGGTGAGGCGCCGTCGCCGTCCTGCCGCGCGAGGCGGACCCGCAGGGTCGTGGCGCCGCGGGTCTCGACCGTGACGCCCGACCAGGCGAACGGGAGCAGGGAGCGGCCCTCGTCACCGGTGACCCCTGGGAGCAGGGGGTGCAGCGCCGCGTCGAGCAGCGCGGGGTCGAGGACGAACCGGGCAGCCTCGGCGCGCCGTTCCTCGTCCAGGGCGACCTCGGCGTAGAGGCCGGTCTCCGTGGTCCACAGTCCGCGCAGGTTGCGGAAGGCCGGGCCGTAGGCGTAGCCGTGTTCCGCGAGCCGCTCGTAGACGCCGGTGAGGTCCGTCTCGACCGCGCCGGGGGGCGGCCAGTCCGTCAGGTCGTCCGTGGGCAGCCTGTCGGCTGCGGTGCCGAGGCGGCCCTCGGCGTGCAGGGTCCAGGCGCCGTCGTCGTCGCCCGCCGTGCCGGTGGGCCGGGAGTAGACCCGCACCGGGCGTCCGCCGCCGTTGTCGGTGGCCCCGGCGACGAGTTGGACCTGTACCGCGCCGTGTCCGGGCAGGATCAGGGGCTCCGCGAGCGTCAGGTCGTCGACACCGGGGGTGCCGAGCTGTTCACCGGCCTGGAGGACGAGGTCGAGGAGGCCGGTGCCGGGCAGCAGGACGACACCGCCGACGGCATGGTCGGCCAGCCAGGGGTGGGTGCGGACGGACAGCCTGCCGGTGATGACGTGTTCGTCGCGGTCCGCGAGGGAGACGGCGGCGCCGAGCAGCGGGTGACCGGTGGCGGTCAGGCCGAGTCCGGCGGCGTCCCGGTCCGGCGTGGCGGGGTCCTGGATCCAGTACCGCTGGTGCTGGAAGGCGTATCCGGGCAGGTCGACGGCGCGGGCCCCGGGGAAGACGGCGTCCCAGGCCAGGTCGGCGCCGCGGGCGGCCAGCAGGCCGAGGGCGGCGGCGAACACCTGGTCGTCGTCGCGGCCCCGGCGCAGGGCGGGGGCGAGCGCGCCCGTCCCGGTGGGGAGCGCGTCCATGACGAGCGTGGTGAGGACGCCGTCCGGTCCGAGTTCCAGCCACTCGGTGACGCCTTCGGCCGCCAGCAGCCGGACGCCGTCGAGGAAGCGGACCGTGCCGCGGATCTGCGCCACCCAGTAGTCGGGGGAGGTGAGTTGTTCGGTCGTCGCGAGTTCCCCGGTGACGTTGGAGACGATCGGGATGCGCGGCGGGCGGAAGGTGAGCCCCTCGGCGACGGCCCTGAACTCGGCCAGCACCTCGTCCATGTGGGACGAGTGGAAGGCGTGGCTGACGGTGAGGCGCTTGGTGCGGCTGCCGCGCTCCGCCCACAGGGCGGTGAGGGCGTCGACCGCGGACGTGTCACCGGAGATCACGGTGGAGCGGGGGGCGTTGACGGCGGCGACGCCCACGCTGTCGCCGTGTCCGGCGAGAGTGGCGCGGACCTCCTCCTCCGTCGCCTCGATGGCCGCCATCGCCCCGCCCTCGCGGGCGGCCTGCATCAGCCGGCCGCGCTCGCTGACCAGGCGGCAGGCGTCGGGCAGGTCGAGGACTCCGGACAGGTGGGCCGCCGCCACCTCGCCGATGGAGTGGCCGATCAGGTAGTCGGGGGTGAGTCCGTGGTGTTCGGCCAGTCGGAAGAGGGCGGTCTCGACGGCGAACAGCGCGACCTGGGTGTAGGCCGTCAGGTCGAGCAGGGCGGAGTCGGCGGAGTCCTCGGCGGCGAAGATCACGTCCTTGAGGGGGCGTTCGAGGAACGGGTCGAGGTGGGCCGCGACCTCGTCGAGCGCGGCGGCGAACACCGGGGAGGACGCGTACAGTCCGCGGCTCATGCCGGGGCGTTGCGAGCCCTGTCCGGTGAGGAGGAAGGCGGTCCTGCCGCGGGGTGTGCGGTCCGCGTGGACGACGGCGGGCGAGGGTTCGTCGTCGGCGAGGGCCGTCAGCGCGGTGCGCAGGGCGTCCCGGTCGCCGGCGAGGACGGCGGCGGCGTGGCTGTGCAGGGCCCGGGTGGTGGCCAGGGAGTGGCCGAGGTCGCCGAGCCGGGTGTCGGGGTGGGCGTCGAGGTGGGCGGCGAGCCGTGCCGCCTGGGCCTTGAGCGCGCGGGGGCCGCGGGCGGAGACGAGGAAGGGCGCGACGGGCAGCGCGGCCGGCGGGGTGGGTTCGTCCTCGGTGGGCGCCGTGTCGACGTCGGGGCCCTGTTCGAGGATGACGTGGGCGTTGGTGCCGCTGATGCCGAAGGAGGAGACGGCGGACCGGCGGGGCCGGTCGGTCCGCGGCCACGGGGTCTCCCGCGTGAGCAGTTCGACGGCACCGGAGTCCCAGTCGACGTACGGGGAGCGCTCCTCGGCGTGCAGCGTCCTGGGCAGGACACCGTGGCGCATCGCCTGCACCATCTTGATCACACCGCCCACGCCGGCAGCCGCCTGGGCGTGACCGATGTTCGACTTCAACGACCCCAGCAGCAAGGGCCGTTCACGTTCCTGGCCGTAGGTGGCCAGCAGCGCCTGCGCCTCGATGGGGTCGCCCAGACGGGTTCCGGTGCCGTGCGCCTCCACCGCGTCGACGTCCGAGGGCGAGAGGCCCGCGCTCGCCAACGCGTCCCGGATGACCCGCTCCTGCGCGGGACCGTTGGGAGCGGTCAGGCCGTTGCTCGCGCCGTCCTGGTTCACCGCCGAGCCCCGCACCACCGCCAGCACCCGATGCCCGTTGCGCCGCGCGTCCGACAGCCGCTCCACCAGGAGCAGTCCCACTCCCTCGGACCAGCCTGTGCCGTCGGCGTCGGCGGAGAACGACTTGCACCGGCCGTCGGGGGCGAGTCCCTTCTGCCGGGCGAACTCGACGAAGGCGACCGGGGTGGACATGACGGTCACTCCGCCGGCCAGGGCGAGGTCGCACTCCCCCGCCCGCAGCGCGTTCGCCGCCAGGTGCAGGGCGACCAGGGACGACGAGCACGCCGTGTCCACCGTCACCGCGGGGCCCTCGAAACCGAAGGTGTACGACAGCCGGCCGGAGACGACGCTGGAGAGGTTGCCCGCCAGCAGGAAGCCCTCGTACTCGGCCGGGCTCGCGGAGAGCCGGGAGGCGTAGTCGTCGTACATGGCGCCGGTGAAGACGCCGGTGCGGGAACCGCGCAGCGCGCCCGGGTCGAGTCCCGCGCTCTCCACCAACTCCCAGGCGGTCTCCAGCAGTAGACGCTGCTGCGGGTCCGTGGCCATCGCCTCACGCGGCGACATCCCGAAGAACTCACGGTCGAACAGATCCGCGTCGTGCAGGAACCCGCCGTGCCGGCTGTACGACGTACCCGCCCGATCCGGATCAGGGTCGTACAACCCCTCCAGATCCCATCCCCGGTTCGACGGGAACTCCGACACCGCGTCGACACCACCCCGCACCAGACCCCACAGGTCCTCCGGTGAAGCCACCCCGCCAGGGAACCGGCACGCCATCCCCACGATGGCGATCGGGTCGTCGGCGACGGCGGCGGCGCGGGGTTCGGGGCGGTCGGTGGCGGGCCGGGTGCCGGGCAGCCGGGAGAGGAGGAAGTCGGCCAAGGCCGTGGCCGAGGGGTGGTCGAAGACGGCGGTGGTGGGCAGCCGCAGTCCGGTCACCGCGTTGAGGCGGTTGCGGAGTTCGACGCCGGCGAGGGAGTCGAATCCGAGGTCCTTGAAGGCGCGTCGCGGGTCGAGCGTGCCGGCTTCGGCGTGGCCGAGGACGGCTGCCACGGTGCTCCGCACCAGGTCGTGGACCGTGTCGTGGCGCGTCTGCGGGGGCTGGGCGGCGACGCGGGCCGCCCAGCCGTCCGCCGTGCCGGAGGCGGCGCGGGCCGCGGCGCGGCGCGGACGCGTTCCGCCGGGCCCGCGGAGCAGGGCCGGTGCCTCGTCGGCTCGGGCCCTCGGCACGGACAGGTCGAGGGCGGCGGGTATCCGCAGGGCCGGGCCCTCGGCGAGTGCCCGGTCGAAGAGGGCGAGTCCGTCCTCGGGGGTGAGGGGGGTGATGCCCATGCGGCGCCAGCGGGCGAGGTCGGTGTCGCCGAGGGCGGCGCCCATGCCGTGGGTGCCGTCCCAGAGTCCCCAGGCGAGGGAGAGTCCGGGCAGCCCCTGGGCCCGGCGGTGCGCGGCCAACGCGTCCAAGTACGCGTTGCCCGCAGCGTAGTTCGCCTGACCCGCCGTCCCCAGCAACCCCGCGATCGACGAATACACCACGAACGCGTCCAGACCCGACCCACGCGTCAACTCGTGCAGATGCCACGCCGCGTCGACCTTCGCCCGCAGCACACCGTCCAACCGCTCCACCGTCAGACCGTCGAACGGCACATCGTCCAGCACACCCGCCGCATGCACCACCGCACCCAACGGATTACCGTCACCGAACCGCCCCACCACCTCGGCCAACGCCGAACGATCCGCGACATCCACCGCGGCGAACCCGACCTCCGCACCCGCAGCCCGCAACTCCCCCGCCAACTCCTCCGCACCCGGCGCATCACCACCACGCCGACTCACCAACAGCAGCCGCCGCACACCGTGCCGCTCCACCAGATGCCGCGCGAACAGGGCACCGAGGCCGCCCGTGCCGCCAGTGACGAGCACGGTCTTCTCGGGGTCGAGGGGCGGCGCTGTGCGGGGGCCGGCGGCCGGGTCGCGCACGATCCGGGGGACCGTCATCCGGCCCGCCCGTACGGCGAGTTGGGGTTCGCCGGTGGCGAGGGCCGCGGCGACCAGGGTCTCCGCGGCGGCGGGCTCCGTGCCGTCGTCGGGGTCGAGGTCAAGGAGGACCAGGCGGCCCGGGTGCTCGGACTGCGCGGCTCGGCCCAGGCCCCACACGGGGGCGCTCGCGAGCCCGGCGACGCCCTCGCCCCGCTCCACCGCCACGGCGCCCCGGGTGACCAGCACCAGCCGGGTGTCGTCGTACCGCTCGTCGGAGAGGAAGCGCTGGGTCAGGGAGAGTACGGCGGCCAGCGTCTCGTGGGCCGTGGTGACCTCGTCCCGACCGGGGTCCTCGGTCAGGAGCCGGTCGACATGGACGAGGACGGCGTCGAGGTCTGCCTCGCCGGCCGCCCGCCCGTGGGGCAGTTCGCCGTGCGGGGCCTCCGCGATCCGGGGTGCCGCGGGCGCCGTGGCGGGGAGCGGGAGGACTGTCCACGCCACGGTGTGGAGGGCGGCGGGGCCCTCGTCGGCCGGGGCGAGGCGGTCGCGGGGTACGGGCCGCAGGGTGAGCGACCCGACGGAGACCACGGCGCGGCCCGTGGTGTCGGTCGCGGTGACGGCGAAGGTGTCGGTGCCGGTGGGCGAGATACGGACGCGGAGGTCGGTCGCCCCGGTGGCGTGCAGGACGGTGTCGTTCCAGGAGAACGGCAGGCGAATCGCGCCGGACCCGTCCGTCCCGTCCGTCCCGTCAGGGGTCGCCGAGGCGGCGGCGTGCAGGACCAGGGGGTGCAGGACGGCGTCGAGGAGCGCCGGGTGGGCGGTGAAGCGGTCGGCGTCCGGGTGCTGTTCCGCGGGCAGGGACACCTCGGCGTACAGGTCGCCGTCCCGGTGCCAGAGGGCCTTGAGCCCCTGGAAGGCGGGCCCGTAGTGGTAGCCGAGGTCCGCGAGGCGGTCGTAGACGGCGTCGAGCGGCTGCGCCGTGGCCCCTTCGGGCGGCCACACCTCCTGCGTGCCGGCGGTGACGGGCTCCCCCGTGCCGCCGAGGACACCCGAGGCGTGGCGGGTCCAGGTGCGGTCGTCGCCGGGGTCGCCGTCACGGCGTGCGAAGACCGTGAAGGAGCGCGTTCCGGCGGCGTCGGGCGCGTCGACGGAGACCTGGAGGCGGGCCGCTCCCCGGGCCGGCAGGACGAGCGGGGCCTCCAGGGTGAGTTCCTCGACCCGCTCGGCTTCGAGCAGTCCGCCCGCGGTCAGGGCCAGTTCGAGGAAGGCGGTGCCGGGGAGCAGGGCCGTGCCGCCGATGACGTGGTCGGCGAGCCAGGAGTGTTCCGACGCGCTGACGCGGCCGGTGAGGAGCCGGTCCTCACGGCCCGCGAGGTCCACGGCGGTGGTCAGCAGCGGGTGGTCGGCGGGGTCGAGGCCGAGGCCGCGGGCGTCGGTGCCGCCGCTGTCGGCGGGGAGCCAGTGGCGGGCCCGCTGGAAGGCGTAGGTCGGCAGGTCGACGCGGTGGGCGTCCGGGAAGAACGACGCGGCGTCCAGGGGCGCGCCCCGGGTGAGGGCGGTCGCCAGCGCGGTGGTCAGCGTCTGCGGCTCGGGGCGCCCCGCGCGCATGAGGGGCACGGCGGCCGGTTCGCCCGACAGGCTGTCGCGCACCATGGACGTGAGGACGGCGTCGGGGCCCGCCTCGATGAAGACGGTGGCGCCGTGCCGCTGAAGCGTGCGGGCCGCGTCCATGAAGCGGACCGTGCCGCGGATCTGCCCGGCCCAGTGGTCGGGTGAGGTGAGGGTGTCGGCGCCGGCCGTCTCGCCGGTGACGGTGGAGACGATCGGGATGCGCGGCGGGTGGAAGGTGAGCCCCTCGGCGACGGAACGGAACTCCGCCAGCACGTCGTCCATGTGGGGCGAGTGGAAGGCGTGGCTGACCTGGAGGCGACGGGTCCGGCGGCCGCGGGCCCGCCAGTGCGCGGCGACCTCTTCGGCCGCGTCCTGGTCGCCGGAGATCACCAGGGAGGTCGGGCCGTTGACGGCGGCGACGGCGAGCGCGGCGGCGTGGCGGGCGAGGTCGTCGGCGAGTTCGGCCTCCTCGGCCTCGATCGCGATCATGGCGCCGCCGGACCTCGCCGACTCCATGAGGCGCCCCCGGGCGGCGACGAGCAGCGCCGCGTCGTCGAGCGAGAGGACACCGGCGACGTGGGCGGCGGTCACCTCGCCGATGGAGTGCCCGGCGAGGAGGGCGGGGGTGAGGCCGTGGTGCTCAAGGAGCCTGAACAGGGCGGTGCCGACGGCGAAGAGGGCCGGCTGGGTGTACGCGGTGCGGTGCAGCAGCGCGCCGTCGTCGCTGTCGGCGGGGGCGGACAGCACGGCGCGCAGGGGGCGGCGCAGATGCGGATCGAGGGCGGCGCACACCTCGTCGAGGGCGGCGGCGAAGACCGGGGACGACGCGTACAGCTCGCTGCCCATGCGGGCGCGCTGGGCGCCCTGTCCGGTGAACAGGACCGCGGTGCGGCCGGTGCCCGCGACGTCGCCGGTGACCAGGTGGGGCGCGTCGGTGCCCGAGGCCAGGGCGTCGAGGCCGGCCAGGAAGGTGTCGCGGCCGGTGCCGAGGACGACCGCCCGCCGGTCGAGGCGGGCGCGCGTGGTGGCGAGCGCGCGGCCGATGTCGGCGGGGTGGGCCTCGGTGGTGCGGAGGTGGTCGCGCAGCCGGGCGGCCTGGGCGCGCAGGGCCGCGTCGTCCCTGGCCGTGATCAGCCAGGGGGCGGGCGCGGTGGGCTCGGGCCGTTCGGGGCCGGCCGGGGGCGCCGGTTCGGTGGCGGGGTCGTGCTCGACGATGAGGTGGGCGTTGGTGCCGCTGATGCCGAACGAGGAGACGGCGGAGCGGCGCGGGCGGCCGGTGTCCGGCCACTCGGTCTCGCGGGTGAGCAGTTCGACGGAGCCGGAGTCCCAGTCGACGAACGGGGTGGGCGCGTCCACGTGCAGGGTGCGCGGGAGCACGCCGTGGCGCATCGCCTGGACCATCTTGATCACGCCGCCCACACCGGCGGCGGCCTGGGTGTGGCCGATGTTGGACTTCAGGGAGCCCACCTGGAGCGGGTGCGCGCGGTCCCGTCCGTAGGTGGCGATGAGCGCCTCGGCCTCGATGGGGTCGCCGAGCCTGGTGCCGGTGCCGTGCGCCTCGACGGCGTCGACGTCGGCGGGGTCGAGTCCCGCGTCCGCGAGGGCCTGCCGGATGACGTGTTCCTGGGAGGGGCCGCTGGGCGCGGTGAGCCCGTTGCTGGCGCCGTCCTGGTTGACGGCCGAGCCGCGGATGGTGGCGAGGACCGGGTGGCCGTTCTTGAGGGCGTCGGAGAGCCGCTCCACCACGAGCAGACCGACGCCCTCCGCCCAGGAGGTGCCGTCGGCGCCGGCGGCGAACGACTTGGAGCGTCCGTCGGCCGCGAGACCGCGCTGCCGGGAGAACTCCACGAACATGCCGGGCGACGACATCACGGTGGCGCCGCCGGCCAGGGCGAGACCGGTCTCCCCCGAGCGCAGCGACCGCACCGCGAGGTGCAGGGCGACCAGGGACGAGGAGCAGGCGGTGTCGATGGTCACCGCGGGGCCGACGAAGCCGAACTGGTAGGCGATGCGGCCGGACATGACGCTGGGGGCGGTGCCGGTCAGGACATGGCCCTCCACGGTGTCGGGGGCCTGGTGCATGCGCGGTCCGTAGTCGAGCGCGGTGGCGCCGACGAACACGCCGGTGCGGCTGCCGCGGAGGGTGTCCGCGTCGAGTCCGGCGCGTTCCAGGGCCTCCCAGGCGGTCTCCAGGAGCAGCCGTTGCTGCGGGTCCATGGCCAGCGCCTCGCGCGGGGAGATCCCGAAGAGGGTGTTGTCGAACAGCGGGGCGTCGTAGAGGAATCCGCCCTCGCGCACGGAGCTCTTGCCGTTCCGCCCGGCGTCCCGGTCGAACAGTTCCTCGTCCCAGCCGCGGTCGGTGGGGAAGCCTGAGATCGCGTCGCCGCCGTCGGCGAGCAGCCGCCACAGGTCCTCGGGGGAGGCGATGCCGCCCGGGTAGCGGCAGGCCATGCCCACGATGGCGATGGGTTCCGTCGAGGTCTCGGCGCGGAGTACGGGGGCGGTCGCCTCGGCGCCGCTGCCTTCGAGGAGGGTGGTGAGGTGGTCGATGAGCGCGGCGGGGGTGGGGCGGTCGAACAGCAGACCGCTCGGCAGGCGCAGTCCGGTGGCGGCGGCGAGGGTGTCGCGCAGCTCCACCGACATCAGCGAGTCGAACCCGAGTTCCCTGAAGCTGGCGTGCGGTTCGACGCGGCGGTCGGCGGGGTATTCGAGGACGGCCGCGATCCGGTCGGTGACCAGGCCGGGGAGGTCGGTGAGGTCCGCCGGCGCCGCCGGGACCGCCGGGGTCGCGGCAGCGGTGGCGGGGGCCTCGGGGAGCGAGGCGGCCGGGCGCGCCGGTCCGGTGATCCAGTGGCGCTCGCGCTGGAAGGCGTACGTGGGCAGGGTCACCCTGCGGCCGTCCCCGACCGTGGGCACGGCCGCCCAGTCCACCTCGGCGCCCCGGACGAACGCGGCGGCCACGCCGGTGAGCAGGGCGTGCGGTTCGGGACGGCCGGCGCGCAGCGTGGCGACCGGCGCCATGGCGTCGGTGTCGTCGAGGCACTCGACGGCCATCGGGGAGCAGACGGCGGCCGGACCGAGTTCGAGGAGGGTGGGCACGCCGGCGGACTTCAGGGTGCGGACCGCGTCCAGGTACCGGACCGGCCGGCGGATCTGCCCGACCCAGTACTCGGGGGAGGACCACTCCCCCGGTCCGACGGGGCGTCCGGTCACCGTGGAGACGGCGGGGAGCGTCGGCTCGTGGAAGGTGAGGTCCGTGACGGCCCGGCGGAAGTCCTCCAGCATCGGGTCCATCAGCGGGGAGTGGAAGGCGTGGGAGACGGTGAGCCGGCGGACGTTGCGGCCCTGGGCGCAGAGCCGGCCGATGATCCGCTCGACCGCGTCCTCGTCCCCCGACACCACCGTCGACAGCGGGCCGTTGACGGCGGCTATCGCGGCCAGGGGCTCGTCGGCGAGGAGCTTCGCCACCTCGTTCTCGTCGGCCCGCACGGCGGCCATGACCCCGCCGGGCGGGAGGGCCTGCATCAGCCGGCCGCGGGCGGCGACCAGGCGTGCGGCGTCGCCGAGGGAGAGCACTCCGGCGGCGTGCGCGGCGGCCACCTCGCCGATCGAGTGCCCGGCCACCTGCGAGGGGACCACGCCCCAGGAGCTGACCAGGCGGTACAGCGCCACTTCCACGGCGAAGATCGCGGGCTGGGTGAACCCGGTGTCGTCCAGGCCGTCGCCGGATTCGATCACCTCGCTCAGCGGCCGGTCGAGCAGCGGGTCGAGGTGGGCGCACACCTCGTCGAACGCCTCGGCGAACACCGGGAAGGCGGCGCGCAGTTCGCGCCCCATGCCGACGCGCTGGGAGCCCTGTCCGGTGAAGACCACGGCCGGGCGGTCCGGGCGGGCGACACCGGCCCCTGTCCCGGAGGCGGCGAGGGCGGCGAGCCCGTCGAGCAGGGTGCCGCGGTCGCCGCCGAGCACGACGGCGCGGTGGTCGAAGACGGTGCGGTGCGCCGCGAGGGTCAGCCCGACGTCCGCGGGGTCGAGCGTCGCGTCGGCGGTGACGGCGGCGTGCAGCCGGGCGGCCTGGTCGCGCAGCGCGGCGGCGTCGCGGCCGGTGACCACCCAGGGCACGGGGGCCGGGTCGGTCGCGGGTGCGGACGGCGGGAGGGCCGCCGGTCCCGGTGCGGCGGCCGACCGCGACCGGGGGGTCTGTGCGGGTTCGGGGCGGGGCGCCGGGGCCGGGTGCTCGGCGAGCACGACGTGGGCGTTGGTGCCGCCCATGCCGAAGGAGGAGACACCGGCCAGCAGCGTGCGGTCGGGCTCCGGCCAGTCGGACGGCGCGCTCTGCACCCTGAGACCCAGCTCGGCCAGCGGTATCCGCGGGTTCGGGGTCTCGAAGTTGAGGCTGGCCGGGATCGTGCGGTGCGAGAGGGCCAGCAGTGCCTTGATGAGGCCGGCGATCCCGGCGGCGCCCTCCAGGTGGCCGATGTTGGTCTTCACCGACCCGACCCGCAGGGGCCGTTCGGGGTCGCGCCCGCTCCCGAGGACCGCGCCGAGCGCCGCGGCCTCGATCGGGTCACCGACCGGGGTACCGGTGCCGTGCAGCTCCACGTACTGCACCGCCGCGGGGTCGACGGCGGCCTTCTCGTAGGCGTGGCGCAGCACCTGCTCCTGGGAGGCGCGGTCGGGGACGGTGAGCCCGGGGGTGGCGCCGTCGTTGTTGACGGCGCTGGCGAGGATCACCCCGTGGACGCGGTCGCCGTCCGCGACGGCGCGGGCCAGCGGCTTGAGGATGACGGCGCCGCCGCCCTCGCCGCGCACGAACCCGTTGGCGCGGGCGTCGAAGGCGTAGATCGTGCCGTCGGGTGAGAGTCCGCCGAAGCGCTCCGCGCTGGCCGCGCTCTCGGCGAGGATGTTGAGGTGGACGCCCGCCACCACGGCCGCCTCCGACTCCCCCGACCGCAGCGACTCGCAGGCCAGGTGGACGGCGACCAGCGACGACGACTGGGCGGAGTCGACGGTCATGCTGGGGCCGCGCAGCCCCAGGTGGTAGGAGACCCGGTTGGCGATGACGCCCCGGTTGACGCCCGCCATGGTGTGCTGGGTGATCGCCCGCTCACCGTGCTGGTAGAGCAGGGCGGAGTAGTCGTCGCGCTGGGTGCCGACGAAGACGGCCGTGCGGCTGCCCGCGAGCGCGGCCGGCAGGGTCCCGGCGTCCTCCAGCGCCTCCCACGCCAGTTCGAGCACCAGGCGCTGCTGGGGGTCCATGGTGACGGCCTCGCGCGGGGAGATGCCGAAGAAGGCGGCGTCGAAGGTGTCGAGGTGGGCGAGGAAGCCGCCCCGGCGGGTCCCGGCGCCGGAGGTCGCGTCCGCAGGCCCGGAGCCGTCGACGGCCGGCTGTGAGGCGCCCTCCGCGCTCACCGGCTGCCAGCGTCCTTCCGGTACGGCGGTGACGGCGCTGGTGCCGGTGCTCAGCAACTCCCAGAAGGCGGCGGGGCCGTCGGCGCCCGGCAGTCGGCAGGAGAGTCCGACCACCGCGATGGCCTGGTCTCCTTCCCCACGCGCCGCGGACGTCCCAAGGTGCTGCTCGTTCGTCATGGCGCTCGACTACCCTTCCGGCTGAACCGACCGAAACCCCAAGGCATTTGAGGCAACTCTGCGAATGGATCGTAGGCAGCGGCCTCCTCGCGGAATTCAACGTGCGACCTTTTTCGGGTAATCGGCCGGGCGGCGGGCGGGCAGATCACGGTGTGACCCGGCGGTTCCCGCACTGTTGCGCGGGATGAAATACCGTCTCGACCGTGGAACTCAGCCACCTCACTCACGGAAGGCGGGCCTGAACTCTCATGTCGCGAATAATCGCTGATCTGGAAAAGCGCACCGAACTCTATGTCGATGCCTTCAACGCGGGCGACGCGGACGCACTCGAGGATTTCTACACCGAAGAGGCCATCGCGGTCTGGGAACCGGGCAAGCCGCTGACGGGGCAGGCCCGCAGGGACTACCAGCGCGCGTTCCTGTCCCGCGGGCCGCGGATCACCGCCGTGCCGCGGCAGTCCTTCGTCACGGGTGACACCGCGCTGCTGATCGTCGACTGGACCATCGACACGGTCGACGAGTCGGGGACGGCCGAACAGCTGCGCGGGATCGGCGTGGACGTGCTGCGCCTGGGCGAGGACGCGGTCTGGCGCTACGCGGTGGACGACCCCTACGGCCAGGAGGACTGAGCCCCTACCCCGACGCACCAGTCCCGTTCAGCCACCATCCAGCAGAGAGGCAGGCCGGTTCACATGGCCTTCAACTTCGCCGTCGACTTCGACCCCGCCCACCCCGACCTCACCAGTGACGCCGAGGTCGCGAACGAGATCTTCCTCCAGGTCTTCAACTCCGGTGACGGCGAGCTGTTCAACCGCCTGTACCTGGAGGACTCCATCTCGAACTTCTCCGGCGAGCCCCTCACCGGCGCGGCGCGCCTGGCCTTCTTCAAGGAGTTCCTCTCCTCGAAGCCGACGCTGAAGGCCGCGATCACGTTCTCGTACGTCGCCGGTGACGTGGCGCTCATGGGTGTCGACTACAGCATCAGGGGCACCGGCCCGGACGGCTCACCCACCCTCCTCGAAGGCGTGTGCACGGATGTCCTGCGGCGCCAGAAGGACGGCCGCTGGCTGATGGCCGTCGACCGTCCGGTGGCCGCGAAGGGACTCGTCTCCGAATAGGGCGCGGGTCCCCCGGCCCCACGCACGGAAGAACCCCCCGAACGCACCGCCGGGGGGTTCTTCCGCCTTTTCGTCTTCTTCTCGGAACGCCCGGCACGTACGTGTGCGCGGGCGTTCCCTCTCATTTCTGCGCGCGGGCGTTCCCGCTCGTTCCCGTGCTCGGGAGTTCCCGTTCGCTCCTTGTGCGCGGGCGCGACCGCCCGTTCCTGCGTGCGGCGTTCCCGGTCGTCCTTGTGTGCGGCGTTCCCGGTCGTTCCTGTGTGCCGGTCCCGCGGATCGTCTCCGCGGGCCGGCACACAGGACGACGCCGTGCGGTCAGCGCGTGGACGGCTCCGGGCGGCCGAAAGAGCCGTTGACGAAGATCAGTTCGTGACCGTCGCTGCCGCGCCCGGCCTCCAGCACCGTCCCTATGAAGATGGTGTGGTCGCCGAACGAGTGCGCGTCGGTCAGTTCGCACTCCACCCAGGCCAGCGAGCCGGCGAGCAGCGGGGCGCCCGTGTGGGTGCCTGGCCACCACTCGATCCCGTCGAACTGCGCGGCACCGAGGGTGCGGTTCTTGTCGGCGAAGTGCCGGGCGAGGGGCTCCTGTTCGGCTCCGAGGATGTTGACGGCGAACCGGCCGGAGTCGGTCAGCGCCTGGTGCATCACGGCGCCGTGGCCGACGCTGCACAGCACCGAGGGCGGGTCGAGCGACACGGAGCTGAAGGCGTTCGCCGTCATGGCGTGCAGATGCTCCTGACCGACGGTGATGACCGTGACGCCGGTCGTGAAACGGGACATCACCTCCCTCAGCCGGCCGGGCCCCACCCAGCGCGGTGCGGAGGGGGAAGCCGAAGGGTCGAGTTCAGCGGACGCGGAATTCATGCCACCTTCTCCGGGGGTCGTGGGGGCGCACGCGACCCGTGACAGAGACAAGGACGGGCCTGCGGATTCCTCAACGTACCGGCGCCCGGACGCGTCTCCTCCACCGTCGGGTAACCGGCGCACCGGCCGCCCGCGGGCGCCGCCGTGGTGACCGTGCCGTGAGTGCCGCCTTACCTCCCGGGCGCACCCTGTGGCCATGACTCCCACAGACTCCGCAGCGGCCCGGCCCGAGACCACCGAGCCGGAGCTCGCCGAACCGCACCTGCGTGCGGTGCTGGACACGGCGGGACTGGCCGTCGAGTACGTCCGGGCCCAGGACAACACGCTGTTTTGGCTCGACGAGGACGGCACCGAGATCGCCGTGACGGACTTCGCCGGCGGGTACGGCTCCGTCCTGCTCGGCCACAACCGGCCCGAGATCGTCGAGCGCGCGAGGGAACTGCTGGCGTCAGGCACCCCGGTGCACGCGCAGTTCTCCAGCCACCCCTACGCCAACCGGCTCGCGGCCGAGCTGAACCGGATCGTGGGACGCGAACTGGACACCGACGAGCCGTACTTCGCCATCTTCGGCAATTCGGGCGCGGAGGCCGTCGAGGCCGCGATCAAGCACGCCGAGATGGACCGGGGCATGCGACTGGCGGCGCTGCGTGAGGAGTTGGCGCGGCACACCGCGAGCGTCCGCGCGGCGGTGGCGGCCGGCGAGGCGAAGGTGACCTCGCGGGCCCTCGCGGGTGCCGGGCTCGACGCGACGGCGCCCGGCGGTGACTTCGAGACACTCGCCGCCGAGTTGGAGCGTCACAACGCCGAACTGTTCGCCAGGCCGCCGCTGTTCCTCAGCCTTGAGGGCGGCTTCCACGGCAAGCTGGCGGCGAGCGTGCAGCTGACCCACAACGAGGGGTACCGCGCCCCGTTCAAGGCGCTGGCGGCGCAGGCCCGTTTCGTGCCCCGTGAGCGGCCCGAGGCGCTGAAGGAGATCTGGGCCGAGGAGCGCGGCACACTCCGGGACGTGCGGGTCTTCGAGGGCCGGGTCGAGGTCACCGAGCGCGAGTTCCCCGCGTTCTGCGCCTTCCTGGTGGAGCCGATCCAGGGCGAGGGCGGCATCCACGTCCTGTCGGAGGAGTTCGCCGCGGAGATCCAGCGGTTCTGCGCGTCGATCGGGTGCCCGGTGATCGTCGACGAGATCCAGAGCGGCATGGGCCGCACCGGTGCCCTGCTGGCGAGTGCCCAGATCGGTCTGCGGGGCGACTACTACACGCTGGCCAAGACGCTGGGCGGCGGCATCGCCAAGACGTCGGTGATGCTGGTGCGACAGGCCTGGTACCGCGAGGAGTTCGAGATCGTCCACAGTTCGACGTTCGCGAAGGACAGTTTCTCCTGCCACATCGCGCTCAAGGTGCTCGAACTGCTCGAGGCGGACGGCGGCGCGGCCTACCGGCGGGCGGCCGAGCGGGGCGACGCGCTGCGCCGCACGCTGGAGTCGGTCGCCGCGGACTTCCCCGGCGTGGTCAAGGAGGTGCGGGGCCGTGGCCTGATGCTCGGCGTGGAGTTCCACGACCAGTCGGGGTCGGCGTCACCCGCGCTGCGGGAGGCCGCCGCCGGTGGTCTCTTCGGCTATGTGCTCGCCGGGCATCTGCTGCACCGGCACGCCATCCGCACGTTCCCGACCGCGAGCGCTCTCAACACCCTCCGTTTCGAACCGTCGCTGCTGCTGAGCGATGCCGAGATCGCCCGGCTCGACGGCGGTCTGCGGGACGTCTGCGCCATCATGCGCGACGCGGCCGGCGAACGGCTGGCAGCCGGCCGGGCCGGCTGAGGGGACACCTTCGGGACCCGCGTGGGCGGTTCCTGGTCCGCCGATCGGCCCGCCGGGCGGGCCAGGGGGCCGGGAACCGCCCTCCAGCATGCCCGCCGGCGGTCGTCCGGGGTGCGGGCCGAGCGACGGGAAGCGGCGGGGCGGGACCCTGATCCTGTGATCCGGGTCCCGCCCCGCCGCTTCCCGTGCGCGTCCTGCGTCCGCGTTCACGGCCGCCCGCGGCCGACGGACGCGCCGGCCGACCGCTTCGGGGGACGCCCGGGGCGGGCCTCAGCCGCCGGCGAGGGGGCCGGGGCGGCGCCGGTGCGGATGGCGCGGGCCAGGACGCCGAGCGCCTCCGTGCCCGCGGGGTGGGCCGTCGGCAGCGTCACCGCCGCGCACTCCAGCAGCAGGGCCGCCGCGACGACCTGCTGTTCGGGGGTGGGCGGCGGCGTCACGAGGGCGGCGGGCGGCAGGCCCATGGCGTCGCGCAGCACGGCCTGGGCCCAGACGAGCAGTCCACGCCGGGGCGGGCGGTGCCGCGCGCCGCCGACCGGTCCCGGGGCGGGCAGAGCGGTCTCGAAGGCCCGCAGGATCGTCGGGGCGTATCTGGTGAGCAGCGCCACGGCCGACCCGTGCTCCGGCTGCGCGGGACGCGGCGGGCGGGGGCCGGCTGCCGCGGGGTCGACGGACGGCGGAGACAGCGGCGACGGCTGGGACCGCGAGGACGGAGGTACCGGAGGGGACGGCGGTACCGGCGGGCGGGCCGGGGTCCGTCCGGCGGCGCGCGCCCGGCGCAGCCCCGCGTCGAGTTCCTCGACGAATTCCCTGCCCACGAGCGCGGCCAGGGTGAACTCCGCACGCTGTGCGGGAGATGGCGTGGAGACGTCGGTATCCATGAGTCAAGGGAAGCAAGCGGGCGGCCCGTTGGGTTCACCCCTCGGTCACCGGTCCGCATGCCGGGCCACGAACGGTCCATGGTCGGACGGACGGCGGATCCCTCGCGCGCCATGGCGCGGGAAGGACGCCGGTGGGACGAAGTTCTCGGGCGTGTGCTGCTGGTCCGTGAAGCGCGTGACGAAGTCCTCCCGGGGCGTCGTCCAGCGCTCCAGGGTGAGGGTGCCCGCGTGGCGTTGCCCGCTGCCCCAGAAGGGCCGGCGTTCGAGCAGTTCGGGCCGGGCGGCGGCCATCACGAACAGGGGCGCGGGGCGCGCGGTGGCGACGAGCCTCTCCACGCAGTCCAGGAACGGGTCCTCGGAGCGGTGGACGTCGTCGAAGCAGAGCACGATGGGCCGTTCGCGGGCGGCCAGCGCCACCACCTCGATCCAGCTGGCGTGCACCTCGTCGTGGCTGGTGCACCGGCCGGCCGGTCCCATCAGCGGGATGAGGTGGTACAGCAGCCGTTCGGCCGCTCCGCTGCCCGCCAGCCGGCGCACGGCCTCGGTGAATCGGCCGTCCACCCCCGCCCCTGGCGGCAGTCCGCAGCAGGCGGCGAGGATGTCGCGGGCCAGGCGCGGCGAGTTCCCCCCGCTGGCCGCCCCTCCGACGCGTATCACCCGCACCTCCGGTGAGACGTCGGTGACCTGCTGCTCGAAGTCCTCCAGGAACCGGGTCTTCCCGACGCCTTCCTCGCCGAGGATCGTCATGAGGTACGGCGCGGCGGTGCGGCGGCTGTGGTCCAACAGGTCCATGGTGATGGACAGTTCGTGCTCGTGGCCGACGGGTTCCTTCGGCGGCCCGGTGACGGTGCCCGCCGCGTCGGCCCAGGAGGACAGCGGGGGCAGCGGCGGCAGCGGGGAGAGCGGGCGCTCGTGTCCCGGTGCCTGCGGTGGTCTTCCGGAGCGGGCGGTGGAGTGCCGGTTCCTCGGCTCGGGGATGCGGGCGGCGTCGCCGCTGATGTGCACCTCGCCTGGCGGGACGGCGCCCAGCAGGGTCAGGGCGTCGTCGAGCAGCCGCCCGGCGACGGTGACCGGGACGGTCGGGTCGTGGGGGTCGTGGCGCACCAGCGCCGAGCCCGCGATCACGGCGGCGTGGAAGGTGGGCCCTGGTATGTCGGCGAAGCGGTCGCGTACGGCGAACGCGGCGGCCACGGCGTCGAGCGACGCCGCGCGGGGCTCGCCGCGCAGTCCGAACACGGCGACCGAGACATAGCCGAGGGAGCCGACGACGGTGCCGCCGAACTCCTCGACGCCGTCGGCGAACGCGTTGCCTGCGGCGTGCAGCGCCGGGGCGGTGCGGTCGTCGCCGAGCGCGTCGGTCTCGGCGGTGAACCCCGTGCGGACCAGGACGGCACTGACCTGACGGCGTTCGGTCACCGGCCCGTCCGCCGTCCGCCGCCGCACGTCCTGGCCGGCGGCCGGCGGGGCGGGTGAGCCGCTGCCCGCCGGGTCCACCGGGTCCGCCGGGCGGGGCGCGGGCCGGTCCTGGGCCCGGTCCGCGCCGTGTGCGGCGGCGGAGGCGCGGGGGCTCGCCACGTGGAGTCCCCGTGCTTCCGGCGCGGTGTTCCCGGTCCGCGGGGCACCTTGCAGGGGGCGTACCTCCGCGAGGACGACGGGTTCCCCGCCGGTGACCGCGGGAGCGGCGAGCGCGGGGTCGTGGGTGAGGATGCTCTGCTGCAGCAACTGCAGTTCCCTGGAGGGTTCGAGGCCGTACTCCTCGACCAGCGCCCGGCGTACCCGGGTGAACGCGCTGAGGGCCTCGGCCTGCCGGCCGCAGCGGTAGAGGGCGAGCATGAGCTGCCTGCACAGCCGTTCGCGGAGCGGCTGTTCGGCGACGAGGGAGACGAGTTCGCCCAGGACGGCCTGGTGGCGTCCGCAGCGCAGTTCGGCTTCGAAGCGGTCCTCCATGACGTCCAGCCTCAGCTGTCCCAGCACGGTCAGTTCCGGCCAGGCGACGTCGTGTTCGGCGAGGTCCGCGAGGGCCGGTCCGCGCCACTCCGCGAGCGCCTCCCGCAGCAGCCGCGCGGCCTCCTCCGCGTCACCCGCGGCCAACCGGGCGCGGCCTTCGGCGACTTGCCGCTCGAACCGGTTGACGTCGAGGCTGCCGGAGTCGACGCGCAACAGGTATCCCGGTGCCTGGGTGAGCAGTTCGGGACGGCGGCTCCCCGGCGGATCCTCGTCGCCCGGCGGTGGACTGAGCAGGGCGCGCAGGCTCCAGATGGCGTTCTGCACGATCTTGCGGGCTGTGGCGGGGAGTTCTTCCTCCGGCCACAGCCCGGTGAGCATCTCGCTGGTGGCCACGACCCGGTTGGCCCGCAGCAACAGCAGTCCCAGCGCGGCGCGTTGCTTGAAGCCCCCCAGGGGGAGCACCTGGTCGTGGAACGACACCTCTAACGGACCCAGGATCCTGAACTGCACGCTTGACTCCTCGTGGGCGAAGTGTGTGCCGACCCCGGGGTGCGGGCCGCGATCTGGCGTACGGCCCCGGTCAGGGCGGCCGGCATGGAGGCGATGACTGTCCCGTTCCTCTTCTCGCCACGGGCAGGGCCGGTGGTGCCGGCTCCCGTGCGGTGCCGCGCACAGGGGTCCCCCCGTTCCGGCGCCGCCGGAGGTGAGCGGGTGCGCGGGGCGTCGGGACGGGGGGAACGTCGTGCGGGGCGTTACCGGGCGCGTGGGGCGACCGGTCGGGACGGCAGCAGGCCGGCGATCGCCTCGGCCACCGTGTCGAGCTGGTCACCCAGGTAGAAGTGGCCCCCGGGGAACATCAGCGTCTCGGACGTCGCCGAGGTCAGGTCGGCCCAGGCCGCCGCCGCCCGCTGCGGCACGAGGGGGTCGTCCGCCCCGACGAAGACGCTGAGCGGTGTGCTCAGCATCGGCTCGGCGGTCCAGCGGTAGTCGGCCAGCGCGGCGTAGTCGGCGCGCAGCACGGGCAGGGCGAGGGCGACGAGTTCGGGGTCGTCCAGCACGGCGGCGCCGGTGCCGCCGAGCCGTCGGACGGCCGCGAGGATCGCGTCGTCGCCGTCGAGCCGGTCGTGGGGGTCGGGGGTCGTCGTGGGCGCTCCGCGGCCGGAGAGGATGAGCCGGGCCGGGGCGGGCGCGCCGTGGCGGGCGAGGACCCGGGCGGTCTCGTAGGCGACGAGGGCGCCCATGCTGTGGCCGAAGAGGGCGTACGGTCCGCGGGTGCCCTCCAGCAGCCGTTCGGCGATCCGTACCGCGAGCGCGGTCAGGCTGTGCTCCGGGGTCTCGTGTCTGCGGTCGTGCCGTCCCGGGTACTGGACGGCGTACACGTCGAGGCGGGGTGCCAGCCGGCGGGCCAGTCCCGCGTAGCTTCCGGCGGCGCCGCCCGCGTGCGGGAAGCAGATCAGCCGCGTCCGGGGCGTGTCGTCGACGGGCCGGTGGTAACGCCGGAACCACCTGCTGTCCACGACGCTCGTTTCTGCGTTGCGCACGGTCACTCTCCCAAGCAGTGGTGCGTGGCGGGTTCGTACGGTTCGGTCTCGCGGGCCCGGCGCAGGGCGCGGGCCCACCAGCCGAGCCGGTCGAGCATGGCGCGAGCGGCGTCGAGACCGGTGTTGAAGGGGCAGCCGGCGGTGTCGAGGCCGTTGTACCGGTCGAGGCGGTCCTGGTCGTGGTGGGCGTGGAAGCTGACGGTCTCGCGCACGGTCACGGCGTGCGCCTCGGCGAAGATCTGCCGGAGCTGGGCGACCGCGCACAGGCCGCTCGACGCTCCGCCGTAGGAGAGGAAGGCGACAGGCTTGGCGCGCCACTCCTCGTCGTACCAGTCGATGGCGCTTTTCAGGGAGGCGGGGAAGCTCCGCTTGTACTCGGGGGTCACCACCACGAACGCGTCGGCCTCGGCCAGCCACGGTGCCAGGTCCTGGACGGCCTGTGGCTTGCACTCGGCGGGGTCCATGAACATCACGTCCGGCAGCCAGACGGTGTCGAGGTCGATGACATCGATATCAAAGTCGGTGCGCAGCCCCGCCTGGGAGGCCAGCCACTCGGCCGCCACGAGGCCGAACCGGCCGTGCCGCACGCTGCCGACGATGATCACCAGCCGCATCCGGTCCGTGCGCGTGTCCGGGTCCGCACCCGCGTCCACGTCGGTGCCCGCGTGCGTGTCCGTGCCCGTGTCCGTGTTCAACTGTTCGCCTCCTCGCGTGACGCCCCTCCCGCCGTAGATCACTGTGCGGCATGCCGCTTCGGATTCTCTTCGGACGCACTTCGGAAAGGCCGCCGGGAACGGCGTTTGCTGTAAGTCCACTGTGAACACTCTGAGTTAAGCTCGTGCATATGCAATTCAGGGTGCTGGGGTCACTGGAAGTGTGGGCGACCGAGGAACGGTTGGTCAGAGTCCCCGAGGTGAAGGTCCGGGCCCTGCTCGCCAATCTGCTCGCGCACCCCGGGCGGGTGGTGGCGGCCGAGCGGCTCATCGAGGCGCTCTGGGGCGGTTCGACGCTCCCCACCAACCCGTTGGGCGCCCTCCAGGCCAAAGTGTCCCAGCTGCGGCGGGCGTTGGAGGACGCCGAGCCCGGCGGCCGGGAGCTGATCGCGCGCCAGGCCCCCGGCTATGTGCTGACGGCCCCGGCGGTGTCGGTGGACTCCGGCCGCTTCCAGGCCCTGGTCAGCGACGCCACCGCGCTCCAGGACCCGCGGGCCAAGGCCGCCGCCCTGGGGGACGCGCTGTCGCTGTGGCGCGGGCACGCGTTCGCGGACTTCGTCGACGCGCCCTTCGTCCGGGCCGCCGCCGACTCCCTGGAGGAACAGCGCCTCACCGCGATAGAGGAGCACGCCGAGGCCCGTCTTGAACTGGGCGAGCACAGCACCCTCATCGCCGAACTCACCGCGCTCGTGGCGGCGCATCCGCTGCGCGAGCGGCTGCGGGCCGCGCAGATGCGTTCCCTGTACCGGGTCGGGCGTTCCTCTGAGGCGCTCGGCAGCTACGCGGAGTTACGAAGGCGCCTGGACCGCGAACTGGGCCTCTCCCCCGGTCCCGCCATCGAGGCGCTCCAGCAGGCGATCCTCCGCCAGGATCCGGCCCTCCAGGACACCGCGGGGACGACGCCCCCGCCCCTGGGCACCCGCTCCCGCACCAACCTGCCCGCCCGCCTCGGCTCCCTCGTCGGACGGGACGAGGCGGTGGCCGAACTCCGTGACCTGGTCCGCGAGGAGCGGCTGGTCACCCTCACAGGACCGGGGGGTGTGGGCAAGACCAGGCTCGCCGCCGCCACCGCGCGCCGACTGGACGACGCGTTCCCCGACGGTGTCTGGCTGGTGGAGTTCGCCGGGCTGAGCAGCGCCACAGGGCTGACGTCGCTGGCCGAACACGTGATGGCGGTGATGGGCATCCGGGGCGACTCCGACACCGCTCCGGTCGCCGCCGACGGGGCGGGCGGCGCGGTGCAGCACCTGGTGACCGCCCTGGCCACCCGCCGGCTGCTGCTGGTCCTCGACAACTGCGAGCACCTCGTCGACGCCGTCGCCGAACTGGTCACCCGGCTCCTCGACGCCGCTCCGGAACTGCACCTGGTGGCCACCAGCCAGGAACGGCTGCACCTGCCCGGTGAGACGGTGTGGCCGGTGCCGCCGCTCAACCTGCCGCTGCCCGACAGCGACCCCGCCACCCTGCGCGGGTGCAGCGCCGTCCAGTTGTTCGCCGCCCGCGCCAGGTCCGTCGACCCGGGCTTCGTCCTCGACGACTCCACCGCCCCCGTGGTGGCCGCCATCTGCCGGCGCCTCGACGGGCTGCCCCTGGCCCTCGAACTGGCCGCCACGCGCGTGCGCTCCCTCGGCCTGCGGGACATCCTCGACCGCCTCGACGACCGCTTCCGCGTCCTCACCCGCGGCTACCGCGGCGCACCCGCCCGCCAGCAGACCCTCCAGGCGGCCATCGACTGGAGCTGGAGCCTGCTCAGCGGTCAGGAACAGGATCTGCTGCGCTCGCTCGCCGTGCACGCCGAGGGCTGCACGCTGGAAGCCGTGGAGCACCTGAACGCCGACTCGGCCGGGGACGAGGAGGTCCTTGACGTCCTGACCCGGCTGGTCGACCGCTCCCTGGTCATCACCCACTGGCCGCGGTACCGGCTCCTGGAGTCCGTCGCCGCCTACGCCCAGCGCAAGACCCACGAGCTGGGCGAGAGCGCCGAGTTGGCGCTGCGCCACCTGCGGTACTACACCGAACTCGCCGAGCTGGCCCGCCCTCATCTGCACGGCCACAACCAGCGCCGCTGGCTCCAGCGCCTGGACGCGGAGAGCGCCAACTTCCAGCACGCCCTGGACGAGGCCGAACGCATCGGCGCGGCCTCCTGGGCCCTGCGCCTGGCCAACGCCCTCTCCTGGTACTGGTTCCTGCGCGGCCGGCTCGGCGAGGGGACCCGGGCCCTGCGCCTCGCGCTCGCCGTCCCGGGCCTGGCGCCCGAGGCGGACCGGGCGGAAGCACGCGCGTGGCACACGGGGTTCGCGATGCTCATCGGGGAGCACCGGCCGGGGGCCGCCCCCTCCTCTGACGGTTCCCCGGCCGCCCCGGCCGGGGAGCGCGCGCACCTCACGGCCGGGGAGCGGACCGTCGGCCGGGCGCGCGCGGAGTGGTTCCTCGGCTTCGCCGAGTGGAGCCTGGGCGCCCTCACCGCCGGTGAGCGGCGCGTGAAGGGCGCGCTGACCGACTTCCGGGTACTGCGCGACGTCTGGGGTGTCGCCGCCGCCCTGAGCACCCTGGCCGCGCTCGCGATGGCCCGCGGCAACCTGGAGGGGATGCGCGGCAACGCGCTGGAGGCCCGGACCCACTTCATCGCGCTCGGCGACGCCTGGGGGCAGCTCAAGGCGACCGAGGTGCTCAGCGTCCTCGCGGAGATCAACGCCGACTACGACGAGGCGGCCAGGCTGCATTCGGAGGGGCTGCGGATCGCCGAGTCCCTCGAACTGTGGTCGGAGGTGTCCCGCAAGCTCTCCGGGCTCGGCCGGATCGCCCTGCTCACCGACCGGCTGACCGAGGCCGACGAACTGCACTCGCGCGCGCTGCGGCTCGCCGTCGACCAGGGCAACCGTCCGGTGGAGCAGTTCGCCGAGCTGGGGCTCGCTCTCGCCGCCCGCCGCCGGGGCCGTCTCGACGTCGCCGAAGGGCATCTGCGGCCGTGGCTCGAGTGGAACCGCTGCCACCACGCCCTCACCGGACTCGCCCTGGTCCTGGCGGAGTTGGGGTTCGTCGCGGAGCAGCGCGGGGACGCCACGGCCGCGCTCCGCCTCCACCAGGACTGTCTGGCGACGGCCCGCGCCACCGGTGACGCCCGCGCGGTGGCCCTGGCGCTCGAAGGACTCGCCGGGGCGCACTCCCTCGCCGGACAGCATGTCCGCGCGGCCCGTCTGCTGGGCACCGCGGCCCACACCCGTGAGGAGTGCGAAGCCCCGCTGCCGCCCGCCGAACGCGGCGACGTGGAGCGGGTCTTCGCCCGGGTCCGTGCGGCGCTCGGCGCGGAGGGGGTGCGCGCGGCGCTCGCCGAGGGCGCCGCCCGCGACCACGACACCGCGGCGGACGAGGAGGAGAGCCACGGCGGGTAGGCGCTCCCGCGCCACCCGTCCGCCGGGCCCCCGGGCCTGACCGCCGTCCGCTCGCACCGCCCCCGCCGGCGGGTTCCCGAAGACCCGGGAGCGGGCGGCGCGCGACGCGCGCGACACCGCCAACTCCTCTTGATCGCACCCTTGTTCGTGTTCTACTCGATGGCATGAGACCGAGTCATATACATGACGGGGCAGCGGCCGACGACAGGGGTCCCATCCTGGTGACCGGTGCCACCGGGAAGACCGGCAGACACGTCGTGGAACATCTGCGGCGGCTCGGCGCGGACGTCCGGGCCGTCTCCCGCGGCTCCGCCCCGGTGCGCTTCGACTGGTTCGACGAGTCGACCTGGCCGGCCGCGGTGTCGGGCGCGCGGGCCGCCTATCTGGTCGACGCGCAGAACGAGCACGCCGCCGAGCGGATGCGCGCCTTCGTGACGTTCGCGGCCGAGCGCGGCCTCACCCGGCTGGTGCTGCTCTCCGCCCGCGGCTGGGCCGACTCGGGCGACCCCGGGCTGCTCGCGACCGAGGAGGCGCTGCGGGAGTCCTGCGACGCCTGGACCATCCTGCGGCCGACCTGGTTCATGCAGGGGTTCACCGAGGACGACCTGCTGCGCGCCCCGGTGCGGGCCGGCTCCGTGCGGCTGCCCGCCGGCGCCGGCGGCGAGCCCTTCGTCGACGCCCGGGACATCGCCGAGGTCGCGGCGGCGGTGCTCACCCGGGACGGCCACACCGGCGTGATCCACTCCCTGTCAGGACCGCGCGCCCTCTCGATCGAGGAGGCCGTCGGCACCATCGCGCGGGTGACCGGCCGCACCATCGGCTACCGGTCCGTCAGCCCCGACGAGTACGTCGCCGACCTCATGGCCCGTGACGTGCCCGAGGACGAGGCGCGGTTCCTGGCCCGGCTGTTCACCTGGATCCGCGAGGGCGAGGACGCCCATCTGTCGAGCGGCGTCCAGGACGTGCTGGGCCGCGCCCCCCGGGACTTCGCGGACTTCGCCGAGGAGGCCGCCGCGACCGGCGTCTGGGCCGCCTGACCGGCCCCGGGAAGACCGGACCTGGACGGCCCGCTCTTCCCGGGGGCCGGGCCGGTCAGGCGCGGCCGGCCCGGTCCAGGATCTCCGCGGCGATCCTGTCCGGCACCTGCTGGGGCTGCCAGTGCGAGACCCCTGGCAGCCGGACGAAGCGGTACTCCCCCGTCACATGGTCCGCGGTGCGCTCCGCGGCGAAGATGCCCACCGCCGGGTCGTCCTCGCTCCAGATGTGGGTGGTGGGCACGGTGACGGGCCCGAGCGGGTCGCCGTCGTTCTGGAGGGTTCCCGCCCGGTACCACTTCAGCGCGGCCCGCAGGGTGCCGGGACGGGTGTGGGTGCGCACGTACCGCGCGATCTGCTCCTCGCTCAGCGCGCCCTCGGACTGCCGGTACCAGCCGGTCAGGCCGGCCGCGTCGTCCGCGAGGAAGGAGTCGGCGGCGTCCACCGCGCTGAGCGTGGCGAGGTAGCCGGAGTGCAGCCGCTGCTCGGGGTCGACCCGCAGCGCGTACCGGTAGGCGTCCAGGTGCGGGAACCCCGCCGCCGTGAGACTCCGCACCTGCTCGGGGAAGCGTGCCGCCAGGTACCACCCGACGACGGCACCCCAGTCGTGCCCGACGACATGCGCGGCGCGCACCCCCAGCGCGTCCAGGAGGCCCAGCGCGTCGGCGCCGAGTTCGGGCAGGGCGTACGCCTCCACCGCCTCGGGGCGGGCGCCGGGTGAGTATCCGCGCTGGTCGGGGGCCACCGTCCGGAACCCGGCCCGGTGCAGGAGGGGCGCGACGTCGGTCCAGGACTCCCGGCTGTGCGGGAACCCGTGCAGCAGCAGGACCGTCGCGCCCTCCTCGGGGCCCGCCACATCGACGTCGAAGACCAGGTCGTTCACCGGGACTCGCATCATGTCTCCGTCTCCGCGCGGGCTCGTCAGTCGGACCGCAGCGCCTTGCGCACCCAGTCGGCGTGCAGCGCCTGCGGCGGGTCGACGAGGGAGATAACGCGGGTGTAGGCGGCGGCGATCGCGCCGTCGTACCGCGCGGCCTCCAACACCCGTCCCATGTGCTCCTGTTCGGCGAGGATCTCCGGCGTCCTGTCCCCCGTCACCTCCGGGAAGCCCAGGTCGTTGCAGAGCGCCTGACGCCATGCCTCGTCGACGGCGTCCCGCGCCAGGTCGCGGAAGTAGGCGGCGGGATCGGGCACTTGGCCGCCCGCCACATGGTCGCGCAGCACCTTCGCCCCCAGCGCCACGACCGTCATGCCCTGTCCGTAGGTCGGGTTGAAGCTGCACACCGCGTCGCCCAGCGCCAGCAGGCCGGTCGGCAACCGCTCCACCAGCTCGTACCGGCGGCGCAGGCTCGCCGGGAAGCGGTGCGACACCGGGTCGTCGAGCGGCGCCTCGTTCTCCACCATCGCCTCGTAGATCTCGGGCGAGGACAGCGACTTGAGGAAGTCGAGGAAGCCCTCGGGGTCCGCGGGCGGCACATCGCCCAGGATCCCGTACGCGGTCACCACCTGCACCCCGCCGTCGATCCGCGCGCAGACGGCGCCTCGCGGGTAGTCCGGCGTGGCAACGATGTCGACGGAGAAGTCCGCGGGGGACGGCTGCGGTCCCGCCCGGTAGTGCCGCGTGGTGTAGGTCAGTCCCGCCGGGGTGTTCTCCTCGGGGACCTCGGGCCAGCCCTGGTCCACGAGCCATCGCTGGACCCGCGACCCACGTCCGAGGGTGTCCACCACCAGGTCGGCCGCGAGGGTGGAGCCGCTCGCCGCGTCGCCGGTCTGCACGGTGCGCACCCCGGTGACGCGCTGCCCATCGGGCGAGAACCGCAGACCCACCACCTCGGTCCTGTCCAGTAACCGCACGCCCGCCAAACCCCTTACCCGGCGCCGCACATGGGCCTCAAGGGTGGGGCGGGACACCGAGACCGTGAGGAGGTTGGCGTGTCCCTTGCTGATCGGGACGCCGTCCATGATCCAGCGGACATCGCCCGCCACGTCGCCGACGACGGCGCCCGCCGCCCGCAACTCCTCGGTCATCCCGGGGAAGAACTCCTCAAGGATCTGCCGCCCCCGCGCCAGGAGTCCGTGCACATGCCGGTCCTGGGGCGTTCCCCTCCGGTTCGCCGACTCCTCAGGCAGCACATCGCGGTCCACCACGACGACCTCGTCGAACGACTCGGCCAGCGCCCGCGCCGCCAGCAGGCCCCCCATGCTGCCGCCCATCACAACGGCCCGTCGCCCCGCGACCGCGGTCACACCGTCCACAGCGCCCTTCCTCCTCAGGTTCATCACCGACCCCATGCGTCACAGACAGTAGGACTTCTCGGTAAGCGTCCGCCCACGAACCGGTAATCGCCCGTCCTCGCGCCATTGACGGGAGGCCGGGGAGATGGTGGGCGGACGGGCCGCGGGTCTCCGACGCTCTGGCACCCCGTCCCTCTGTCCCTCCGTCTCTCCGTCCCTCCGGGCCTGGTGCGGGGATTCGGTGGGACGTGCCTGGTCGCAAGGAGAGCGAAAGCCACCCGGAAACACCGGCTCGATCGCGTTCCACCGCCGCCTAGGCTTCGACGCGAGGAGGGTCGACGACTACGACGGTCCCGGCCGGGCCATGGTCGCCTTCCGTCGTGCTCTGCCGTTCGACGCCGTACAGCCCTGAGCGACCGGCCGTCCCGTCACCGGCGGGGCGGCGTGCCGTGGTCGGGCTCGGGCGTCCCGGTCTGCGCGGTCAGCGCCGCGAGCAGCCAGTCGTGGGCGGTGCCGGGGGTCGGCTCGGGTCGGCCGCCCGGCGGGGTGATCACCTCGGCCACCAGTTCCCAGTAGCCGTCGAGCCGCGGATCGGCCGCGAGCCGCCCGGCCAGTACCCGCCGGAAGCCCGGAGTGTCCCGGACGCCGTACGCGCTGGTGTAGGCCGTGACGAATCCGTCGAGCGCCTCACCCGGGTGCGGTGCGCGTCCCCGGCGCAGGTGTGCGCCGGCCAGCTCGTACGCCTCCGCCAGCCCGGCGTAGAGCACGGCCGCGCCGCGGGGCCCGGCGGCCCGGTGCGCCTCGGGCTGGGACCTGCCGGTGCCAGGACACGGAGCGAGGGTGAGGGCGTTCAGCCGGGCGAAGGCGAGGAGTTGGGCCGGGGTGGGATCGTCGGGCGGCCGCGGCACCGCCACGTCCAGGAACGCGTCGGCCGAGCGGGCGGGGATCCGGGCCGGCAGCCAGCCGCGCCAGAACCGGACCAGCGGGGCCGTGCTGGGCGGCACGGACACGGCGCCGATCAGCCGCAGCCGGCCGGCCCGCTCGCCGGGCGGGCACTCCTGCACCAGCCGCAGCGCGGCCTCCCGCCAGCGCAACGCCCGCAGCTCGGAGCCGAGTTCGCGCAGCTGCCCGGCGACCGCGGCCTCCAGCGCGCCGCCCGCCCGGCCCCCGCCGCCCGCTCCGTCCTCCTCGTCGACGATCCGCCGGACCTCGGGAACGGAGAGGCCGAGGGCGCGCAGGGAGCGGATCGTGCGCAGCCGTTCGAGCGCCTCGGGACCGTACCGCCGGTGCCCGCCCGCGCTGCGCGCGGCCTCCGGGAGCAGACCGCGGTCGGAGTAGAAGCGGACCGTCTTGACGGTGACCCCGGCGCGCTCGGCGAGTTCCCCGATGCCGCACAACCCGTCGGACGACGTCGCCACTTGAACCTCCCTCAGGGGGAGTTCCTACCGTACCGGCGAGCGCGGACCGGAGATCGGGCCGGTCCCGCGGACTGCGGGCGCGACGGCGTACCGGCGTCGTGCCGTACGGGTACGGAGGAGAGACCATGACCGTGTTCATCCTGGTGTCGGGCATGTTCACCGGCACACACATCTGGCGGGACACCGCCGCGCGCCTGACCGCCGCGGGCGCCGAGGCGCACCCGGTCGCCCTCACCGGGCTCGAAGGGCCGGGCGCGGCGCCGGGGGACGGCACCGACCTGGAGACGCACGTCGAGGACGTGCTCGCGGTGATCGACTCGGTCGGCACGGCGGCGGGCCGGGAGATCGTGCTGGTCGGACACGACTACGGCATCCACCCGGCGCTCGGTGCCGCCGACCGGCGGGCGGAGCGCGTCGGGAGGGTCGTCTACCTGGACGCGAACATGCCGAGGGACGGCGTCCCGGCCCTGGCCACCGTCCCCGACCAGTCGCTGCGCGAGCGGCTGGCCGGACTCGCCGGGGCGGGCGGGGACGGCTCGGCCGGCGCGGTACTGCCACCGCCCGCCCACGACGCGTGGCCGCTGTGGGGCAGCACCGAGGGTGTCGCGGGGGCGGACCTCGACCAACTCACCGCGCTCGCCGCCCCGCAGCCGCTCGGCACCCTGCTCCAGCCGCTGCGGCTGACCGGCGCGGTCGACTCGGTGCCCACCACGGGCGTGCTCTGCACCGGCAACGGCACGAGCATCGAGATGCTCCAACTGCTGGTCGGCTTCGGCGATCCGGCGCTGCGGGCGCTGGTCGACCCCCGGGTGACCTTCTTCGAACTGCCCACCGGGCACTGGCCGATGCTGTCCCGCCCCGCCGAACTCACGGACGTGCTGCTGCGGGCCGCGGCCGGCGAGGGGCACCGTCTCGACCCCGTCGACGCCGAACGGGGCGCGCACCGGCGGCAGTTCCTCCTGGACGTGCCCGACGTCCCGCGGGAGCGGCACGGGACCGTCGACCTGTACCTGCCCGACGCCGCCGAGCCGCGGCCCGCGGTGGTCCTCGTGCCGGGCGGCCCGGTCCCGGCCGACGCCCGGCCGACCCCGTGGGACTGGCCGACCCTGTCCGGGTACGCGCGGTACGCGGCCGGGAGCGGGGTGGTGGGCGCGGTCCTCGACCACCGGCTGCACGGCCTGGCCGACTACGGGCGGGCCGCCGACGACGTGGCCGCCGCCGTCGAGCTGGTCAGGGCCGATCCCCGGGTGGACGCCGACCGGATCGCGCTGTGGTTCTTCTCCGGCGGCGGCCCGATCGCGGCCGACTGGCTGGACGCGCCCCCGGTGTGGCTGCGCTGCCTGGCGGCGACCTACCCGATCCTGGCCCCGCTGCCCAACTGGGGGCTGCCCGACGGCCGGTTCCGCCCGGCGCGCGCGGTGGCGAACGCGGGTGCGCTGCCCCTCGTCCTGACCCGCGTGGGGCTGGAGATGCCCGAGATCGCCGCCACCGTCGAGGAGTTCCTGTCCGCGGCGGAGGACTGCGGCGCGGACGTCGAGGTGATCGACGTCCCCCGCGGCCACCACGCGTTCGAGACCCGCGACCCGACCGACACGTCCCGCGAGGCCGTACGCCACGCGATGCGGTCGGTGCTGAGCCACGTCGGCCGGCACGACACGCCGTGAGGGTGTAGTCGGCGGTGACCGGTGTGTCCGGGGTGGTGTGGACGAGGAGGCCGTTGCGGGGCCTGACGGTGCGCGGCTGGGGGGGGGTGGTCGGGGCCGACCGCCAGGTTTCTCGCACGGACGCTGCGCATCTCCGTCGACGGACTGCGCGCCGTCCACCGCGCGCCACTGCCCACCGAGGCGGCCCCGCCGTTGCGACTCCCGCAGAGGTGAGCGGTCCCGAGGCGCCGGCCGGGGCCGCGGACCGGCGGACCTGAACGGGAGAGGTGGACCGTCGGGCGTTTCGCACGCGGCGGCCCGCTTCCCCCTTCCCCCTTCCCCCGTTCTCCGCTTCTCCGCTTCTCCGGTTCTCCGCTTCTCCGGTTCTCCGGTTCTCCGCGTGTCCGGTGCCCGAGTCGCGGGCACGGGTCAGTCGTTGAGCGGGGCCCGGGTGGCGGTGACGCGGAGGAAGTCGAGTTGTTCCGCGGCCGGTGTTCCCGCGGCCACCGTGTAGGCGACGATCCTGAGGTCCGATCCCGGCACCGTGAGGATGTCGCAGTCGAGGGTGATGTCCCCGACGACCGGGTGGGTGACGGTCTTGCGGTCGTGGCCGAGCGCCCCCGCCGCGCCCTGCGACCAGAGCAGCGCGAAGCGCGGACTGCGGGTGGTGCACTCCTGGATGAGTCCGCGCAGACGGGGGTCGTCGGGGAAGGTGCCCTGCGCGGTCCGCAGATCGGCGACGAGAGCGGCCTCCATGGCCTCCCGGCCGCGTTCGGACCGGGGAAGAGGTGCGGAGGCGGACTCGGGCAGGAACGTGTCGCGCACCAGGTTGCGCCGGTCCGCGGGGTCGTGCGCGGGCTCCCCGAAGAGTGAGCCCCACAGCGGAGTGCACGTGATGAGCGTCCAGTCGGCCGCGAAGACGGCCAGCGCCTGGCCGGTGAGGGCGGCGAGCAGGCGTTGCACGCTGGGCGGGATGTGCGTGGAGATCCGCCCGGCTCCCGGCAGGGGAAGGTGCGCGAGGCGGTAGAGGTGATCCCGTTCGGACGTCTCCAGGTGCAGGGCGCGGCTCAGCGCCGCGGCGACCTGTTCGGACGGCCGGGTGGCGCGCCCCTGTTCGAGGCGGACGAGGTAGTCGACGGAGAGCCCGGCGAGCGCGGCGAGTTCCTCGCGCCGCAGGCCCGCGGCGCGGCGCCTGCCCGCGGTCGGCAGACCCACGTCGGCCGGTGCGAGCCGGTCGCGCCACCGACGCAGCGCCGTGCCCAGCTGGTTCTGTTCCTCGGTCACCGTCTCAGTATCTCCGCCGGGCCCGCGGTGAGGGTGGTACTGCGATTCCTACCGTCGCGGATTGCCCTGGTTGCGGCCCCCGTGCCGGTCGACAGTGGTCGCACCAGGCGACCCGGCTCGGCTCACCGAGTCCGAGCGGGCGGTCGCGGTGGTTCGTCACGAAAGGCCCAGATCATGTCTGTCATCACGCCCGTCCGGAATCTGATCGACGGGGAGTGGAGCGGGTCCGGCTCGGTGCGGGAGTCGGTCGACCCCTCCGACGGCGAGGTCGTCGGCACGTATGTCTCGGCGGGCCGGGCGGAGGCCGAGGCCGCCGTCGCCGCGGCGCGCACCGCCTTCGACACCACCGGCTGGTCCCGTGACCCGGCGCTGCGCTCCCGGGCGCTGTCCGAGCTGGCCGACCGGATCGCCGAGCGCGTCCCCGCGCTGAGCCGGACCCTGACCCGGGAGAACGGCAAGCGCCTGGAGGAGACGGCGTGGGAGGCCGCGATCTCCGTCGACTGGCTGCGCTACAGCGCCGCTTCCGCGCTCACGCAGGTGGCCGGCCGGGCCGCCGAGCCGGTGCCTGGCCAGTACTTCCACTCGTCGCCCGAGGCGATGGGGGTCGCCGGCATCATCTCGCCGTGGAACTCCCCGCTGTGCCTGACGGTGCGTGCCCTCGGTCCCGCGATCGGCGCGGGCTGCACGGCGGTGGTGAAGCTCCCCGGGCAGACCGCCCTGACCAACGCCCTGTTCTCCGAGGCCGTCGCCGCCACCGAGTCCCTGCCCCCTGGCGTGGTCAACGTCCTCACCGAGGCGGGCAACGAGGTGGCGCCGCTGCTGGTCGAGTCGCCCGACGTGGACGTGCTCAGCTACACCGGCAGCACCCACGTCGGCCGCCTCATCGCCGCCGCGGCCGCGCCGACGCTCAAGCGGCTCAACCTCGAACTGGGCGGCAAGGCCCCGCTGATCGTCTTCGACGACGCGGATCTGGACGCCGTCGTCCCGCAGCTGGTGCTGGCGCTCACCCTCATGAACGGGCAGTTCTGCTGCACCGGTTCACGCGTCCTCGTGCAGCGCGGCATCGCTGACGACCTGCGCACCCGGCTGGCGACCGCGCTCGAAGCGGTCAGGGTCGGGCCCGCGACGGACCCTTCCGCCCAGCTCGGCCCGCTGATCGACAAGGCCGCCGTCGCACGGGTCGAGAGCCTCGTCGAGGAGGCCGCCGCCTACGCCAAGGTCATCGTCAGGGGCGGACCCGTCACCGAACCCGCCCTGGCGGGCGGCGCGTTCTTCCGGCCCGCCCTGCTGGAGGTCGAGCGGCTCGATGTCCCGCTGGTGCGGCAGGAGGTGTTCGGCCCGGTCCAGACCTTCGAGATCTTCGAGGACGAGGCGGACGCGGTCCGGCGGGCCAACGCCACCGAGTTCGGCCTGGCAGCGTCGGTGTACACCCACGACGACCTGCGGGCCCGCCGGGTCGGACGCGACCTCCGGTTCGGCGGGATCTGGGTCAACACCTGGGGCTCGATGTCCGAGCACTTCGAACAGGGCGGATTCAAGCAGAGCGGAATCGGCGTGCTGTGCGGGCCCTCGGCCATCCACGAGTTCCAGAACCTCAAGACCTACGTCACTGTCGCGCCGCGACCGTCCTGAGCCGCGGCCCGCGCTCCTGCTCCGCGGCCCGGTTCGGCACGCCGGTCCGCGCCGCGGAGCCCTCACCGGGGGCGTACCGGCGCGTCCCCCTGTTCGTTCCCGTTCTCCCAGGAGTGCGTCGTGTCCAAGAAGCCACCCCAGCATCAGGAACTCGTCGTCGTGACGGGGGCGTCGACCGGAATGGGCGCGGCCACCGCGCGGGAGCTGGCCCGCCGCGGCTTCCATGTCCTCGCCGGCGTAAGGCGCACGGGCGACGGCGAGGCCCTGCTCGCGCCCGGCATAGAGCCGGTGCTCCTCGCCATCACCGACCAGGACCACATCGCGGCGTTCACCGAGGCCGGCGTGAACGCCGACACCGCGGCCCGGACGATCGCCAAGGCCGCGACCGCCCGGAAACCCCACACGCGCTATGCCACCGGGGCGACGGCCGGCCTCCTCATCCGCGCCGGCCGCTTCCTCCCCGACCGCGTGCTGGACCGCATGACAACGTCCGATCCGCGCAAGCACCACCCGGACCGGACCGCGCCAGGCCACCGGGACACGACGGCTGCGATCCGATGACGTCCCGCGTCAGCGACTGACCGACAGAGCGCATACCGAGACCGGTTGCCCAAGTGATTCGCCGCTGCTGAGAACAACCACCTCCCCCTACTGGCATGTTGTCAGCGCGGTCCTCGCCAGTGTGCGCAGCCAGGTGTGGGCGGGGTCGGTGTCGTAGCGTTGATGCCACGACAAGTAGACCGGCGCCGAAGGCAGTTCGAGCGGCAGCGGAAGCACGACCAGGCCGAGGTCCGCGACGGCGGAGCGCGTGGTGGCCTCGGGCGCGGTGGCCAGGAGGTCGGATTCACGCGCGAACTCGAACGCGGCGGCTTCCGTGGGCGCGGTCGCCACCACGCGGCGGGTGAGGCCGAGTTGGGCCAGGGCGTCGTCGACGACGTTGCTGAGCCTTCCGCGTCGCGAGATGTTGATGTGCTCGGCGGCGGCGTACTGCTCGGCGGTCACCGCCTCGACGCGGGTCAGCGGATGCCCCTGCGCGGCGACGATGACGGGGCGGCTCTCGGTCACCCTCTCGGCGCGGACGTCAGGTGCGCTCGCCCTGCTCGCGTTCGCCTCCAAGTCGACCTCGCCACGCCGTAGTTCGGGGGTGTCGACGCTCGATTCCGGGACGAAGCGCAACCGCACGCCCGGCGCCTGGCCGCGCACGGCCGCGAGCAGCGCGGGGCCGCTCAGGGCGACCAGCGAATCGTGCCAGCGGAGGGTGAAGGTGCGCTCCAGGGTCGCCAGATCGAGTTCACGGCTCGGCGCCAGCACTCCCCGCACCTGGTGCAGGAGCGCGTGCACCTGTTCCCGAACGGCGATCGCGTACGGCGTCGGAGTCATCGTGCGGCCGGTGCGCACCAGGATCTGATCCCCGGTCGTGCGCCGGATGCGGCCCAGGCTGCGGCTCATCGCGGGGGCGGTGACGTGCAGGCGAGCTGCTGCCCCGGCCACGCTGCCCTCCTCCAGCAGTGCGTCGAGCGCGGCGAGCAGATTCAAATCCAGTTGCATGAGAGTAATGCTAGCCGTGCTGCACATGCATTTGCGGTTAATCAAGGGGGTGCCTACCTTCGAGGTGAGGGCGCAAGGGGGAACGCACCGCTTGGCCCGATCGACCTCACCCCCTCGACCCAGACGGGAACACCGCCATGTCGGAAACCATGCGGACCACCGATCGCACCGGCTCGGACGCCGCCCTGCTCGCGGGGACCGTGATCGCCGTACGCGCGGCCGGTTCGGTGCTGCGCGAGCGCTTCGGCGACGTGGTCGCCCACCAGAGCCGCGACGAGTTGATGCGGGCTCTCGCCGCCAACGACGACGCGGCCCTCGGCATCCTCCGCCCCAGCCTCACGGATCTGCGTCCGCAGGCGCGCTGGGTGGAGGAGGAGCTTGAAGGCGGCGCCCTGCCGCCCGGCGAGTGGTGGGTCGTCGACCCGGCCGAGGGCAACATCAACCATCTGCACGCGCTGCCGGAGTGGGCGGTGACCGCCACCCTCGTGCGCGACAACCAGCCGGTCCTCACCGCCGTCCACCTGCCGCTGACCGGCGAGACCTACACCGCGCTCGCCGGCGGCGGCGCCCACCTCCACGACCGGCCCCTGCGCGTCTCCGCCCCGGCGGGGCTCGGCTTGAGCATCGTGGCGACCAGCCAGGCCAGGCCGGACGAGGACGAGCGGGTCGTGCGACGCGTCGGCTCCTCGATCACCGCGATGCTCGTCGACGCGCTCGTCGTCCGGACCGCCGTGCCCGCGACCCTGCACCTGGTGAACGTGGCCGCCGGCCGGATCGACGCCTTCTGGCAGTTCGCCGGGGCCCGCGCGGATCTGCTGCCCGGGGCGCTGCTCGTCACCGAGGCGGGTGGCCGCGTCTCCGATGCCGAAGGCCGCCCCTGGACCCCGGCGAGCGAGAGCTTCCTGGCCACCGCGCCCACCATCCACGCCGAAGCCGTCGCCACACTGTCGCGCTGATCGCACGGATCTCGCTGATCGCACGGGTCGCACTGACCTCGCTGACCTCGCTGACCTCGCTGACCTCGCTGACCTCGCTGACCTCGCTGACCGCACCGATCCCACTGATCGCGCAGATCTCACACCACGACCCGCAAACCCAGGAAGGACCACAGCATCATGACCACGATCGCAGTTCTCGGAAACGGCCGCGTCGGCGGCAATCTGGCCGACGCCCTCACCCGGGCGGGACACCAGGTGACGGTGGCGGGCCGCGCGCCGGGCACCGCGGCCGCCGCCGCCAGGACCGCGCGGATCGTCATCAACGCCACCCCGGGCGACAGTTCGCTGGAACGGCTCGCCGCCCTGCGCGACGAACTGCGGGGCAAGATCCTCGTCGACGTCTCCAACGCCACCGTCGACGGGCCGGACGGCCTCCCCGCCGACCTGCTCTACCCCGGTTCCAGTCTCGCCGAGCAGCTCCAGGAGGCGCTGCCCGAGACACCTGTCGTCAAGACCCTCAACACCATGCTGTTCCCGGTGATGACCGCGCCCGCCATGCTCACCCAGACGCCCAGCGTCTTTCTCTCCGGTGAGGATCCGCAGGCCAAGCAGGCCGTCCGCGAACTGCTCGTGGACCTCGGCTGGCGCGAGGGGTGGATCACCGACCTCGGCGGGATCAGGACCGCGCGCGCCACGGAGGCGGCGATCCTGTTCGTCCCGCACGTGATCAGGTCCAGGGGCTTCGCACCCTTCGCGATCTCGGTCGCCGTCTGACGGGACATCGCGCGTCATGACGGGCCGCGGCACGCATGGGGTGGGTGAGGGCGGGAGCGGTCGGCGTTCGCGGGGCGCCCGTTGACGGTCGAGTAGACCGGTCGTATAGTTCTGAACGTCGGAACGCGGCGCTCGCCGCTTCCGCCCACCACTCCCCGGAAGGGACAACCGTCATGGGACGCGTCAAGGTCGGCACGGAGAACAGCACCGATGTCGAACTGCACTACGAGGACCGGGGGACGGGCCGGCCGGTCGTGCTGATCCACGGCTACCCGCTGGACGGCAACTCCTGGGAGGGACAGGTCCCGGCGCTGCTGGCGGCCGGCAACCGGGTGGTCACCTACGACCGGCGCGGCTTCGGCAGGTCCAGCCAGCCGTCGACCGGTTACGACTACGACACCTTCGCCTCCGACCTGAACACCCTCATGGAGGCCCTGGACCTGCGCGACGCGGTCCTGGTCGGCTTCTCAATGGGCACCGGTGAGGTCGCCCGCTACCTGTCCACCTACGGTTCGGGCCGCGTCGCCAAGGCCGTCTTCCTGGCCTCGCTCGAACCGTTCCTGGCCATCACCGAGGACAACCCCGACGGCGCCGCCCCGCTCTCCTTCTTCCAGGAGGTCTCCGAGGCGGCGAGCAAGGACCGCTACGCCTTCTTCACCGGCTTCTACCGCGACTTCTTCAACCTCGACGACAACCTCGGCACCCGGGTGAGCGAGGAAGCGGTCCGCAACGCCTGGAACGTGGCGGCGGGCGCCGGCGCGATCGCCTCGGCCGCCGCTCCCCTGACCTGGCCCACCGACTTCCGCGCGGACATCCCCCGCATCGACGTCCCGACGCTGATCGTGCACGGGACCGCCGACCGCACCCTGCCCATCGACGCCACCGGGCGCCGCTTCGCCAAGGCCCTGCCCGCCGCCCGGTACGTCGAGATCGACGGCGCCCCGCACGGGCTCCTCACCACCCACACCGCCGAGGTCAACGAGATCCTGCTGGACTTCCTCGACCACTGACCGCGAATAGACGACCGGTCTATTTAAGGATAGGGTGACACTCATGCCAGTCACTCAGGGCGACACCCGCCGCAGCATCCTCGACACGGCTCAGCGGATCATGTCCCACAAGGGATTCGCCGCGGTGGGCATCAACGAGGTGCTCTCCGAGGCCGGAGTGCCCAAAGGGTCGTTCTACCACTACTTCAGCTCCAAGGACGCCTTCGGCGAGGCGATGATGCGGTCCTACTTCGCGGACTACCTCGCCGACATGGACAGCGTCCTCGGTGAGCCGGGCGCGACCTCGGCGGAGCGGCTGCAGAAGTACTGGGACGGCTGGCGCGAGACGCAGTCCCTGGACGACTGCCAGGGCAAGTGCCTGGCCGTGAAGCTCGGCGCGGAGGTCTCCGACCTGTCGGAGTCGATGCGGCTCGCGCTCAAGGAGGGCACCACCGCCATCGTCGACCGCCTGGAGCGGACGATCGAGGCCGGCCTGGCGGACGGCTCGCTCTCGATCGACGGCGACGCCCGCACCACCGCGCAGGTGCTGTACGAGATGTGGCTCGGCGCGAGCGTCATGGCGAAGATCCACCGGGACATCGGCGCCCTGGACACCGCGACGAAGGTCACGCGCCAACTCCTGCACGTGTAGGGCGCCCCGGCCGGAAGCCGCCCACCAGCCACCAGCCATTTCCCGCATCCCCTGTCCCCCATCCCCACGAGGCCGCGCTCGCCCGCGTGGCGTGATCGACAGCCGAAGACGACCGGTCTATTCTGTCGGAGACGACCGGTCTACTCATCGAAGGAGCAGCAACCATGAAGGTTCTCACCGTCCTGACCTCGCACGACGAACTCGGTGACACCGGCAGGAAGACCGGCTTCTGGCTGGAGGAACTGGCCGCCCCCTACTACCGGTTCAAGGACGCCGGCATCGATCTCGTACTCGCCTCCCCCAAGGGCGGCCGTCCGCCGCTCGACCCCAAGAGCAACGAACCGGCCAGCCAGACCGACGACACCCGGCGCTTCGAGGCCGACCCCGAGGCCATGGCCGCTCTCGCGAGCACCGTCCGCCTCGACTCCGTCTCCGCCGACGACTTCGACGCCGTCTTCTACCCCGGCGGCCACGGCCCCCTGTGGGACCTGGCCGAGGACGCCACCTCCGTCCGCCTGATCGAGAGCACCCTGCGCGCCGGAAAGCCCCTCGCCCTGGTCTGCCACGCCCCCGGCGTCCTTCGGCACGCCGTGAACGAGGACGGCACGCCACTGGTGCGGGGCAAGAAGGTCACCGGGTTCACCAACAGCGAGGAAGACGGGGTCCAGCTCACCGAGGTGGTGCCCTTCCTGGTCGAGGACGAACTCACCCGGCTCGGCGGCGACTACTCCAAGGGCGACGACTGGGCGCCGTACGTCCTGCGGGACGGCCTGCTGATCACGGGACAGAACCCCGCCTCCTCCGGTCCGGCCGCCGACGTACTCATCGCATCGGTCACCGGGGCCGACGAGTCCGACGCGGCCGGTGCGTGAGCGCTGCTGCCGTGACGCCGCGTGAGCGGCACCACTCCCCCGCCGGGCCAGGGCCGTGTCGGCCTCTGGCCCGGCGGGCCCGCCATGAAGGCTCTCATCGCGGGGACAGCCGACGGCGCGGCATTCCGCCGCACGCGGCTGCTGACCATCGACGGTGACCAACAGCGGACCAGGACTTGAGAACTGATGCCCATTCACCTCGGCGCCCCCACCCCCACCCGCTCTCGCCCCCGCACCACGCCGTCACCCCCGTCCACGGGCCCGATGGCGGCTGCTTCGCCGACCCGGCCGACCTCGCCGACCCCGCCGACCGGGACGGAGGACCCGTCCCTCCTCCCGCCGGTGGTGGGGCGTTCCGCGTGGGCCCGGCCCGCCGCCGCGGTGTTCGTCGTGGGATGGGGAGCCAACATGTTCGCCTCACTGCTGCACGCCTACGGTGACCCGGGCGGGCTCCGGGCCGACGGACTGTTCGGAGCGTACGCACTGGGGCTCATACCAGCGCTGCTGGTCGTGGCGCGGGTCTCGGACCGGGTCGGCAGGCGCCGGGCGCTCCTCGCCGCGCTGCTGCTCTCCGCGCTCGGCTCGGCGGTGATGTCGCTCTCGGACGGCGCGTTCGGGGCGATCCTGACCGGGCGGATACTCATCGGGATCAGCGCCGGCGCGGCGTTCGGGCCGGGAACGGCTTGGATCAGGGAACTGTCCGACACCGCGCGGACCCGAGGCGGGGGTGCGCGACGCGCGGCCGTCGCGCTGACCGCCGGTTTCGCGGCCGGTCCGCTCCTGTCCGGGGCGATCGTCCAGTGGCTCCCCGCACCACGGCTCACGTCCTACCTCGTACACATCGCGCTCGTGGCGCTGGCGCTGCCCCTCGTGTTCCGAGCCCCTGAGACGGCCCGGCGACACGTCGGACCGGACGAGCGCCGCAGCACAGCCGACCGCCGACCGGGGTCCTATCTGACCAGCTGGACGTTCCTGGCCGCCGTACTCCCCACGGCACCCTGGATCTTCGGGGCCGCCACGGTGTCCTTCACGGTGCTGCCCGCGCTGGTGTCCCTCGGCGACTTCGGTTCCGTCGGGAGCGGTGTCGTCGCCGCGACCACGTTGGGCACCGGCATCGCGGTGCAGCCCTGGGCGGGCCGACTCGCGCGACGCTCACCGGCCGCCCCGTTCCGGACGGGCATGACGGCCGCGGTGGCCGGCATGCTCCTCGCGGCGCTCACCGCGGGCACCGGCTCCCTGGCCCTGCTGCTGGCCACCGCCGTCGTCCTGGGCTCGGCGTACGGCATCCTGCTGGTGAGCGGATTGCGGCTGGTGGAAACGCTGGCCCCGCCGCGGCACGGCGCCACCGCGATCGCCGTCTTCTACAGTCTGGCGTACACCGGGTTCGCCTTCCCCGTGCTCGTGCAGGCACTGAGCGGCCGGTGGAATCCGGCAGCTGTTCTGGTCGCCGGGGCCGGACTCGCGACGGCCGCGCTGGCGGCGACGTTCATCGCCTGGCCGCGAAGGGCCCGTTCACCGCACGGCACACCGCCGGACCTGACCGGACCGATACCGCCGATCGCCGACCTCCGAGTACAAACACTGGAACCCGCTACGAAGAGTCAGGAAGCACGATGAGCAGTGCGAGCAGTTCGAGGAATCTCCAGATCGTGGAGAGCCTCTACCACGCCTACGCGGAAGCCGACTTGGACTCCTTCTACAAGGATCTGTCCCCTGATCTGACATGGATCGAATGCGACGGATTTCCCACGCCGGGGGTGTTCAGGAACAAGGAGGAGGTGACCGACAACGTCTTCGCCGTCCTCCAACGCGACTGGAGCCACTGGCAGTACGAATTGGACCACCTCATCGACGCCGGCGATTCCGTCGTCGCGATCGGAAGCTACCGAGGGACCCACGGCAGAACAGCAAAGTCCTTCAGCGCCCGAGCCGCACACGTCTGGCACCTCGCTGACGGCAAGATCATCCGCTTCGAACAGTTCGCCGACACGCATCCGATACAGAGCGCGACGGTTGCGTGAGGCGACAACCGGCCCGCCGTATCCAGGGAGCGGCCTGCCGGACGCGACGGGCACCGTGCCCTGGCCCCCGGAACACACACCTTGCCCCGTAAAGCCGCCTCGACGATCGGGCGTGAGGCTAGACGTCTGTGGCCGTGACCGGCCACGCCCCGCGCCCCACCAGGTCGAGGACGAGTGCGGCGATGTTCCACGCGTCGTCCTCTCCACGGTGGTGGCGGCCCTCGAGCGGCAGTCCGGCTATCTGCAGAGCGTGACCCATGCCGGGTTTCTTGCGCAGCCCGTAGGCCGCGGTGAATACCGCCTTGGCGTTGGTGTGCGTGCGCTCAGTCGGATAGCCGAACGGGTAGGCCACCCTGTCGGCCTGACTCTGGCGAGCGAATTGCCGACGGTCGTACTCGCCCCAGCTCGCCCAAGGGCGCTCCCCGGCCTCGTACTCCTCGACAAGGATCCGACAGGCCTCGCCGAAGGAGACGCCACATTCCGCCTCGGCTTGCGTCAGCCCGGTCAGTTGAGTGCAGAAGTCGCTCACCCTGGACCGGGCAGGTCGGACCACGACACGATGCCGGGACACGCGGCGCCCTGCCGGCACATCCACGACGGTGAGACCGATCTCGATGATCTCGTTCACGGAGCCGGGCGGCGGCTGCCCGTCCCAGCAAGTGGCTTCCACATCAATGACGTTCAGCAGAGTGGATTCGTGGCGCATGGGGCCGAGGGTAGGGATGCCCGCCCGGTTCCGGCACCTCGATTTCCGTACGTCCACACCGTCATTGCCGACACTGACTTCTTCGACGCGAACCTCACGCTCTGACCCGGTGGTTCGAAGCCGAGCGCACGATTGTCAGCCCGACAGGTCTCGCCCTGTCTACAACGAGACCTTGCGTTCTTCGGAATTGAGGACACGGAGCGTTCGCAGTCCGTACAGAGCCAGCAGCGGTTTGGCGAGCAGCCACTCGCCGGGGCGGTAGTCGTCCGCTCGTACGAGTCTCTCGGCGAGGTCAGGGCGCTGGCGCCGCAGGTACGCGCGGGCCTTCAGCGCGTGGGCCGGCTGGGACGCGATCTTGATGCGGTCGACGTCCTCGAGGAGCGGGATCACATTGGTCACGTTCTCCCATGTCGTCGTGCTCTGGTCTTCGAGGACCACCGTGCCGTCGAACGCGAGCACCGATTTCGCGTAGTCGGCCATCAACTGCGCCTCCGTGGCAGCGTTGCCGGTGACACCACCGCTGAAGATCACGCGAGTGTCCCGCGCACCGGCGGTCGAGCGGATCCCCGCCCGGACTCGCCAGCGGTTGACGACGTTCGCCGTGGGTTGCGGGTTCCGGTAGCCCAGCACGACCACGGCCTCGGATGCGCCCGGCCTGTTTCCGACGAGGGCGCGCGACCAGCGCCAGTTCAGCCACTCGCCCCAGGCCAGAATCGCAGCCCCGGCCAACGCCAGTCCTGTCCTTCGTCGCATGCGGCGACTGTAGGGCACGGCAACCTCGGGCAGCGAAGAATCCAGCCGCCCCACCCCGCACCCTCACCTCGTCGACTGGTCACTCAAGGGCTCGGTAGTCGGCTGAAGGATCGGCCAGCTCAGGGTGTTCCGCTCCGTAGCGAAAGCCGTGGATGGCCACCATCGCCCAGTGCCATGCCAGGTCGTGGAAGACCAGCCCGCGGAAGGGCGTCTCAGCCGGTTCGTACGGGTAGCACTCCAGCGCGGCCTTCCTGGCCTCCTCCGGCGTCAGCCCGCCGTGGTGCCGCATCACCCAGGCATAGCAACGCCGTTCGGAGACAAGGCAGTCGAGATAGTCGGCTTCGTTCCATGTCACAGCCCAACGGTAGGCGGGAACGGGAGACCGGCGCCCTCGCGGATGCCGGGAGCGGCGCCGGGCCGGCGGATCAACGGCCGCCTCCCTCGCGAGGTGGCTCGGCGGTGCCGGACGCCCGATCCGTGTCGCGCCGGCACGTTGCGCGGGGCATCGTGTGGAATTCGAGGGCCGACGAGGACGCACTTCATGGCGGCCGCGCCAGGATGGCGCGGTGCCGGATGCCGGGTTTTGCGCGGGGCCATCAGCCGTGCTTGGCTCGCCCGATGAACTTCCTTCTCACGGCGAGTGGCCTGCGCAACGAGACACTGCGGGATGCCCTGCGGGACATGCTGGGCAAGCCGTTCGGATCGGCCAACGTCGTGTTCGTTCCCACCGCGTCGCTCGCCGAGCCCGGCGACCACGGGTGGTTCGTGGAGGACATGAACCGGCTGCACGGCCTCGGCTGGCGGGAGTTCGACGTTCTTGAGCTGAACGGCCTGCCCCGGCAGCTGGTGCTCGACCGGCTCCTCCACGCCGATGTCATCTACGTCGAGGGCGGCAGCCACTACCACCTCGCCCGCAGCATCACCGGCAACGGCCTGGCCGACGGCTTCCTGGAGGCGTTGGAGAGCCGGGTCTACGTCGGGGTCAGCGCCGGATCGATGATCTTCAGTCGCCATCTCACCGAGCACTCCGCCGACGTCATCGGGGACACCGCGGACCTCCACGTTCTCGGCGCGACGAGCGTGGAGCCGCCGTTCGGCCTCTTCGACTGGTATCTGAAGCCCCACCTGTACTCTCCGGATTTCCCCGAGCGGGACAACGCCTGGGCCGACCGCATCGCCGAGCGGGCGGACTTCCCGATCTACTTCATCGACGACGAGACGGCCGTCCGCGTCAGGGACGGCGAGGTGGACGTCGTTTCGGAAGGGCGGTGGCGGTTCCATCCGTGACGCGACTCGCGGTGGGAGGCGCGGGCGGGGCGGTTCGGGCGTCGAGGGACGTGTCCGACGTCGTCAAGTCGTCCTTCTTCTGCGGCGGTTCGGCGGTCGCCACGTTGTCGCCGTGGGGCGCTACACGGTCGAGCACTCCAGGATGCGGCCGTCGTCGGTGCCGATGAGGAACCGGCCGGTGGCCGTGACGGTGAGGGCGGTCGGCACGACGAATACCCCGCCGACGGTGAGGTATTGCCGCCAGCGCACGCTGCCGTCACTCAGGTCGAGTGCGACCACCTCGCCGTCGTCGTATCCGACGTAGACGGTTGTCGGGTCGGCGTCCAGGGCGGTGGCTCCCCGGTCGGTACGGAACACCCACAGCGGGCGCCCGTCCGTCGTCCCGCGCCGGACGACGAACGACCCGCCGGGTTGGAGCCCTTGGCCGTGGTACACGGTTCCGGTATGGACCAGGGTGCCCTCCGCGGTCTCGATGCCCGGACCGGCGATGTGCGTCTCACCGGGCTCCCAGGAAAAAGGGAACATCCGCTGGACGGCGGCATAGTGAGGTTCGTCCGGTCGTGCGGTCGGGGGCCCCTGCAACTCCAGGGCCATGACCCACGGTTCGCGCCGGCGGGGGTTCCGTCTGCTGCCCGGTTGCCGCTCGGTGCGCTGGAAGTAGACGCGGCTTCCGCGCCGGACGTGAAACCGGCTGCGGACACCATCGCGCCCGGCCGGCGCCAAGGCAGGACGACCATCCGCACAGCGCACCAGCGAGACGAACGACGGCGGGACAGCGTCGAGTTGGCTGCCGTCGGCTAGGGAGAGCTGGACGACCGGCCACGGAACGGCGACGCGCATGCCGGGGCGGCGCCGGAGTTCGACCCACGCGGATCCTTCGTCCCTGGCGACGACGATCTCGCGCCCGCCCTCCTCGTCCGGAACTCCCCAGGCCCGCTCTCCCGAGGGGAGCCTGCACTCCAGCCGCACTCCGTCGAGCGTGGCCAGGATCCGGCCGTCCGCAAGCGCCTCGACCGCGCGGACGTTGCGGCGCGGTTCCCAGTCCGCGCCCAGCTCGGTGACCGTCCGGCGGGCGACCGCGCTGCCGTCAGGACGCGGCGCCGGCACCCGCGGGCCGATCAAGTCATTGCCGGTGAGGGACCTTTCGGTGACGGTGGTCCAATCCGGCCTGCGCACCACGGCGACATGGCCTTCGAGGTGCGCGGACTTGTCCTTCCAGTCGTCAGGCGGCGCCACCACCAACCGCAACGTCTGCTCGTCGAGCCAGGCCAACTCCAGCACCTGGCGGCCCAGTTCGTTCTCGATGAGCGGTACGGCCCTGCTCGTCCTCAGGTGCAGCAGGAGCAGTTGGCCCTCGAAGAAGTAGCCGCCGTCGTAGCGGCCGGTGCCGATCACGAGCAGCGGAAGCGTGGGATGGAAGGCCATCGCGTGCACCGGGTAGGGCGAGCGGACGAGAGCGTGGCAGGCCAGGTCGCCCGTGCCGTACACACCGACGGGTGTGGTGCCGCCCGGCTCGTGCCTGCCCGCCACGGCCAGCAGGTCACGTCGCTCGTCGGGTACGGCCAGTACGGGGTCGCCGATCTCGGCGAAAGCTCGGTCGCCGAAGATCCGGTCGACGGAGAACGAGGTGGTCATGGTCTCGATCTTCGCAATACCCGTCGCCTCGTCGGGAATTGGGACCACCGCTCCCGTGCCCCCCCACTCCCATGCCCTCCCGTGCCGCCAGCCCCGGACCCCCGCTCTCATGCTCACTCCCACGCACCCGGTCGCGAACCCCGCCCGCGAAGAGGTCCACCGCGACCAGTCCCCGTAAAACCCGTTGCACCGTGCCCCAACGACCTCTCCCCCAGAGCCCCGCACCCAAATACTTGGCTAGCCACCTAATCGGTGCTACCTTTTATGTGGCTGGCCACGCAAATGTGGTCGCCGGCCGGATCGGTCCACTCCGATCCGCTCCCCGCGGTCCGCTCACCCAAGGAGACACCTGTCATGAAGGCCATCGTTTTCGACGCGTTCGGCGGCACCGAAGTTCTGCACGAGGCGGAGATCGACGTGCCCGAGCCCGGTCCCGGTCAGGTCCGCGTCCAGGTCAGGGCCGTGGGCGTCAACCCGGTCGACGGGAAGATCCGCTCCGGGATCATGGAGGCCATCTTCCCGACCACCCTGCCCGCCGTCCCGGGCGGCGAGATCGCCGGGATCGTGAACGCCGTCGGGCAGGGCGTCGACCAGTTGAAGGTGGGCGACGAGGTGCTCGGCTGGTCCGACACCGGCTCGTACGCCCAGTACGCGCTGGCCGACCCCGCCGTCCTCGCCCCCAAGCCCGCCGGTCTCGACTGGACCCGCGCCGCCGCCCTGCCCGTGGCGAGCGACGGCGCCGACCGGGTCCTCGACCTGCTCGACGTCACGGCGGGCGAGACGCTGCTGATCCACGGCGCGTCCGGTGCCCTCGGCACCGTCGCCGTCCAGCTCGCCGTCGCCCGCGGTGCCCGGGTGATCGGCACCGCCGGTCCGGCCAACCAGGAGTACGTCACCTCGCTCGGCGCCACCGCCCTCGTCTACGGGGACGGCCTCGTCGAGAGGGTCCGCGCGCTCGCCCCGCAGGGCGTGGACGCGGTGCTCGACGCCGCGGGCAAGGGCGCGTTGGAGGACTCCATCACCCTGCGCGGCGGCACCGACCGGATCGTCACCACCGCCGACTTCCGGGCCCGCGAACTCGGCGTCGTCTTCGCCGAGGGCCCGCAGCGGCGCTCCGCCACCCGGCTCGCCGAACTCGCCCGGCAGGCCGCCGACGGCGGGCTGGTGATCACGGTCGGCGCGACCTACCCGCTCGCCGACGCGGCCGAGGCGCAGCAGGTCAGCGACGGCGGCCACGGCCGCGGCAAGCTCGTCCTCACCGTCGGCTGAACCTCGTCGACCGACCCTCGCGGGAGGCAAGCCGATGCCCCCTGTCCCGCGTCCCCCGCACCACCCGGCCCGGAACCCCGCGGCCCCTCGCGCCACCGTCGACGGGGCCGCGCCCCCGGCTCGCGCTGTTCCCCGTCCGGTGCGCGCCCCCCCTCACCCACCGCTCCGCTCACACCCGTCCCGTCCCGATCCGAGGAAGAACCCATGTCCGACCTGAACTCCCTCTGGCAGCCCGCCCGCGCCGGTGACCTGCGGCTGCCGCACCGGCTCGCCATGGCCCCGATGACACGCGGTCGCAGCACCGCTGACGGCGTGCCGACGGCGTTGAACGCCGAGTACTACGCCCAGCGGGCCTCGAACGCGATCGTCATCACCGAGGGCACCCAGCCCTCCGCCGACGGGCAGGGCTATCTCCTGACCCCCGGGATCCACTCCGCGGAGCAGGTGGCCGGGTGGCGCGAGGTCACCGATGCCGTGCACGCCGCCGACGGGCGCGTCGTCGTCCAGTTGATGCATGTCGGGCGTATCGCGCACCCCGACAACACCCCGCACGGGCGGCAGCCGGTGGCGCCCTCCGCGGTACGTCCCGCGGGCACGATGTTCACCGCGTCCGGGCCCACCGGGATGCCGGCCCCCCGGGCCCTGTCGACCGAGGAGGTCGCCGCGACGGTCGACGACCACCGTCGCGCGGCCGCCAACGCCGTCGCGGCGGGCGCGGACGGCGTGGAGATCCACGGCGCCAACGGCTACCTCATCCACCAGTTCCTCTCCGACAACGCCAACGAACGCACCGACCGCTACGGCGGATCGGTCGAGAACCGCATCCGCTTCGCCGTCGAGGTCGCCACGGCGGTCGCCGACGAGATCGGCGCCGGGCGCACCGGGGTCCGGCTGTCCCCGGGCAACCCGTACAACGACGTCCGCGAGGACGACCCGCACACGCTGTACCCGACGCTCGTGCGGGCCCTCGCGCCGCTGGACCTCGCCTATCTGCACCTGGTCCACGCCGGTGACGAACCGCTGCTCGACACCCTGCGGTCGCTGTGGCCCGGAGCGCTCGTGCTCAACCGCGCGGGCGCCGACCTCGCCACCCGCGCCCAGGACATCACCGACGGCCGGGCCGACATCGTCAGCGTCGGCGCGATGGCCCTGGCCAACCCGGATCTGGTCGACCGGATACGCTCCGGATCGCCGCTGAACAGCGCGGACCCCACCACTTTCTACAGCGGCGGCGCCACCGGATACACCGACTACCCGACCCGGACCGTCTGAGGAGCAGCGATGACCGAACCCGCCCCCACGCCCCCGACCACGGCGCGCGAGGGACGACTCAGCTTCGCCATCTTCCAACTCGCCCGCGCGCACCGCGGCCACGCCGCCGCCATGCTCCGCTCCATGAATCTGCATCCGGGACAGGAACTGCTGCTCATGCAGCTTTTCGACCGGGACGGGCAGACGCAGTCCGAACTCCTGGAGGGCGTCGGCCTCGACCACTCCACGGTCTCCAAGTCGCTGCGCCGCATGCAGGACGCCGGGCTCCTCACCCGGGAGCCCGCCGCCCACGACCGGCGGGTCATGGTGGTCAGGCTGACCGACGCGGGCCGCGCCCTGCGCGCGCCCATCGCCGACATGTGGCGGACGCTGGAGGAGATCTCCGTCCGCGAGTTGACGGCGGAGCAGATCGACGCGTTCACCGTGTCGGCGTACGCGATCGAGAGGTCGATCAAGGATCACGGTTCTCCGTGACCGGACGGCACGGCGGACGGCCCTCGGGTTCTCCGCGAGTGGCCGGCCGTACGCGTCCGCGCGCCGAGCCGCCCGGAGCCACGTCGGCCCCGGCCCGTCCGGTGCGGTGAACACCGTTCGGACCGGGGCCGGTTGGGCCGGGCCGGTAGCCCGAGGGGCCTCGGTTACGAGGACGGCGGCATCAGGATGCCGTCGACGAGGTAGACCTTGGCGTTGGCCGTGCTGATGTTGCCGCAGGTGATCGGCGCGGTGCCGTTGACCTTGTACGAGTCGCCCGAGCCCGAGGTGGTGAGCTTGCTGCCCTCCAGGGTGGTGAAGCTGCCGTTCGCCAGCTCGCTCGGCTTGATCTCCTTCTTCTCGACGACGTGGTAGCTCAGGACCTTCTTCAGTTCGACCTTGTCCTTGAGCAGTGCGGCGACCTTCGCCTTGCCCAGCTTGTGGAAGGCCGCGTTGGTCGGCGCGAACACCGTGCTGTCCTTGGCGTTGTTGAGCGAGTCGGTGAGTCCGGCCTGCTTGATCGCGCTCACCAGCATCGACAGATCCGGGTTCTGCTCGGCCGCGGTCACCACGCGCGCCTTGACCATCTCGGCGGTGCTGCCGTTGCCGCTGCTGGGCAGGGACGAACAGCCGGGCCCGAAGGGCTTGTTGTCGGAAGGCGACGCCGAAGAGGACGACGACATCGAGGAGCTGGGCGAGGGGGTGTCCGCGGACGCCTGCGGCGCCAGCACACCGAGGGTCATGGGCAGGGCGAGCGCGGCGACGGCGGTCACGCCGGCTGTACGGATGCGAGTGGGTTTCATGGCTCTTTCCGCTCTCTTCCTGAGACTGGGGCCACGGTTTCGGCTGTCGGAACGCCGCTGCGACGCTCCAGGACCGGCCCCCCGAGGGGGCTCATCACACTGGCCCGTGCACAGCGGCCCGGCCGTTCACGCGGGCTTGAGCCGCGCGAAATCACCACTCCAGTGAATCGGCAGATCCGTCGGAGTGCATCTTGAGAGCGCTGTGCCCAGTCCCCGCCTGGCCTCCACGCCCCGCAGCCCCCCTCCATCCCGAGGCTTCCGGAGGCGTCCTGGGAGCTTCCGGACGCCGCCCACCCGTCCGGAGACTCCACCCCCTCCCCCTCTCTACATCGGATGTATCCCCCTGGACGGCATTGGCTTCAGGTTCGCCAGGCGTGAGCTTCGCAGGGAAAATGGCGAGAATCGCCCTCCAGTACCCCTCTACCGCCCCTCCATCACCCCCTCCCCATCCCTGCACCCTCGCCGTAACATCCGATGTTTAGTAGGATGCGTTCGTGGCGCGACCGCGCCTTCCGCCCGCCCCTCCGCCGGTTTCCCGCCCGCCCCTCCGCCCGCTTCCCGCCCGCCCTTCCGGGGCAGCCGCCCCGGCTGCCGTCGCAGATTCGAACGGTGACCGCCTTGGTACAGCGTCAGATGCCCAGACCCGCCGAGCTGCTTGAGCTGGTCAAGTTCAGGAAGCCCCGACTGGACGGCCGCGCACGCCGGTTGGACGAGGCTCTGACCATCCACGACCTGCGGGCCATCGCCAAGCGGCGCACCCCGCGCGCCGTCTTCGACTACACCGACGGCGCCGCCGAGGGCGAACTGTCGCTGGCGCGGGCCCGCCAGGCGTTCGAGGACGTGGAGTTCCACCCGTCCGTGCTGCGCAGCGTGCCCGAGGTGGACACCGGCACCACCGTCTTCGGCGGGCCCTCCGCCCTGCCGTTCGGTATCGCGCCGACCGGCTTCACCCGGCTCATGCACACCGAGGGCGAGACCGCGGGAGCGGGCGCGGCGGGCGCCGCCGGCATCCCCTTCACGCTCTCCACGCTCGGCACCACCTCGATCGAAGCGGTGCGCGCCGCGAACCCCGAGGGGCGCAACTGGTTCCAGCTGTACGTCATGCGCGACCGGGAGATCTCCTACGACCTCACCCGCAGGGCCGCCGCGGCCGGCTTCGACACCCTCTTCTTCACGGTCGACACACCGGTGGCGGGCGCACGGCTGCGCGACACGCGCAACGGCTTCTCGATCCCGCCCCGGCTGACCCCGTCGACCGTGCTGAACGCGCTGCCGAGGCCCTGGTGGTGGTGGGACTTCCTCACCACGCCCACGCTGGAGTTCGCCTCCCTGACCTCGACGGGCGGGACGGTGGGCGAGCTGCTCGACTCCGCGATGGACCCGTCGATCAGCTACGAGGACCTGGAGGTCATCCGAGGTCTGTGGCCCGGCCGGCTCGTCGTCAAGGGCGTCCAGACCGTCGAGGACGCCAAGAACCTCGCCGACCTGGGCGTGGACGGCATCGTGCTCTCCAACCACGGCGGCCGGCAGCTCGACCGCGCGCCGGTCCCCTTCCACCTGCTGCCCAAGGTCGTCAAGGAGGTCGGCGGGGATCTGGAGGTCGCGATCGACACCGGCATCATGCACGGGGCGGACATCGTCGCCGCCGTCGCCCTGGGGGCGCGCTTCACGCTCGTCGGGCGGGCGTACCTCTACGGTCTGATGGCCGGCGGGCGGGAGGGCGTCGACCGGGCCGTGCGGCTGCTCTCCACGCAGATCGTCCGTACCATGAAGCTGCTCCAGGTCTCCTGCCTCGACGAACTCACCCCACGCCACGTGACCCAGCTGGCCAGACTGGCGCCCATGCCCCGGTAGGGACCACCCCCCCGACCGGCCCCGACCGCTTCCGATCAGCCCTGCCCGCCCCCGTCCAAACATCCGATCATTTGGTCTAGAGTGGTCGGCATGGCGGTCACCGATCAGGCAATTCTCAAGATCAAAGAAATGATCGTTTCGGGTGAGCTCTCCCCCGGAACGCGGCTCCCTCCCGAGAAGGAGCTGAGCGAGTCGCTCGGCCTCTCGCGCAACTCCCTGCGCGAGGCCGTGAAGGCGCTGGAGGTGATCCGCGTCCTGGACGTACGGCGCGGCGACGGCACCTACGTCACCAGTCTCGAACCGAGGCTGCTCCTTGAGGCCCTGTCGTTCGTCGTCGACCTGCACCAGGACGACTCGGTCCTCGAGGTCTTCGCCGTCCGCCGGATGCTCGAACCGCAGGCGGCGGCACTGGCGTGCCGTTCCATCACGGAAGCCCAGCTGGCCGAGATCGAGAAGCAGGTGGCGGACGTCGGCGAGGACGCGGACGTCGAGACGCTCGTGGCGCACGACCTCGCGTTCCACCACCTCATCGCCGAGGCGACCGGCAACGCCTACCTCACCAGCCTGCTCGACTCCCTGTCGAGCCACACCGTGCGCGCCCGGGTCTGGCGCGGCATCACCGAGGGCGGTTCGGTCGCCCGCACGATCGACGAGCACAGCGCCATCCTGGACGCGCTGCGCGGGCGCAACGCGGAACTCGCGCAGGCCCTGATGATCGCCCATGTCTCCGGGGTGGAGCACTGGCTCAGGAAGGCCCGCTGATGCGCGTCGCACTGCACTCCGAGATCCGCGAGAGCGCCGTCGACGACTACCGGGACCACCACGCCAGGATCCCCGACGACCTGGTCGCCGCGTTCGGCAGGCTGGGCATCCACGAGTGGACCATCTGGCGTTCGGGGCGGCGGCTCTTCCACCTCGTCGACTGCGACGACTGGGACGCCGCCGTCGCCGCCCTGCCGCACGAGCCCGCCGACCAGGCCTGGCAGCGTGACATCGGACGATTCGTGGAACTGTTCCGTGACGCCGACGGCGATGAGGGCACCGCGCCGCTCGAACTGATCTGGGACCTCACCGCGCAGCGGGACGGTGCCGGATGACGCCGTCGTCGCCCCTCGGCGGGCCGGGCGGGCACGGCGGCGCGGAGCTGATCGACGCCCATGTACATGTCTGGGACCCGCGCCGGGTGCGCTACGACTGGCTCGCGGGAACACCACTGGACCGGCCCCGGCTGCCGGGCGACATCGACGACGCCGACGGCGCGGTCTCCGGCTGGGTGTTCGTGGAGGCCGACGCCGCTCCCGAGGCCGCGCTCGACGAGGCGCGGTGGGTCGCGGGTCTCGAGTGGCCGGGGTTGGCGGCGATGGTCGTCGCGGCCGATCTGGAGGCGCCCGACGCGGGTGAGCGGATCGGCCGGGCGGCCGGGCTGCCGTTGGTGCGGGGCGTCCGTCACCTGCTCCAGGGGCTGCCCGGGGAACGGCTGGCGGCGCCCGCGCTGGCCAGGGGGCTGGCCGAGGTCGCGCGCGCCGGTCTCGTCTTCGACGCCTGTGTGCGCTGGACGCAGCTCGACGCGCTCGACCGTCTCCTCGGCGACTCCTTCGACGGCACCGTCGTCCTCGACCATCTGGGCAAGCCGCCGGTGGACGAGGGGGTGCGGTCCGACGCCGGGCGGTCCTGGCTCGCGTCGCTGCGGCGCCTCGCCCGGCACGAACGGCTGGTGGTGAAGGTCTCGGGGCTCCCCGCTGAGGCGTCCGACCGGGGCACCCTGCGCCGGCACGGCCCTGACCTGGTCCGGGCGGCCGTCGACGTGTTCGGCGCGGAGCGGTGCATGGTCGCGGGCGACTGGCCGGTGAGCGTCGGCGCGGACGCCGGGACGACCGCGGGCGAGTGGTTCGGTCTGGTGCGCGAGGTCGTCGGCGCGGACGACTGGCCGCGGGTCGCGGCGGGCACCGCGCGCGCGGTCTACGGAATCCGCGGCCGGGACGGCGAACCGGTCCGGGACTGAACGCACGGCCGAACGCACGGCTGAACTCGCGGCCGAACGCACGGCCGAGAGGTCCGGCGGGGTGTCATGCGGCGTGCGGACACGTCCCGTCGGACCGTCCGACCGTCCCGTCGGACCGTCCAGGCGGACGTCGGACCGTCCGGGCGGACCGTCGGACAGGCCCGGACCTCGCGTGGTGACGCGGTGTCCGGGCCTGCCTCGCGCATGTGCCGGGGCGCACCTCGGCTCAGCTCATCAGCTCAACTCGGTTCAGCTCAGTTCCGTTTAGTTCCGTTCAGCTCAGCTCAGCTCACTTCAGCTCGGTTCAGGGATCAGTCGCTCCTCGCGCAGCGCGGTCCACAGTTCGCCGGGGATCGTGGTCGCCAGATGGGCCGCGTTGGCGCGCATCTCGTCGGCGCGTGCCGTGCCGACGAAGACCTGGTCGACGGCGGGATGCAGCAGCGGGTACTGGAGGGCGGCGGCGGGCAGCGCGACGCCGAAGCGGGTACAGACCTCCCTCAACCGCTCGGTGCGCGCGGCCAGTTCGGGCGGTACGGCACCGTAGTCGTAGTGCGCCGTCGTGGGGTTGTCGGAGGCGAGCAGTCCCGAGTTGAACACCGCGACGGCGAGCACCCGCACCCCTCGTCGCGCGCAGAGGGGCAGGAGTTCCTCGGCGGCGGGCTGTTCGAGCAGGGTGTAGCGGCCCGCGATCATGACGACGTCGAGGTCGCCGGCGCGGACCGCCCGCACCGCCGCCGCCACGCTGTTGACGCCGATGCCGATCTCGTCGACCAGTCCCGCTTCCCGCAGCCGCGCGAGCGCGGGCAGCCCGAGGCGCAGCCCCTCGTCGAGGCCGTGGACGTCGGGGTCGTGGAGGAAGAGGGTGTCGACGCGGTCGACGCCGAGGCGTTCGAGCGAGTCGTCCAGGCTGCGCCTGATCCCGGCGAGGCTGGGGTCCCAGAGCCTGACGTGGTCGTCGGGGACGGCGAATCCGTTCGCCTCGTCGGTGCCGGCCCGCCGGCCGGTGTGGGGCACGATCAGCCGGCCGGCCTTGGTCGACAGGCGGTACGCGTCGCGCGGCCGCTCCCTGAGGAACGCGCCGAGTCGGCGCTCGCTGAGCCCCAGTCCGTAATGGGGCGCGGTGTCGAAGCTGCGGACTCCGGCGGCCCAGGCTTCCGCCAGGACGGCGCGGGCGTCGTCGTCGGACACCTCGCGGTACAGGTTGCCGATGGGGGCGGCTCCGAATCCCAGGCGCTCGATCACGCGGTGACCTCCGTGGGCGCGGTCCAGCGGTACGCCTCGATGGAGGCGGGGTGCATCTCGGTGCCGGCGCCCGGTGCGGTCGGGGCGTGGTACCGGCCGCCGCTGACCACGGTAGGGGTCACGAAGTGCTCGTGCAGGTGGTCGACGAACTCGATCATGCGGCCCTCGGCGGTGCCGGAGACCGCGACGAAGTCGAACATCGACAGGTGCTGGACGGCCTCGCACAGGCCCACGCCGCCCGCGTGCGGGCAGACGCGGGTGCCGAACTTCGCGGCGAGCAGCAGATGGGCGATGTTCTCGTTGACGCCGCCGACCCGGGCCGCGTCGATCTGGAGCACCTCGATCGCGCCCGCCTGGAGGAACTGCTTCACCATGATGCGGTTGTGGGCGTGTTCACCGGTGGCCACGGGTACGGGTGCGACCCCGCGGGCGATGGCGGCGTGTCCCAGGATGTCGTCGGGGCTGGTGGGTTCCTCCACCCAGGCCACGTCGAAGGGTGCGAGCGCGCGGACCCAGCGGATCGCGTCGGAGACGTCCCAGCGCTGGTTGGCGTCGATCGCGATGGGGAATCCGGGGCCGCAGATCTCCCGGGCGATGCGCATGCGTCGGATGTCGTCGTCGAGGTCGGCGCCGACCTTCAGCTTGATCTGCGGGAAACCGGCGTCGACGGCCTCGCGGCACAGCCGGGCGAGTTTCTCGTCGGAGTAGCCGAGCCAGCCTGGGCTTGTCGTGTACGCGGGGTATCCGTCGGCCAGCAGGAGCCGCTCGCGCTCGGCGCGGCCGGGCTCGGCGGCGCGCAGGATGGCGATGGCCTCGTCGCGGGTCAGGGCGTCGGTGAGATAGCGGAAGTCGACGAGGTCGGCTATCCGCTCCGGCGTCATCCGGGACAGGAGCTGCCAGAGCGGCAGTCCTGCCCGCTTGGACTTCAGGTCCCAGAGCGCGTTGAGGACCGCTCCGATGGCCATGTGCATGATGCCCTTCTCGGGCCCGAGCCAGCGCAGTTGGGAGTCGTGCGCGAGGAGCCGCCACGCCTCTCCCATGTCGTCGAGCAGCGGCTCCACCTCGCGTCCGAGCAGATGGCCCTCCAGCATCTGGATGGCGGCCACCTGCACGTCGTTGCCGCGGCCGATGGTGAAGGCGAACGCGTGCCCCTCGTGGCCGTCGGGCGCGTCGGTGCGGATGACGACATAGGCCGCCGAGTAGTCGGGGTCCGCGTTCATGGCGTCCGAGCCGTCGAGCGACGCGGAGGTCGGGAAGCGGACGTCCGCCGTGGAGACGGATGTGATCGTGGTCATGGGTCCTCCCGGGAGCATCTAAACATCGGATCAATCGAAGGGTCAAATGGTATGGTGCCGTCGACCCGGCCCACTTGTGGGCTCAGAGTTCCGATGTTCCGGAGGCGTTCCCATGAAACTCGCACGGATCGGAGAGGCAGGCCGGGAGATACCGGTCGTCGTCGCCGAGGACCACTACCTCGACCTGTCGCCCCTCACGCACGACATCGACGGGGCCTTCCTCGCGGGCGGCCTCGACCGGGTCGCCGACGCGGTGGCCGCGGGCTCACTCGCGCGGGTCGAGGCCGCCGGGCAGCGGCTCGGCGCGCCGATCGCCCGGCCGTCCGCGGTGATCTGCGTGGGGATGAACTACGCCGCGCACGCCGCCGAGTCGGGGGCGGCGCCGCCCGAGGACCTCGTGGTGTTCCTCAAGACGCCCAACACCGTGACGGGACCGGACGACGACGTCACGATCCCGCCGGGCAGCACGAAGACCGACTGGGAGGTGGAGCTCGGCGTGGTGATCGGGCGCCGGGCGAGCTACCTCGGCTCGCCGGCCGACGCCCTCGCCCACATCGCCGGGTACACGCTGGTCAACGACCTGTCCGAACGCGAGTGGCAGATCGAGCGGTCGGGCGGCCAGTGGAGCAAGGGCAAGTCGTTCCCCGGCTTCTCGCCCGTCGGCCCCTGGCTGGTCACCGCGGACGAGGTCGACCCGCGCGCGCTGCGCCTGCGCAGCTGGGTGAACGGCTCGCCCCGCCAGGACTCCAGCACCGCCGACATGATCTTCGACGTCGCCCAGATCGTCCGGCGGCTCAGCCAGTTCCTGGTCCTCGAACCCGGCGACCTGGTCATGACGGGCACCCCCGAGGGCGTCGCGCTGTCGGGCCGCTTCCCCTACCTGAGCCCCGGAGACGTCGTCGAGGTCGAGATCGACGGGCTCGGACGGCAGCGGCAGGTGACCCGATGACCGGCTTCGAGAACGTCAGGGCCCTGGTCACCGGAGGCGCCTCGGGCATCGGAGCGGCGATCGTCGCCCGGCTGCGCGCGGAGGGGGCGCGGGTGGCCGTGCTCGATCTGAACCCGCCGGAGGGCGACCCCGACGCGCACCGGGTGGACGTCGGGCGCGACGACGACGTGCGGGCCGCGGTGGAGCGGGTCGCCGAGGCGTTCGGCGGGATCGACGTCGTCGTCAACAACGCCGGGATCGGCGCCCAGGGCACCGTGGCCGACAACTCCGACGAGGAGTGGCACCGCGTCCTGGACGTCAACGTGCTCGGCGCCGTGCGGATCAGCCGCGCCGCGCTGCCGTGGCTGCGGCTCTCGCCCTGCGCCGCGATCGTGAACATGTGCTCCATCGCGGCGAGCGCGGGGCTCCCGCAGCGCGCCCTGTACGGGGCGAGCAAGGGGGCGTTGTACTCGCTGACGCTTCAGATGGCCGCGGACCATGTGCGCGAGGGGATCCGGGTGAACGCGGTCAGTCCCGGCACCGCGGCGACGCCGTGGGTGACCCGGCTCCTCGATTCCGCGCCCGACCCCGTCGCCGAGCGCGCCGCGCTTGACGCCAGGCAGCCGCACGGGCGGCTGGTGGAGGCGGCGGAGGTCGCCGACGCGGTGGCCTATCTGGCCAGCCCCCGCGCGGGTTCGACGACCGGGACCGTCGTCGAGGTCGACGGCGGCATGTCGGGGCTCAGGCTGCGCACCTGAGCGGAGTTGTCCGATGTCTGCGCGGGTTACGGGGAGATATCAAAGGATTGCGCTGCCGTTGACACGATAAACATCGGATGATTACATCGCAGATGCCTGGGACCGGAGTATCCAAGCCACCAGGCCGAATGAAATCAAAGGTGATGACATGAGAGTACGGACTGCGGCCGTCGCCGCCGCGGCTGTGGGGGCCCTGCTCCTCACGGGCTGTTCCGGCGGCCAGGGCTCGGTCGGCGGCGACACCCTCACCTGGTCGATGTGGATCGGCTCGTCGGACGACCAGAAGGTCTGGGACGGCGTCGGGGACACCGGCGCGCAGGCGTCGGGCAAGAAGGTGTCCCTCCAGGGCTCGCCGTTCGCCGACTACTGGACCAAGATCTCGACGCAGCTCGGCACGTCCGCAGCGCCCTGCATCGTCACGATGCAGAGCCTGCGGGTGAACCAGTTCGCCGACGGGCTGCTGCCGCTTGACGACCTCATCAAGTCGACCGGTTTCGACACCGGAGCCTTCGACGAGGGCGCGGTGAAGGCCCTGGCCGTGGACGGCAAGCAGTACGCCATCCCCTACGACACCGGCCCCATGCTCCTCTTCTACAACAAGGACGCCTTCGCCGAGGCCGGTGTCGGCGCTCCCGAGCCGGGCTGGACCGTCGACGACTTCCAGGCCGCGGCCACCGCCCTGAAGAAGAAGGGGCAGGTCGCCCTCGCGACCACGGTCGAGGACATCTTCCTTGAAGGAACGATTCTCTCCGTCACCGGCGGCACGATGATCGACGACTCGGGCAAGGTCGCCCTCGACGACCCCAAGACGGCCGAGGCCGTCGACTGGCTCGCGGGCCTCGTCAAGGACTCCACCGCGACCAGGGCCGACGGCGCCGACGCGAGCGCCGACGACAACGCCTTCATCAACGGCACCGCCGCCGCGGTCGTGGGCGGCCCGTGGAACTCCCTCGACTTCAAGGCGAAGGCGAAGTTCGACGTCGGCGTCACGACCATCCCCTCCCCCGAGGGCGCCCAGAAGACCTACTCGGCGGGCAGCGGGTTCGGCATCTCCAAGACCTGCTCGGACCCCGCCGCCGCCTTCACCGCCATCACCGCGATGACGTCGGAGAAGACCCTCGCCACGCTCGCGAAGGACGGCCGGGCCTTCCCCGCCCGCACCGCGGCGCAGTCGGCCTGGTACCAGAACGCCGGTATCGACGGCGCGAAGGCGGCCCTGGACAGCGCGCTCGCGAGCGCCGTCCCGCTGCCGGGCAGCGCCGACGGCGACAAGCTCAACCAACTGCTCAGCCAGTACGGCCCGCAGATGGTGGACGGGCAGAAGCCGGCCGCGGACGTGCTGGCGGAGATCTCCCGCCACCTCGGAAAGTAGCCGGATCACCCCATGGCACCCCTCCCCGCACGCGAGGTGACCGCCGAGGCGGCGCCGAAGGACCACCGCCGCGGCGCCCGCGGGCCCGGCCGGTCCGAGATGGCCGGCATCGGATTCGCCGCGCCGCACGCCCTCGGGCTGGCGCTGTTCACCCTCCTGCCCATCGGCATCGCCCTGTTCATGAGCCTGCACGACTGGCCCATGATCGGCAGCCCGTCCTGGACCGGCTTCGCCAACTACAGCTCGCTGCTGAACGATCCGACGTTCCGCACGGCGCTGGTCAACACGTTCCTGTTCGTCGTCCTGTACGTGCCCCTCAACCTGGTCGTGTCCCTCGGGATGGCGGCCTGGCTCTCCCCGAAGATCAGACACCGGCAGATCTTCCGGGTCATCTTCTTCCTGCCCACCGTCACCCCGATCGTCGCCAACGCGGTGGTGTGGCGGATGCTCTACCAGCCGGGCGGCGCCATCGACGCGACGGCGCGGTCGTTCTTCGGCATCACCATGCCGGACTTCCTCGCCGACCCGCACTGGGCGATGATCGCGATCGTCGTGATGAGCGTCTGGCAGGGCTTCGGCTACAACATGATCGTCTTCTCGTCCGCGCTCGACTCCGTGCCCGAGAGTCAGCTGGAGGCCGCCTCGCTGGACGGCGCGAACGCCTGGACGGTGTTCTGGCGCATCAAACTCCCGCTGATATCACCGTCGTTGTTCTTCGCGACCACGATGACGCTCATCACCTCCTTCCAGGTGTTCATCCAGCCGTACATCATGACGCGCGGCGGTCCGGGCGACTCCACGGTCACGCTGGTGCAGTTCATCTACAACCAGGGCTTCACGTTCCAGAAGCTCGGACTGGCCTCCGCCGCGGCCTGGGTGCTGTTCGTCATCATCCTCGGCGTCACCGCCGTGCAGTTCCTCGGGCAGAAGAAGTGGGTGCACTATGAGTGACGTCCTCCCCCGCGGACGGGGCGTCAGGAAGCTTCGCCCCGCGGTCGGTTACACGCTGCTCGTCCTGGTCGCGCTGCTGTTCATGTCGCCGCTGATCTTCATGGTCGGGACCTCGCTGAAGGCGCCGTCGGAGATCTTCTCCACCCCGCCGTCCCTGTTCGGCTCGACGCTCGAATGGGGCAACTACTCCGAGGTCTTCTCCTACGCGCCGTTCACCCGCTACCTCGTCAACGGCGTCGTCGTCGCGACCAGCGGCACCCTCGTCACCCTCGCGGTGTCGGCGCTCTCCGGGTACGCCTTCTCCCGGCTGCGCTGGCGCGGCAGGACCGCCACCTTCACGGTCTTCCTCGCGACGATGATGCTGCCCCAGGAAGTCATCATCGTGCCGGCGTTCGTGCTGATGCGGGAGTTGGGGTGGGTCAACACCTACCAGGCGCTCATCGTGCCCTGGGCGTTCACCGCGCTCGGCGCGTTCCTGCTGCGCCAGTTCTTCCTGACCGTCCCGCAGGAGCTTGAGGACGCCGCCCGCATCGACGGGCTCGGCCGGCTCGGCACGTTCTTCCGCATCATGCTCCCGCTGGCCAGGCCCACCCTGGCGGTGCTCGCCGTCTTCACCTTCATCACCTACTGGAACTCGTTCCTGTGGCCGCTGGTGATCGTCAACGACGTCTCCACCCTCGGCACCATCCCGCTCGGCCTCCAGCAGTTCTTCGGCCAGCAGGGCACCCAGTGGCACCTCATCATGGCCGCCTCGGTGATCTCCATGCTGCCGTCCACCGTCCTGCTCATCGCCCTCCAGCGCTACCTCGTACGCGGCATCGTCACCTCGGGCCTCGGCGGCCGCTGACCCCGCGGAACGCCCCACCAGGAAAGGACCATCCGGCATGGCCATGTTCAAGGACGCCCCCGAGCGCCCGCAGCAGTACCGGCAGTTCGAGCGCGAGACGCCGGCCTGGTTCAAGGACGCCAAGCTCGGCATCTTCGTCCACTGGGGCCCGTACTCGGTACCGGCCTGGGGCGAGCCCATCGGGGCGCTCGGCACCATCGACGAGGAGGAGTGGTTCAGGCACAACCCGTACGCCGAGTGGTACTACAACACCATCCGCATCGACGGCAGTCCGGCCGGGCGACACCACGAGGAGACCTACGGCGGGGCCGACTACGACACGTTCCTCGACCTGTGGAAGGCCGAGGCGTTCGACGCCGACGCCGTCATGGACCTCGTCGCCGCCACCGGCGCCCGCTACTTCGTGCCCACCTCCAAGCACCACGACGGCGTCGCCCTCTGGGAGGCGCCGGGCACCGGCGACCGCAACACCGTGCGCCGCGGCCCCGAGCGCGACCTGATCGGCGAGTTCCGCGACGCCGCCGAACGCCGGGGCATCCGCTTCGGCGTGTACTACTCCGGCGGCCTCGACTGGCACTTCAGCCAGAGCCCGCCCATCGTGCGCCACATCGACGACACCCTGCGCCCCCGCGACAAGGCGTACGCCGACTACGCGTTCGACCATGTCGCCGACCTCATCGAGAAGTACCGGCCCGAACTCCTGTGGGGCGACATCGAGTACCCGGACGCGGGCAAGCCCGAGGGCGACAAGAGCCTCGTCGAACTCTTCCGCCGCTTCTACGCGGCCCGCCCCGAGGGCGTCGCCAACGACCGCTGGGGCGAGACCCATTGGGACTTCCGCACCAGCGAGTACGAGCAGGGCCGCGACAGCGAGGGCGACGGCGCCTGGGAGAACTGCCGAGGCGTCGGCTTCTCCTTCGGCCACAACCGGCTGGAGGACGAGTCCCACTCGCTGAGCGGGCAGGGCGCGGTCCGGCACTTCCTCGACGTCGTCTCGCGCGGCGGCAACCTGCTGCTGAACATCGGCCTCACCGCCTCGGGCGAGGTCACCGCCCTGCAGCGGCGCACCCTCGAAGCGCTCGGCGCGTGGAACGCGGCGCACGGCGACGCCGTCTTCGGCTCCCGCCCGCTCGCCGCCGGCCTCGCCAGGCCCGCCGACGAGCCCTGGGTCCGCTGGACCCGTACCGGGCAGACCGCGCACGCCTTCGTGGACGCCCCCGCGGGCACCCGGGTGGCCCTCGACGCCGACGCCGCCGCGCTCGACCTCGCGTCGGCCACCGCGACCGAGGCCACCACGGAGACCGCCGGCGGCGTGCTCACCGTGACGGTCGGGAACCACGCCCTGGCGGGACCGGTCCGGGTGGACATCCCGCTGCGCTGACTCCCGGGCCCGCACGACGGGCGTGGCGAGGCCCCCGGTGGCGGGCGGTTCCCCGGTGCGGGAACCCGTCCACCGGGGGCCGCGCCACGCCGTCAGGGGGTCCGTGCTCCCGCGGCCCGCTCCCGGCCCCCGACCGCCCCGCCCGACCCCCTTGGCTCAGCACCGCTCGCGCCCCCGCCTCCCGGGCCGTAGCACGGTGAGTGCGGGCTCGGCGCGAAGAGGTGGACCTGATGCGGATCGTCGTCGATCTCAACCGGTGCCAGGGGTACGCGCAGTGCGTGTTCCTCGCTCCCGAGACGTTCGCGCCGCACGGTGAGGAGTCGCTGATGTACACGCCCGCTGTCCCGGAGGGCGGCCTCGCGCGGGTGCGGGCGGCCGCGGCGGCGTGTCCGGTGCGGGCCATCCTGGTCGGGGAGCGGGCGGGTCCCGGTGCGGGGTGAGCCGCGGGAGGGCCGGATCGTCGTCGGGGCGTCGCTCGCCGGGCTCAGGGCCGCCGAGACGCTGCGCGACAAGGGGTTCACCGGATCGCTGACGCTCCTCGGCGACGAGGAGCAACCTCCGTACGACAGAACGCCGTTGTCGAAGCAGGTGCTGCTCGGCAGGACACCGGCGCGGGACGTCGGACTGCCACGCCCGCGCGCGGTGGACGCGACGTGGCGGCTCGGGGTACGGGCCGAGGGGATCGGCCCGGTCGAGAAGCGGGTGCTCCTCGCGGACGGCGAGCGGCTGCCCTACGACCGGCTGCTGATCTCCACCGGGACCCGCGCCCGCCCCTGGCCCGACCCCGCCGAGGCCGCCCTCGACGGGGTGCTGACCCTGCGCACCGCCGACGACGCCCTCGACGGGGTGCTGACCCTGCGCACCGCCGACGACGCCCTCGCCGCCCGGCTCGACGCGCGGCCCCGCCGGGTCCTGGTGATCGGCGCCGGGTTCACCGGCTCGGAGATCGCCTCCGCCTGCCGGGAACGCGGCCTCGACGTGACGGTCGCCGACCGCGGGCCCGCGCCGCTGGTCGGCGCGCTCGGCGCGTTCGCCGCCGCACTCCGGCGCGCGCACGGCGTCGACCCGCGGTGCGGGGTCACCGTCACCGCGCTGCGCGGGCGCGGCGGACGGCTCACCGGCGCGGAGTTCTCCGACGGCGACAGGATCGACGCGGAGGTCGCGGTCGTCGCGCTCGGCGTCGTCCGCAACACCGAGTGGCTCGCCGGGTCCGGCCTCGCCGCCGGGCCCAGGGGGACGCCGAGGGCGCGCCGCTGATCCTCGCCCTCGCCTCCGCCAACCGTGATCCGCGCCGCTTCGCCGACCCGGACCGCTTCGACCCGACCCGCGCCGACAACCAGCACCTCGGGTTCGGCAGCGGCATCCACAGCCGCTTCGGGGCGCCGCCGGCCCGTCTTGAGGCCCGGATCGCCCTGGACACGCTCCTCCCGCGGCTGGAGGGCGCCCGTCCGGTCGAGGACCCGCCGCCGTACCGGCGCAGCCCCGTCCTCCGCGGGCCGAGACAGCCGCTGCTCGAACGGACGCCGGCCTGACGGCTCCCGACCAGGGTCTTCGGTCAGCCGGCCCGGAGACCGCCGGCGCCGGGCGCGGTCGGGTCGCCCGGCGTCCGCTGCCCGGCGGCCCGACCGCCGTGCGTGAAGGACCCGTCCGGCACCCGCCCGCCGCGTCCTCGCCGGTCGGGCTGCGCGGCGAGGTCGCGCCCGCCGCGCGGTCCCGGGTGCTCAGCCCGCGGGGGTGTTGTAGTTGACGATGCCCGCCACCAGGTGGGCCGCCGCGCCGGCCAGCGGACTGTCCACGCCCTTGCCCACCACGTCGGGCAGCCGGTGCGCCTCCTTCTCGGCCGCCGCGACCATGCCCCAGTAGGCGTTGTAGGCCGCGGGGTCCGCGGGTTTGTCGGTGGCCGCCCCCACGGTCAGGGCGCCGTCCTCGTCGACCACGGCCAGCGCGCCCATCTGCCGCAGTACGGACGGATCGCGTTCCTCGGCGGCCACCACGCCCCACCCCGTCACCTCGGTGTCCCGCAGCGCGGCGAGGAGACTGCCCGCGCTGTCGCCGCCGGACACCACGATGTCGGGCAGCACGAGCGCGACGGGTCCCCGTGTCATCGGCAGGGCGCATCGGATCGCTCCGTCGAGATCCGGTTCGGACGACTCGTTCTGGTAGACGAACACCATTTGAAAGGTCTCGGCATAGCGCGCGAGGTACTTCACCGTGTCCATTTTGTGCGGCCCGAACACGACGACGAGCCGCACATTGAGCCCGCTTTTGGTCAGTTCGACGACCGCCTCGAGACTGCGGTCGAGGACCGTGACTCCCGGGGCGAGACAGTGCAGCTCTTTCGAGTAAGGCGCGCTGAAGCGCGTCGCCGATCCGGCGCAGGGAAGGATGACCGAAACATCAGGGACGAAAACCGACGAACTCTGCATTCAACAGCTCTCAGGTTGTGTTGACGATCGGAAACCGGCTGGAAGGCACGCCGGCGCCCACCGTGGCCGTGGAGGACGGCTCCCGGTGGGATTCAGCGTCTGTCGACTGGATCATTCACAGCCTGCCCACTCCCGGCGGTCTTCATCTCCGCTTTCACAGCGTCCACTTGGGTACCAATCGGGACGAAGGCAATGCGAGCGTGACTTCAAATGTCTTGCCTCCGTTGGTCGTCGGCGTTTTCGCCACCGCGCGACCTACACTGCTGCGCATATTCCTGGACGAAAGAGGGCGTGGAATGCGGGTGTTGTTGTCCACCTACGGGACGCGCGGCGATGTCGAGCCGCTGGTGGCACTCGCGGTGCGGCTCAGGGCCCGCGGAGCCGAGGTGCGGATGTGCGCCCCGCCGGACGAGGAGTTCGCCGAGCGGCTGGCAGGGCTCGGGGTGAGCCTGGTGCCCGTCGGGCCGCCGGTGCGGGAGCTGACACGCGGGACGGGGCTGCCGTCGGACGCGGAGCTGGCCCGGTACCGGAGCGAACTGCTCGACACCCAGTTCGCCCTGCTCCCCGCCGCGCTCGACGGCTGTGACGTGCTGGTGGCGGCCGGGCTCGCGCAGATCGCCGCCCGGTCCGTGGCCGAGGCCGCGGGTGTCCGCTACGTGTACGTGAGTTACGCGGCGGTCCACCTGCCGTCGCCGCACCACGCGCCACCGCCGCGACCCGGCTGGCCGAAGCCGACGGAGACCGACAACCGGACACTGTGGGCGCTGGACGCCGAGCTGCTCGACGCGCAGTACGCCGAGCAGCTCAACGCCCATCGGGCGGCGCTCGGTCTGCCGCCGGTCGGCACCGTCCGCGACCATGTCCTCACCGACCGGCCGTGGCTGGCCGCCGACCCGGCCGTGGGACCGTGGCGGACGATCCCGGGCCTGGAGGTCGTCCAGACCGGAACCTGGAGCCTGCCGGACGAACGCCCGCTCCCCGACGACCTGTTGACGTTCCTCGACGCGGGCGCTCCGCCGGTCTACGTGGGGTTCGGCAGCATGAGCCCGGCGCGGGACATCGCCCGCGGGGTCATCGAGGCGCTCCGCGCCCAGGGGCACCGGGCGCTCGTCTCCCGGGGCTGGGCCGGGCTGGGCCTGATCGACGACGGGGACGACTGCTTCGCCGTCGGCGAGGTCAACCACCAGCGGCTGTTCGGCAGGGTGGCCGCCGTGGTGCACCATGGCGGGGCCGGCACGACGGTGACGGCCGCCCGTGCGGGCGTGCCCCAACTCCTGGTGACCGCGCCGATATCGGACAACCCGTACTGGGCCGGGCAGGTCGCGGAACTCGGCGTCGGGGCCGCCCTCGAAGGTCCCGCTCCGTCCGCGGAGTCGCTGGGCGTCGCCCTCGAGAACGTTCTCGCGCCCGAGACCCGGGAGCGGGCGCGGGCGCTGGCCGCCGAGATCCGCACCGACGGGGCCGCGGTGGCCGCGGGCCTGCTCATGGGCGACCTTCGTCCGGCGTGATCGCCCGCATCGCGCGGGCGAGTTGAGTAGCGTTCGGGCGCATGGACGACGGCGTGTACGTGGGCGACGCAGGCAAGGACGCGACAGTGGACCGGGGTTGGCTGCTCGGTCACTTCAAGGAACACGGGGATCTCCGCCACAGCGACGCCGTGGAGGTCAAATGGGGGGTCCACCCGCGCGGTGAGCAGCGCGCGCAGTGGGTGCGGGGCGAGATGCGGACCGCGCTCCTGGTCCTCGTCTCGGGCCGGTTCCGGATGGAGTTCCCCGGCCGCAGCGTGGTGCTCGAGCGGCAGGGCGAGTACGTCGTCTGGGGGCAGGGCGTGGATCACTCCTGGTGCGCCGAGGACGACTCCGTGGTGCTGACGCTGCGGTGGCCCTCCGTACCCGGGTACGTGGCGACGGCCGAGGAGGGGCCGACGGGGTCGCCCGGCTGACGGTGACCGTGCGGGGGCGCCGGGCGGTGCCGGTGCGGGGTGCCGGGCGGTGCCGGTGCGGGGCGCCGGGCGGTGCCGGTGCGGGGCGCCGGACGGTGCCGACGCGGTGAGGGGCCGGTCCGCGGGTGAGCGGACCGGTCCCTCTCGCTCGCGCGCCCGGCCGTCCCCCGACACACCTGCGGGCCGGCCCCTCACCCGTGCGCCCGCCCGTCCTTCGACCGCCCGCGGACCGGCCCCTCACCCGCGCGCCCGCCCGTCCCCCGACCCGCCCGGCCGACCGCCCGGCCGATGTCGGTCCCGTCCCCGGGTGGCACATCCCGGTCCGGCGTTGGCGAGAAAGTGCTGTCACATCCCTTGACCCACGTCGGGCGCCGCACCCACAGTTCTCGTTAATGCGCATTAGTGATGCGCATTAGCAGATGCCTTCGCGGCATTCCGGGCGATTGAGGAGCATGGTGGAGCAGCCGAGGAAGCGGTCAAGGCCGGGCCGGAACCCCGCACCCGAGGGGCGCACCTCGCGCCCTCGGCAGGCGGAGGTCGCGCGCCTCGCCGGGGTCTCCCAGGCCACGGTCTCGCTGGTGCTGTCGGCGAAGGCGCAGGGGGCGGCGATCTCCGACGAGACCCGCCGCCGGGTCCTGGACGCGGCCCGCAGCCTCGGCTACGTCCCCGATCCCGCCGCCCAGCGGCTGGCCGCGGCGCGCAACAACCTGCTCGGGGTCTTCAGTTTCACCGCCACCTTCCCCACCGACGTCGAGCACTCCTACTACCCCTTCCTCGTCGGGGTGGAGCGGGAGGCGGCGGCGCGCGGCTTCGACCTGGTGCTGTTCACCGGGTCGAGTTCCGGCGGCGCGGGGGCGGCGGGACCCGACGCGCTGACCCGGGTCCGGCTCGCCGACGGCTGTCTCTTCCTCGGCCGGCACGCCCCGCTCGCCGAGCTGAAGCGGATGGTCGCCGACGGGTTCCCGCTGGTGCACCTGGGCCGCCGTGACGAGTTGGAGGGTCTCGCCTGGGTCGGGGCCGACTATGTGAGCGCCAGCCGCGAGGTGGTCGGGCATCTCGCCGGGGCGGGTCACCGCCGGGCCGTCCTGATCCGTGAGGACGACGACGCGCCCGCCTCGACCGACCGTCAGCAGGGCTTCCTCGACGGCCTCGACGCGTGCGGGCTGCCGGGCGGACCCGGTGCCGTGTTCCGTAGCGCCGCCCCCGCCGAGGACCTCACGCCCGAGCGGCTGCGCCGCTGGCTCGACGAGGGGGTCACCGCGTTCGTCGCCGAGGAGACCGACACCGGGGCCGTCTGGCGCGCTCTCCTCGCGGCCGTCGACGCGGCCGGGCTCTCCTGCCCGCGCGATCTCTCCCTCGCGCTCCTCGGCAGTCCCCCGCCGGATCTCGCGGGGGCGCCGATGCCCACCGGGTTCGACATCCCCCGCACCCAGTTGGGGGCGGCGGCGGTCCGGCTGCTCGCGGCCCTCGTCGCGGGTGAGGAGGCCGGTGAGCCGCTGGTCGCCTGTGCCTTCAGGCCGGGTTCGACCTCCGGGAGGCCGCCCACGCACCACTGAGGCCCGCACCGCACCACGCCCGCGGCTGTCCGCGGGTGAACCACCAGCACAGCAAGGAGAAGTGTGAACCGGGAAGCCGACATCCTCATCGTGGGCGGCGGGCTCGGCGGAGTCGCCGCCGCTCTCGCCGCCTGCCGGGCCGGGCGCCGCGTGGTGCTCACCGAGGAGACCGACTGGCTGGGCGGACAGCTCACCTCGCAGGCCGTGCCGCCCGACGAGCACCCGTGGGTCGAGCAGTTCGGCACGACCGCCTCGTACCGTCAACTCCGCGAGGGTATACGCCAGTTCTACCGCCAGTGGTATCCGCTGCGGTCCGAGGCGATGGCGCTCGCCGACCTCAACCCGGGCGCGGGACGGGTCAGCAAGCTGTGCCACGAGCCGCGGGTCGCGCTGGCCGTCGTCGAGGCGATGCTGGCACCGCACCGGGCCGCCGGTCTGCTGACCGTGCTCACCGACCACCGTCCGGTCGGGGCCGAGACGGACCACGACCTGGTGCGGTCGGTGACCCTGGAGCACCGGCACGACGGGGCGCGGACCACCGTGGCCGCCCGCTACGTCCTGGACGCCACCGAGACCGGCGAGCTCCTCGAACTGGCCGACGTGGAGCACGCCCTGGGCGCCGAGGCGCGGTCCGAGTTCGACGAGCCGCACGCCCCTGACGTCGCCGATCCGCTCAACCAGCAGGGCATCACGGTCTGTTTCGCGCTCTCGCACCACGAGGGCGAGGACCACACCATCGAGCGCCCGGCCGACTACGACTTCTGGCGCGCGTACCGGCCCGACTTCTGGCCGGGCCCGCTGCTCGGCTTCGAGGCGCCCGACCCGCGCTCCCTCGAACCCGTGCCGCGCACCTTCCTGCCCAACCCGGAGCAGGACCCGCTCGACGTCAGCGCCGACCAGAGCGCCGACGCCGGTGACAAGGAACTGTGGGGTTTCCGCCGCATCCTGGCCCGCCGGATGCACCGTCCTGGCGCCTTCGACTCCGACATCACCCTCGTCAACTGGCCGCTGAACGACTACTGGTTGAAGCCGCTCGTCGGCGCCGGACCGCAGGGCGCCGCCGAAGCGGTCGACGGGGCACGGCAGTTGTCGCTCTCGGTGCTGCACTGGCTCCAGACTGAGGCGCCCCGCGCGGACGGCGGCACCGGCTTCCCCGGGCTGCGTCCGCGCCCCGATGTGACGGGCACACCGGACGGCCTCGCCAAGGCGCCGTACGTGCGTGAGGCCCGTCGCGTCAAGGCCGTCACCACCGTCACCGAGCACGACGTGGCGATCGACCTGGTCGGCGCCTACGGCGGCACCCGGTACCGGGACTCCGTCGGAATCGGCGGCTACCGCATCGACCTGCACCCCTCGACCGGCGGCGACAGCTACGTGGACATCGGCTCGGTGCCCTTCGAGATCCCTCTCGGGGCGCTGGTGCCGCGCCGGGTCCGCAATCTGCTCCCGGCCGGCAAGAACATCGGCACGACCCACATCACGAACGGCTGCTACCGGCTGCATCCCGTGGAGTGGAACGTCGGCGAGGTCGCCGGAGCCCTCGCCGCGCACTGTCTGGCCGAGGGCGTCGAACCGCGTCAGGTGCAGGAACAGGAGAAGCGGTTCGAGGAGTTCGCGACGCTCCTCGACCGGGCGGGCGTCCAGCGCCACTGGCCCGACGTACGGGGCTACTGACCGGCGGCCCCACAGGAACGACGGCGCGCCCGGCGGCCCCGGCCGCCGCACCGCGTGCGAGAGCCGGGCGGGTCAGCTCCACCTGCCCCGCCCGGCGACCGCCCGCGCACGACCGACACAGCACAAGGAGGTGCCCTGACATGACCACCCACCGCATCCGCGTCGGCATCGACGTGGGCGGAACCTTCACCGACGCCGTGGCCGTGGACGCCACGTCACTGCGGCTGCTGGGACAGGTGAAAGTCCCCACCAGCCACCATCACGAGGACGGCGTCGCCCACGGCATCGTCCAGGCGCTCGACCGGCTCCTCACCGAGGTCGGCCGCGCTCCCGCCGATGTCGCGTTCCTGGCGCACGGCACGACCCAGGCTACCAACGCCCTGCTGGAGGGCGACGTGGCCACCGTCGGGCTCATCGGCATAGGCACGGGGCCCGCCGCCCTCCTCACCCGCAGGCTCGCCTCCCTCGGCCGGCTCGACCTCGCCCCCGGCAAGAGGCTCCCGCTCGCCTACGCGCACGTCGCCGACCCCGACGACCCGGACGCCGTCCAGTCCGCCGTCGGACATCTCACGGAGGCCGGCGCCCAAGTCCTCGTCGCCACCGAGCCGTTCGCCGTCGACCGCCCCGAGGGCGAGAAGGCCGTCCTGGACGCCGCCCGCCCCGCCGGACTGCCCATGACCGCGGCCCACGAGATCACCTCGCTCTACGGACTCCACAAGCGGACCAGGACCGCCGTCGTCAACGCGGCCATCCTGCCCCGCATGCTCGCCACCGCCGACCTCGTCGACGCCTCCATCACCAAGGCCGGGGTCACCGCGCCGCTGATGGTGATGCGCTGCGACGGCGGTGTCATGTCCCTCGACGAGATGCGCCGCCGCCCGCTGCTCACCGTGCTGTCGGGACCGGCCGCCGGGGTCGCGGGCGCCCTCATGCAGGAGCGGATCAGCGAGGGCGTCTTCCTGGAGACCGGCGGCACCTCCACCGACATCAGCGTCGTGCGCCGCGGCAAGGTCGCGGTCCGGCACGCGACCATGCTCGGGAAGACCTCGTACCTGAGCGCGCTCGACGTGCGCACCGTCGGCGTCGGCGGCGGCTCCATGGTGCGGATGGCGGCGGGCCGCGTCACCGCCGTCGGACCGCGCAGCGCCCATATCGCGGGCCTGCCCTACGCCTGCTTCGCCGACCTCGACGACCTGCGGGACGCCACCCTCGACACCGTCGAGCCGCTGCCGGGCGACCCGGCCGACCATGTGGTGCTGGACGCCGCCGGCGGCCGCTACGCCCTCACCCTGACCTGCGCGGCCAACGCCCTCGGGCGGGTCCCCGAGGGCGACTTCGCGCGCTGCGACCCCGAGGTGGCGCGCGCCGCGCTCGCCCCGCTCGCCGCCGCCCTCGGCGTCGACGTGCCGACGGCCGCCGCACGGGTCCTCGACGCCGGTGTCGCGCAGGTCAAAGCTGTCGTCGACGGCCTCGTCCGGGAGTACCGGCTCGACCCCGACACCGCCGTCCTGGTCGGAGGCGGCGGAGGGGCCGCCGCCGTCACCCCGCACCTCGCCGCCGTCAGCGGGCTGACCGGCCGCATCGCCCGGCACAGCGAGGTCATCAGCCCGATCGGGGTGGCGCTTGCCCTGGTCAGGGAGCAGATCGAGCGGATCGTGCCCGGCGCGACCCAGGAGCAGATCCTCGCCGTGCGCGGCGAGGCGGAGCGGGCCGTCGTCGCCCAGGGCGCCTCGCCCGAGGGCGTCGAGGTGGAGGTGACCGTCGATCCGCAGACCAGCACCGTCCGCGCGGTCGCCACCGGCGCCACCGAACTGCGCACCCAGGACCGCGCGCACAGCGCCGACGACGGTGAGCGGCTCGCCGCTGCCGCCGCCAGCCTGGGCACCGACGCCGCCCGCGTCGAGATCCTGGCGGGCACGCCCGCGCACACCGTGTACGGCACCGAGGTGCGCCGCAGACTGCGCTCCGCCCGCCACCCGGTGCGGGTCGTCGACGCGGACGGCGTGGTGCGGCTGCACTCCCCCGACGCGCGGGTCGAGGCGACCACCGTGGCCGCCGCCCCCGAACTCCTCGCCCGCCTGGTGCGGGAGGCCACCTCCTACGGCGACGGCGGGGTCCGCGCCCCCGCCCTGCGGCTGCTGCTCGGCTCCCGGATCGCCGACCTGTCCGGCGTCCTCGACCCGCAGCCGCTGCTCGCCCTGGCCCGCAGCGAGATGCGGGACCGGGCGGCGGACGAGCCCGTGGTCGCCGTCGTGGAGGTCAGATCGTGACCGGCGCGCCCGCGGCCGACGCCGCCGTGGACGACGTCGACCTGGCCGTGCGGCTCCTCGCCCGCACCCCCACCCACGAGGGCCGCGACCCCGGGCTGCTGCGCCACTGGGCGCTGGCCGCCGACGCGTTCGGGGCCGCGCTCGCGGCGCGGCCCTGCCGGGCGCGGATCGTCGAACGGGACGACGGGCTCGACCGGCTGCTGCTGGCCCGCTACCGCTCGCGGCCCGCGACCGTCGAGCTGTACACCGACACCATCGAGCGGGCCGAGGCCCTGATCGACGCGCGCGGCTGGCGCTCCTGGTACCCGGCCGGCTCGGTCCGGGCCGCCGCCCTCGCCCACGAGGCGGCCCACGAGGCGCTCCATGACGCGCCCGTGCGGGCCGCGTTCAAGGAGGCGCTCGGGCACACCGTCCTGCGGGCGGGACGGTTCCGGGTCCTCGGCCATGTCGCCGGGGCCGAGGAGATCGCCGCCCACGCCCACGCCCGGACCGTCTGCGGTCTCGGCCGCAGCCCCCTGCTCCTCACCGCCGCGCTCGCCGCCGCGGTGACCGCGCCCCGAAGAGAGAACTGACCATGGGTGTCGTCATCCTTCTCGTCATGGCCGCGGGTGTCGCCGCCATGCTCACCCGCAGGCTCCCCACCGCGTTCGCGCTCGTCCTGCTCGCCGTGGTCATCGCGTTCGTCGCCGGTGCCCCGCTGACGGGCGAGAACAGCGTCCTCGACACGGTCCTCCAGCAGGGCGCCCCCGCCCTGGCCGCCACGATGATCGCGATCGTGCTCGGTTCCTGGCTCGGCAAACTCCTGGAGGAGACCGGCATCGCGGGCACCCTGGTCCGCAAGATCGTCGAGTTCGGCGGGGACCGGCCGGTCGTCGTCGGCCTCGGGGTGCTCGCCGTGGCGGCCCTGGTGGGCACGGTCACCGGCTCGGCGCCGGCCGCGATGCTCGCCGGACTCATCGGCATCCCCGCGATGATCGCCGTCGGCATCCCCAAGGTGACCGCCGCCGGCACCGTCCTGATGGGCATCGCGGTGGGCGTCCCCTTCGAGCTGCCCGTGTGGCAGTTCTTCTCCACGGCGCTCGAACTGCCCGTGCCGACCGTCCGCGGGTTCATGGTGAAGCTGTTCCCGTTCGCGCTGCTCGCTGCGGTCCTCTATGTCGTCGTGGAGTCGAGGCGCCGGGGCGTGGAGCACGCCTGGTCCCTGAAGTCCCTCCAGGACAAGCCCCGTTCGGCCGGGCGCAGGGAACGCCTCGGGGACGCGCCCTGGTACGCGCTGCTCACCCCGGCGGTGCCGCTGGTCCTGGCCCTGGGCTTCGAAGTCGCCATCATCCCCTCCCTGTTGGCGGGCGTCCTGTACGCGCTGGTCACCACGACCAGGCCAGGCGGGATGAACAAGCGGCTGCTGCGCACCCTGTACGGCGGCTTCGAGGTCGCGGCGCCGCCGATCGCGCTGTTCATCGCCATCGGCATCCTGCTGGCCGCGGTGAAACTGCCGGGCACCGTCGACGCCCTCGAACCCCTGATGAAGGCGGTCAGCCCGCACAACGCCGTGCTGTTCGTCGTCGTCTTCACGCTGCTGGTGCCGCTGTGCCTGTACCGGGGGCCGCTGAACGTCTTCGGGCTAGGCGCCGGGATCGCCGGGGTGCTCATCGCCACCGGCATCTACCCGGCGACGGCCGTGCTCGGCATGGCCACCTCGTACAACCAGGTCTTCGGCGTGGCCGACCCGACCAGCACCCAGACGGTCTGGGCCGCCCAGTACGCGGGGGTCTCACCGCAGCAGGTCATGCTGCGCACCCTGCCGTACGTGTGGGTGGTCGCCCTCGGCGGTCTGTGCGTCACGGCCGCGACGTATCTCTGACCGGGACCGCGCCGGCGTCCCTCGGTCCGCAACACCCGTCGCCGTGCCCGGATTTCGCCGACTGTCCCACCCGCCCACGGAGTTCCTCAGCCTTCCGACTTCCCTGGAGCCGACCATGACCGAGTCACGTTACGACCGACGCCTCTTCCTGCGAGCCACCGCCGCCTCGGGCGCCGCCCTCGCGATCGGCGGTGCCACCGCGCCCGCCGCCCAGGCCGCCGCACCGGGTGCCGCCACCGCGCCCGCCGGTGCCGCCGGGCCCGCGGCGGACGCCGTCCAGGCCGCCGCCGCCCCCGGCGGATTCCCCGACTACCGCTACGTCCGCACCCTGTTGACGCCGTCCAAGCTGAAGTACAACCCGACCGGCGAGATCATCTTCCCCTGCATCCGCGGCACCGCGGGGCGGATAGCGAACCCGCTGGGCCGCTACTACCTCTACTACGGGCCGCACGACGCGCCCGGCGGCATCTGCCTGGCCTACGGCGACTCCTTGGAGGGCCCGTTCACCGAGTACCCCGCCAACCCGCTGGTCGCCAACGTCTGGTCGCCGCACTACTCCGTGAGCCATGTCGCCTCCCCCCATGTGATGTGGAACGAGAGCGCCAAGGAGATGTGGCTGTACTTCCACGGCGAGAACACCACCACCCGGCTCGCCCGCTCCAAGGACGGCATCAACTTCACCTACGACAAGGTCGTCCTGACGACGTCGATGCTCCCGGCGGGCAGCACCGAGACGTCCTACGCCCGGGTGTTCCCGCACGAACTGCCCGCCCGGGGCGCGCACTACGTGATGGTGTTCATGCTGAACAACACCACCAACCACCGTGACATCTGCTGGGGTTGGTCGGCGGACGGCCGCAACTGGACCTTCGACCAGCAGCCGTTGGTGCGCCACTCCGACGTCGGCGCCGTCAACATCGGCGGGCCGCACCTGGTCTACCGCAACAACAGCACCTACGTGGTCTACAACAAGGACAAGAGCAGCGGCGGCGACCTGATGATCACGGAGGTGGGCAACGACTTCAGCAAGCGGTCCCACCTCGGTGTCTTCTACGACTCCCGGAGCACGGCGCCGGAGAACGGCAGGTCCGCCTCCCCGTCGTTCGGCACCGACGGCGGCGTCCCGTACATGATCTACGAGGCGGGCGAACGGCTGGCGGGCTCCATCGCGATGGCCCGCGGCTGACGGCGCCGCCGGCCCCCTGGAGACCGGCCGGCCGCCGGCGCGGCGAGCGGCAAGCGCCGGGCCCCCTGCCCTCCGGACGGAGGGCAGGGGGCCCGGTGTCGTTCAGCCGGAACGGCCTGTCACCAGAGGGTCCACTCGAAGTCGTTGCCGCCGTGGCACGGCTGGATGTCGAGTCGCGCGTTGACGGGCTTGATCTCCGGGCCGCTCACCACCTCGAGGCACTGGTGGTTGCTGGCGTAGTTGTGGATCCAGAACGACTTGTCACCACGGGACTCCAGCCACCAGAGCTGGTTGTCGCCCGTGGTGCCGTTGCAGTGGAACTCCGAGATCCGCGTACCGGCGGGCTGGCCACCGTAGTTCGGCAGATCGATGCAGAGACCGTCCTTGCGGTTCCTGATCTGGAAGAGGTCGGTGGACCGGGGGCCCTGACCCTTGTACCTCACCTCGAAGTCCCAGAGCTGGTTGTCCTTGTCGGTGTTGTCGCAGTAGAACTGGTTGACCGGGCCGTTGACCTTGCCCTTGTCGTAGTACGGGATGTCCGCGCACAACGTCGACGAGATGTTCCTGAGCAGAACGCCCTTCATGTTGGCGTAGTTGGGCGCGGCGACGGCCTTCTTCTGCTCCGCCTTCTGCGCCTTCTGCTCCTTCTTCTCCTCCTTCCCGTCCTTCCCGCTCTCCTCCTTCTTCTCCTTGACCTCCGCCGTCGCCTCGGCCGTCGGCGTCGGGCTCAGCGGCGTCGGCCTCTTCTCCTTGGGCGCCTCGGTCTTCGCGCTCGGGGCCTCGGCGGGCGGCGACTTGGGGGCGTACTCCCCCGGCCGGACCGGCTCCTCGTCCTTCTGGAGGGTCCGGGCCGACGCCTTCTCCGCAAGCGCGGCGGGCTCGGTCCTGTCGCCGTGGTGGGTGCCCATGACGAGGAACGGCACCGCTATCAGCAGCGCGCCCCCGATACCCGCCGCGGCCAGCAGCGCCTTCGTGGGACGGCCCGAGGGTGGTTCGTCCCCACCGCTCGCGGTCTCCCCCCTCGACGCGCCGGGCGGACTCCCGCCCTCGCTCGCGCCGAGGGCGCCGACGGCGCCCGCGCCCAGGTCGCCCGTGTCGCCCGCGTTCTTCGCGGCGGACGCCGGCTCCGCCGCGGAGTCGGCGTCAGCCCCGGAGGCGACGGGGATCGCGGAAGCGGCAGGGGCCGCGGGGGCGGTCGGCTCGGCCGGGCCGGCCTCGGCCGAGTCCGCTTCCCCGCGCGGCGAGGACGGCGGGGCCACCACCGCGGTCGGCCCTCCGACCTCGCCGTGCGCAGCCGCGTCGCCGGAGGAGGCCGGCTCACGCGTCGGCGCGACGACCTCTTCCTCAGCGGTGCGCGGCCGCAGCACCTGGGCGTCCGGCTCGGCGGCCGTGCCACGCATCGTGACGGCACGGCGCACCACCGGCCCCGTAGGCCCTCTCTTCTCCTGTGGTGGCATCAAATCTCCACTTCTGTCGGGCCAGATCGATCAGTCGAACGGCGGTCGGCCCGCAGCCCGCTCCAACGAACCCGCGCACAGCCGGGGCCAGTCGGCCCGGCCCGGCGCCACGGGGTGGCCGCGCAGCGCCTCGTCCAGACGGGCGAGCGCCGTGCGGTCGTCGGCGTCGAGTTCCGCACCGCCGTGACGGGCCGGAATCCCCGGCCCGTTGAGGGGCACCTCGCGCAGCAGGGTGAGCGGCGCGCCGCCCTCCTGGCGCACGTCGAGCACCCTCAGCAGGGTGCCGGGCGGGAGCACCACCTCGTCCCGGTCCTTTCCCGCACCGGGCCGGTCGGCGAGCTGACGCACCCGGCGTCCGGTCACCGACCACACGGCGTACTGCGCGCCACCCGGCCTCGGTACGCCCGCGCCGAGCGGCAGCACGCAGACGGGGGCAGGGTCACGCAGCAGCACACCGGGTCTGAGAAGGCCGCCGTCCGGGCCGTCGGCACCGCGGAACGCGACTCCGCGGTACGACGGCATCCGACGCAGCCCGGAGGTCACACAGGCGGCGTACGGCAGCAGCCGCTCCTCCCCCTCGTACAGTCCCCTGGCCAGCGCTTCGGGGCTGAACGGGCCCTCGGGGGCGTGCAGATAGAGGTGGAGCGCGATCAGGTCGGCGCGGGCCGCCTCCTGCTCCTGCCCGCGCAGCGCGGGCAGCCGCGTCAGGGTCCGGCTGACGGCGGTGCCGTGCCGGTCCCAGGCGGCCTCCGCGAGCACCCGGAAGGCCTGCCGTTCGGCCTGGGTGCTCACGTGTCCCGGCCGGAAGGGGGCAGGGAACAGCGGTGGGAGCGGGATCGCCGGAACGGCGGGTGCCGAAAGGACGGAGGGGGCTGCGGGGGCGGCGGGGGCCGGCGGTCGGGTCGGGGTCTCTGAGGTCAGGGGGACGGTGGAGGTGGCGGGCGTGGGCGTGGGCGTGGGAGCGGCGGAGGCCGTGGGCATGGCGCGGGGCGGTGCCGGGTCCTCCGCGACGGGCGGGGTGACGGGGCGGTCCGGGCCCGCGACGCGGTGCGGGGCGGACGCGTCACGCGACGGCTCCGCGCGGACCGGCTCGTCGTCGTCCCTGAGCCGGTCGAGCAACGCGGCGAGCCGCGCGGGCGCGACGGGCCGCTCGGGGGCCGGGGCCTGTGGGGCGGCGGGGGCCTGTGGGCTGGGGGTCACGTCCGTGGTGTCGGGGGTGGCGGCCGGTTCGGGTGCCGCGTTCGGGGCCTCGCCGGGAGCCTTGCCGGGGGCCGGTGCCAAGGGCGTGCCGGGGCGGGCTTCAGGGGTGGTGACTCGTGTCGGGGACGGCGGCTGCTCGTGCCGGTCCTCGGCCGCGCGGTCACCCGCCGGCACCGGCTCGGACCGCGCGCCGGTGTCCTGCCCGGACTCCGAGGTGCCGTCGCCCGCGGGGTTCCGGGCGGGGGCGGAGAGCCCGTCCTGCCCGGCGCCGGGCACCTCGGCGGGGGGCGTGCCGGGTCCCGCGTCCTGCCCCGGCTCCCCGGGCGGCTCGACGCGCTGGGTCTGAGGGGCGACCGGGACCGGCCCCGAGGACATGCTCATCATCGGCGGCCGGACCGGGGCGGGCGGCGGAACGGGAGCGGGCGCGTCCGGCGCCGGGTCGCGCACCGGGTCGGCCACCGGGTCGGCGGACTCGGCCTGGGGCGTGGGTGCGGGCGCAGCAGTCGGCGTGGGCGTTGGCTGTTCGGACGCCACCGGGAGGCCGGGCGCCTGCTGACGTCCGGTCTCACCACTGTGCGTCGCCGGAACGACGGAAGCGGTCGGCCCGGCAGTCGGCCCGGGAGTCGGCGCCGACGCGGCCGTCGCACCCGACTGACCCGGCGTACCAGGGGCGTTCGACGTGCTCGGCTCACTGGACGCCGGCGGCGGCGTGCCCGGCGTCGCGGGCGCGGCGGAGGTCGCGGGACGGGGACCCGGCGTCCGGGGCACGGCGCCGCCCGGGTGGGCGGGCGGTACCACGGCAGCCGGTCCCGACGTCGATGGAACGCCCGCCGGACGCGGCGCGAGGCTCGCACCGACCGTGGATGACATCGGCGCGGCACCAGCCGGACGCGAACCCGGCACCGAACCGGCCGGGTTCGGGGTCGGCCCGGCACCGACCGGACGCGAACCCGGCGCGAAACCACCAGGGTTGGGTGGCGACGCGGCCCCGGGCAAGGGCGAACCCGGCACCGGAGCACCAGGGTTCGACGGTCCCCCGGAACCGACCGGACGCGAACCTGGCACCGAACCGGCGGGGTTCGCCGTCGACGCGGCAGCGCCAGGCAGCCGCGAACCCGGCACCGGAGCACCAGGATTCGACGGTCCCCCGGAACCGACCGGCCGCGAACCCGGCGCCGGAGCAGCCACGTTCGCCGTCCGCGGGCCGGTGTTCGGGTGCGAACCCGGCGTCGCACCAGCCGTGTTCGGAGCCCCGGGCGCCTCGCCCGGCCTCGTCGCGGGTGCCCCTCCGTGTCCGGCGGCCGGTGCCGGGCGCGGGGCGAAGCGGACGGTGCGGACGCCGTGTTGGGCCGCGAGGGCGCGCAGCGCGCGGCCGCCGTCCGTCGCCGTGCCGTGGACATACAGGCGGGCGCGTCGGCCGAGGTCCGAGCCAAGTCCTGACAGGAGCCTGGAGAGTTCGGGCCAGAGGGAGGCGTCGAGTGCCTCGCCCGGTCGGCCCACCTCGATGGCCGGGCCCTCGGCGTCCACCTCGCGGGTGGTCGGGGGCGGCGGCGTCGGCCCGGTGTTCCTCTCCTCCTCGCCGGTGATCCAGAGCCCGGCACGTGTCACCGTGGCCCGCCACCGCTCGGAGAGCCGCACCACGCCCGGTTCGGGGTCGCCGCGTCCCGGTACCGGGACGGTCCAGCGGAGCAGCCGGGGCGCGGGCGCGGGTTCGCCCTCGCGGGCCGGGGCGCACACCACGGCGTCCACGAAGGGCCGCCACCTCGGCGTACCGTCCGCGCCGACGAGCACGGCCCGTGCGCTGGCGCGTTCCATGGGGGCGCTGGGCGTGAGCAGCGGCATGCCGGTGTACACCACGACGTCGTTGCCGAGGAGTTCCGCCGCGGACTGGCCGGTGCGCAGGATGTCCCGGGGGCTGCCGGGGGCGAGCCGCACCCGGGAGTGGAGGGCCGCGGGCAGTGCGCTGAGCACCTCGCCGACGTCCGCCGCGGAGAGGTCGCCGCCCTCGGGGACGCCGACCAGGACGGTCGGGCCGCGCGGGTCGACCGGTACCGAGTAGCAGAGGTCGCCGCGTTGGGGTTCGGTCGCGTACGGGGAGCGTGCCAGCAGTCCCGCCGGGATCTGGTGGACGACGCAGCCGCCCGCGGTGCGCTCGGGCACCTGCTCGACGCCGTGCTGCCAGGCGGGTGACGGCTGGCGGCTGCCCAGGGCCACCGGGCGGGCGCCGGGCGAGAAGCCCCACCAGCCGCGGACGCGGGGCGGTTCGGGGCGGACGAAGAGGGAGCCGCCGGGGACGATCTGGACCTCGCCGTCCGGGGCGATCACCTCCAGCTTCCAGGCGTCGGCCACCCGCCGGGCCACCGAGGGCCTTTCGGGTCGTTCGAGTCCCGCGCCGGACATCACGAGCCGTACGGTGCGGGTGCCCGCCTCGGTCAGGGTGTCGAAGACCTCGCTGAGGCGCTGCCAGAACTCCTCGGCGGGCGCGTTGTCCTGGCCCACGGCGCCGGTGACGACGGTGGTGACGCCCGGCTCCGCGCCCAGCAGGTCGGCGAGTTCGTGGACGGCGGTCTCGCTGATGGCGGTGTCGTGCGCGGCGCGCAGCAGCACGAGGGAGCCGTACTCCTCGGTGAGCAGCGGCGGGCCTGAACCCGGTTCAGGGGTGCCCGGGTCCTCCGGTGGGGCGGTGGGTTCGGCGGGCCGCTCGGACCCGCGCGCCGCCTTGTCCCGGCCGCCGAACAACCATGACCGGCCACCACCGGTACGGCTCACGTCGTCTCTCCTTCGCACACGACCCGGCCGGCGCGACACACCCGCTCGGGATCTCTCTCATCACGCGGTCACTGGTCCGGCCCGGTCAGGGGGGCGGAAGTGACGTGTCGTACCAGAGCACTTGGAGTGTACGGAGTGAAGATGGCGGGCAGGTCACGGCGCCCTTTCCGAGCCCGCACCGCCCGAGGTCCCCACTCCGCGCGGCGTCCCCGATCACCGGCTCACGCCGGACGGATCGGACGCGCCGGACGGGTCGGACAGGTCGGCCGGGTCGGACGCGCCGGCCGGATCGGACGTGCCGAGCCGCTCAAGCCTCTGAGACCCCTCAGCCCGCTCAGGCCGCTCATTCCCCTCAGCCCGCTCAGGCCCCTCAGGCCCCTCAGGCCCCTCGGACCAGTCAAAGGGTCCGTCCCGTTCCGGTTCCCCGTCCAGTTCCGCCGCCGCTGCCGTGAGGTCCGCGAGGCCGTCCGTGGTCATCACCATGCTGATCGGGGCCGAGCTGTTGATGGAGAGGCTGTGGCCTTCCGGCAGCCTCGCCAGGAGGGCCGGGACCCGGACCCGTTCGAAGCCGAGGCGGCCGGCCGCGTGCAGATAGGGGGGCGAGGTGAAGATCGGGACGACCGGGGTGCCGTCCGGCGCCGACGCGCTGACCGGCTCGCCGCTCGCCGTGACCAGGACGGCGACCTCCGCGCGGACCAGGGCCGCGGCGACGTCCTCCGCCGGGCCGTAGCCGGTGGTGGCGAGCTGGATGGCGGCGTCCACGTCGTCCGCGGGCTCGGGCCAGCCGAGCGCCTCGGGGGACGGCTGGTAGTTCTCGTTGTCCTGCCACTCGACGATCTCGCCGTCGGCGTCGGAGCGCCACTGGCCGACCACGGCCCAGTCCGGGGGCGCGCCCTCGCCCTGCCAGGCGGGGTCGGTGAGATAGAGCCAGTGCTCGGGCGCGAGCCTGGCCGCCTCGACGAACTCCCGTGGCGGGCGCGGCATCCCGTCGTCCGCACCGGTCGGTCCGGTCTCCGTGGTGTCGTCCGACGGCTCGTCCGTTTCGGTCGGGTGGACCGCGGCCAACGCGCCGTTGTCGCTCATGCTGTCCTCGCTCACTTGGCCGGTGGCTGACGGTGCTGACGGTGGGGAGTGCTCGGGGTGGTCGGGGCGGCGTACGTTCCCCGCGGGCCGCCGACCCGCCGTGCGCCCTGGGGCCGGCGGACGCCACGGCGCGTCCGGTCCGCCCGTGCCCCGCTCGCCCGGGCGCGCGGGGCCGCCGGGGCACGGGAGCCGGGGCAGGACGGCTCAGGGACCTCGGGCGGCCGATCGCGGAGATCAGTCACCCGCATCATCACACGCACGGGTGACGAATCGTCCCTCAGCTGAGCTGTTCTTGAGGAAACGCCCCACGTCCCGTACCCCGGCGCCCTACGACGCATCGCGGTGTCCGACGGCGTCCTCGGCGTGCCACAGCGCTTCCTCGTACGCCTCGACGGCCGTGGCGAGTTCGGCGAACGCGGTGGCGAGGTCGTCGGCCCTGAGCAGCCACGCGCGGTGCAGCGCGTTGAACCGGTCGGCCACCGTGCGCAGCGAGGCGAGGGCGCCCGGCAGGGTGGCGGAGCCGGGGTGTGCCAGCGCCGTCTCGATCTCCCCGTAGGTGCGGCCGAGGCCGCGGGAGACGAGGCGGGCCGCGGTGGCGGTGAGGTCGGCCCCGGCGGCGCGTCGGGCGGCGCCCGCCATGATGGTGATCGAGCTCAGCAGCCCTTCGAGCCTGACGGCCGCCTCGACGGCCTCCGGCCACGGGGTGAGGGTGCTGCCGCCGGTCGTCAGCGACGGGTTGTGGCTGATCGCCGCCATGAACTCGCGTGCCAGGACGGGCAGTGCGATGCCGTTGAGCGGGATGGAGGAGGGCCGGTAGGGGGTGGCGCGGGCCTCCAGGAGGAAGTAGCCGTTCTCGGCGTCGACGCCCATGGCGCCCATGCCGAAGTCCACGTCGAGGTCGCCGGTGTGCAGGGGGAAGCCGGGCGGGGGCGAGAGGAGGTCCTTCTTGAACGGGCCCTCGCCGCGGCCGTGGACGATCGAGCGCAGCCAGTCGACGCGGGTGGGGCCCTCGTTGAGGTTGTTGTCCTTGTCCTCGTAGGGCGCCCGGAAGACCCGGTCGGACGGGCTGTGTCCGAGGGCCCGCATGAGGTCGGGCATCTCCTGTCCTTCGCGGATCAGCAGCAGCGCGTCGAGGTCCTCGCGGTCGCCGTCGTCGAGCAGTTCGTCGCGGATGGCGCAGAAGTCGCTGCGGGTCATCAGCCGGAAGGCCGCGACCACATGGCGTCTGACGGACCGTGCCTTGAGCAACCCGGCCTCGGCGGCGCCGCGTTGCAGGTACAGGACGATCAGCCGGGTGAACTCGCGGGCGCGCGGGGTCATCGGGCGGCCGTGCTCCCGGGCGAAGAACTCCGTGACGTCGGACATGAGTTGCCCGAGCCGGCCCGCCTCCTTCGGGTCGAGCAGATCGTCGACGGTGCTGCCGACGCCGGCGGCGGCGGAGCCGTAGGTGGCCTGCATGGTGGTGGTGAATCTGAGGCCGTCGACGGTGACGGTGGCGTCCCTGGTCAGCCCCGCGGGGTCGGTGCCCGCGACGCCGTCGAACAGTTCGGAGAGGGCGAACCGCCGGTCGGGGGCGGCCGTGGCCAGGGCGCGCATCCGCCCGACGATGCCGATGATCTGGCGCAGCACGTCCTCGGCCCGCTTCAGGTCGAGGACCGGGTCGAGGACGAACTCCAGGTTGGAGCGGGTGTAGGGCGGGTCGTCGGGGGTGTCGGTCTCCAGGCGCCAGCCGTCGCCGCGGAAGAGGACCACGCCCCGGGCGTAGAACGGCACGGTGACGCCGCCGAGTTCGAGTTCGAAGCCGGCCTTGGCGGTCAGTCGCGGCGAGAGCACCGGCGGGGCCTGCGGCTCGGTGGGCGGGACGGTACCGGCGAGGTGTCCGCCGTCGCCGTCGTCGACCAGCAGGACGGACGCGGTCCCGGCGCCGAACTCGGCCACCGCGCCGTCGGGGCCCACGAGGGCGATGGCGAGGCCCAGTTCGCGGGAGAGGGCGGCGAGGGCCGCGGTGTCGACGGCGCGGGCTGCGGCGGCCGGGTCGAGGGCGAGCCCGGGGTCGGCGGCCAGCAGCCGCAGCCGCTGGAGCGGGGTGAGGGTGAAGTGGCGCAGCGGCAGCGTCTGGTCGCCGCGCATCACGGCTTCCATCTCCTGGCCGGGGTTGAGCACGACGCCGGCGGCGGTCAGTCGGTCCGTCCCGACGGCGCGGGTGGCGTCAAGCGGCGGCACCTCGACGGCGGTGTCCGCGAGGTCGGCGTCGGTCGCGGCGCGGGCCGCCCACAGGCGCGGACCGCCGGCGGTCCGCGGGGGTTCGGTTCCGGCGGCGCGCAGGGCGTGGTCGAGGGCCGCGCCGAAGGTGCCGTCGGGCGATGCGACGGGGTGCAGCTCGACGGGGGTGTCCCGGAGCCGGGCGGTGGTCGGCCCGGTGCGTTCGTAGGGCCGGTCGGGTCCGGGTTCCGGGTGCGCGGTGCCGGTCGCGGTGTCCGCCGGGTCCTGTCCGCCGAACGCCGAGGGCGTCACGGGTGCGACGGGGACGGTGGTGCCGGGTGCCGGGGCGGGCGGCGGCACGGGGGTGTAGCCGGCGGGCAGCGGGCGGACGTCCTGCGGCCGGACGAGCGCGAAGTCGGCGGCGGTGAGCGCGTTGCCCGACGCGTCCGGTTCCAGGGCGACGGTGGTCTTCCCCGTCGTCGGGTCGGTGTACAGCGTCGGGGTGCCGTAGGCGGCCCACATCGGGCGGCCCGCGAGGAGGGCGCCCTGGCCCGGCAGGCTGTCGCGGAGCGGGTCACCCGGGCGCGGCCGGGAGCCGGGCACCAGGAGGACTCCGGGGTGGCCGAGCGGGAGGTTGGCCGCCGCGCGGTCCCGGTAGATCAGCTCGCCGATCTCGTCGTGCGGCGCCGGGACACCGCGCACGTCGACCCGGTCGGCGTCGGTGCGCCCGGCCCGGTACAGCCAGGGCCGCGCGGAGCCGGTGCCCTGGGTGTTCCCGGTGTACCAGGGCGCGGGGACGGTGGAGTCGACGACCGGTCGGCCGTCGGGTCCGCGGCGCAGCAGGGTGAGCGTCGAGGCGTCGAAGTCGACGGTCCCGGCCGGTCCCCCGGTGTGGTCGCGGCCGATCACCGAGCCGTCCCGGCCGAGGATCGACGTGCCGGGGGCGTGGGCGCCGACCGCCTCCAGATAGAACTCGGCCAGCTCCCGAGGACTGCGCGGGTCGCGTCCTGCGGCCGCCGAGATCCGGGTGAACTGGAGGAAGGCGTCGCGGAGCGCGGGGTCGGGTGCGGCCTGGTGCAGGACCCTGGCGGCGACCCGGTCGATCTCCTGCTGGCCGCCGGTGACCTGGAGGTCGCGCTGCGTCTCCCTGGTCCTGATGTCGGCCCACAGCAGCCGGGACCGCTCGGCGGGGCCGATCTGCGCGGTGCCGGGCAGCCGCAGCACCTGGGCGGCGACGGTGTCGACGTCGGAGCGGCCCATGAGCAGGGGCACGGTGTCGGTCACGGACGGGACGCGGACATAGGAGGAGAGCGGGGTGCCCGGGTTCTGCTCCAGGTGTTCCGCGGCCCGCCGCAGCGCCCGCGCCGTGGCCGCGCGGTCCAGCGGCGTGCCCGGCTCGTGCCGGCGGTGGTCGGCGGCGACGACGCGGTCGAACAGGTCGAGGGTGAACAGCGGGAGCAGCCGCAGCGCGGGGTCGTCGCGGGCCATCAGCTCCAGCGCGCCCACGCCCCGCAGCAGGAGCTGGTGGTCGGCGGTCCGCCACTCGGTCTCGGCGCCGAACACGGTGCGCAGCAGCCGCACCAGACGCAGGGTCCGTTCGCGGACGTCGTCGGGGGCCGGTCCTTGGCCGCTGTGCAGGCCCGCGGTACGGGCCCGTTCGTCGAGTGCGGTGCCCTCGGGTTCGGGCAGGACCCGGTCGAGGCCGAACTCCGTGCCGCGCGGGTCGTTGTCGACGCCGAGGTGCTCGCCGTGCGGCCCGGGGACGGGGGTGAGCACCCGGCGGCGCGACGCGTACACCAGTTGGTCCCCGTCGTTGGCCTGGCGTTGGGCCTCGGAGACGACGGCCAGCGGGTCCGGGACGTGGGGCGGCGCGCCGTACGGGCCGGTGAGCACGGTCGATCCGGGCTGCGCGGCGAAGCAGACGATCTTCACGAGGCGGTCCTTGCCGCGCAGGCTCGGCCGCCTGCGCAGCGCCCCCGAGGTCTGCGGGCCGCTGGTGACGACGGTCCTCCCGTCGGTGAGCGCCCAGGCGGTCCGGTCGGGCATGCCGTGCTTGGCCTCGAAGTAGGGTGCGGCGTCCGGGTCGTCGATCCGCCAGGGCACTTCGACGGGTTCGCTGACGGTCATGGTCGCGGTGTCGAGGTGGACGTAGTGCGTCGCCTTCGCGAGGGTCGTCGTCATGGCGGCGCGGGGGCGCAGCAGCGTGGGGTGTTCGGTGAGCGGGACGGACATGTGGCCGGTGGAGCGGTGGTCGCGGCCGATGACGGGCAGCGAGAGGACCTGCCGTTCCCACTCCTCGCCGCCCGGCTCGGGCGCGGGCGCCAGGGTGGGGTCGGAGAGCAGCCAGCCGCCGACGACGCCGAGTCCTGGTGACATGTCGAGGCCGATCCCGGTCCATCCCGGGCGGGTGGGTGACGGGCCGATGGCCACGCCGCCGCTGGGTGACCAGACGTCCCGGCCGAGGGTGACGGCGCTGCCGCGCGGCAGCAGGGTGCCGCCGGTCGCCGCGTAGGAGGCGAGCAGCAGCAGCGGGACGTCGGTCGGCTGGGCCCGCAGCACCGGGTCGAGGGCGAGGAGTTCGGCGACGACGTCCTTGGCGACCCGGCGCTGGAAGGTGCCCCGGCCCCTGACCACGACGGTGGTGTGGTCCCCGTCGGCCACCAGGGTGTAGGGCGTGGGGCCGCCCGACCAGCCGGCGGGCGCGGGGGCGGTGAGGCCGAAGGTGCCGTCGGGCCCGCGTACCCCGTCGTGGACGGTGTCCAGGTCGAGGGGTGCGGTCAGGGGCCTTCCTGTCCAGTTGACGCCGTGCACGCCGTTCGGGGTGCTGAAGCGGACGGCGCCGCTGAGCGCGCCCCGCAGCTGGAGGTGGAAGGCCGCGAGCTGGGTGAGGCGCGTGGCGTCCGCGACGGCCGGGTCGGACGCGACCCGGACCAGTTCCCCGTGGTCGGTCCGGGTGAGGGGGGTGGCCTGGTCGAGGCTGAGCACGTACCGGGCGAGCGCGTCCAGGTCGAGGGGTCCGCCGCGCAGCGCGGGGACGCCCGCGCGCAGCGCGTTCAGGCGGCGCAGGGCGTCCCTGGCCTCCGGCACCTGGTGCTGTCCGAACAGGTCCCGCAGGAGTGTGTCGTAGTGCGCCTCGGGGTCGTGGGGGGCCGGGGCGGACTGCGGTGCCGGCGGGTTCGCCGGGTCGGCGAAGGAGACGGGGACGCCGTTCACGGTGAACGAGGACGGGGTCCGCGGGGTCGTGGGGGCGGCGAACACCTCGGTGGCGGGGTCGTCCGGGTCGGCGGCCGGGACCTGGACGGCCGTCGTGGCGGGTGACGCGCCGGGGGCGGGGGCCGTCCCGGGAGGCTGTGCGGGGGCGGGCCTGGGCAGGTCGGGGAGGGGTTCGAGGTCGACGGAGGCGACGCCGGTCAGCGTGCCGTCCGCGGTGGTGAGCGGGAGGTCGTCCGCGTCCCGCGCCCAGCCGGAGGTCCCGGTGGTGTCGGGGCCGGGCGGGGTGACGGTGAAGGTGTCGCGGGCCGGGTCCCCGGTGGCGGGCAGGCCGAACACCGGGCCCGGCGCGTGGCCCGGCAGCGGCGTCACCGTCGGGACGCCGCCGGTGGCCGCCACGGGCCTGCCGAGGCGGGCGGCGAGCGTCGCGGGTGCCGTGCTGCCCCGGCCGAACCCGGGGATCATCGCCGCCACCGGGGCGTCGGGTGGGCGGGCGGTCAAGGCCGGGTCGAGGGCCAGCAGTTCGGCCAGCACGCCGGCCGGCACCGCGCGCGCGAACCCGGCGCGGCCACGCACCACGACCCGGTGTCCGCCGGAGGCCACCAGCAGATGGGCGTCGGACCCGGTGGCCCACGGCGCGGGCACGGCGCTGGTGTCACCGTCCGCCGGGGAGGCCGGCACGGCGGTCATGGTGAGGTCGAGGCCGGCCGGGACCGGGGTGTCGGTCCAGTTGACGCCGCGCGGGCGGCCGTCGGGGCCGGTGACGCGGAAGGCGTCGTCGAACGCGCCGCGGTCCGCGAGGTGGAGGGCGCTGAGGCCGTCGAGGCTCCGCGCGTTGCCCGCCTCGGGGGCCGCCGCGATCCTGAGCAGCTCGGCGCGCAGCTCGCCGGTCACCGGCTCCCCGGGGGTGAGCAGCAGGACCCGGCGGGCGAGCCTGTCCAGGTCGAGCGGTCCGTCGCGCAGCTCGGGGTCGGCCGACCGCAGCTGCTCCAGGCGGACCGTGGCGAGCTGCCTGGCGGGCGTCGGCGGGGTCTGGGTGAGCGGGAGGAGCGGGCGCCCCGACCGCTCGCGGCGTCCGCTCGGGCTCTCCCCCGCGGCCCTGTTCCGTGCGCCCCGGCCGCGGGTCGCGGCGGGACGGCCCTGCGCGGGCGCGGCGTGGGCGGTGCGGCCGGGGTCGGGATCGGGGTCAGGCGAGGAGCCCGCCGGGCGGGTGGTGGGGGCGGTGTCCGTGGCGGAACCCTGCCCGGTGGAGGCCGCGCCGAGGGTCGTCGGGGGGACGAAGCGGGGGTGGGCGTCGCTGCCCTCGTAGTGCTCGGTCCCGCCCCGGGGCGGGCCGCCGGGCCGGTCCACCCGGACGCTGTAGAACAGCTCGACCTCCCAGGTGGCGTCCTCGGGGCCGATGCCGCGCCGCAGCCCGCGCTGGACCGTGCGCCCGTCGGCGAGGTTCCTCGACCAGGCGATGTCCATCCGGACGCCGAAGGCGTGCGCCAGCAGCTGCGGGAAGACGTCGCCGATGTCGGAGTTCCAGCGGTTGTCCCAGTCGAGCACCGCGTCGCGCAGGGACGCCAGCTCCGAGGGGTTCAGCGGGGTGTGGCGCAGGACCAGGTCGCGCAGCTCGCCCTGGAGCTGCCCCGCGCTGGGGAAGCGGCTCCGGTCGGGCACCGGGACGTCGAGGGCGGTCAGCCGGGTCACCAGCTCCGTCTCGTCCATCCGGGCCACGGCCGCGGCCAGTCCCCCGGGCACCGAGTTGCGGAACTGGACGACGATCTCGACGGGCAGCCGCTCCCGGTGCGCCGTCAGGTGGTCGGCGACGAAGTTCCGCGTCGCCGCCAGGACGTGGCGGTCGGCGGGGACGGGCCTGCCGCCCGCCGCCAGGTCGGTGCGGACCTGGTCGGGGTCGGAGAGCCAGGCGTACGCGGAGCGGTCGGCGGCGGACCTCGCGCGCCCCGGGGACCTGAACAGATGGTCCCTGAGCAGCCTCGGGTCGCTCGCCGTGAAGGCGCGCAGCAGGCAGTTGCCGTCGCGGGCGACGGGCTGCCGCCGTCCTCTGGCCCAGCCGGGGGTGGTGCTCACCGGGGCCGTCATGACCGGCGTGCCGACGGTTCCTGACCCCGTGCCGGGCTCCGGCTCCGCACGCGGCGCGGGCTCGGCCCCCTCAGCCTTCTCCTCCGCCTTCGCCTTCGTCGTCTCCTCCCCCGGTCGCCCGGACCGGTCGGTCGCGCCGCCCGACTCGGTGCCCGTGGTCGCGGGGGTACCCGTCGTCCCGGTGGTACCCGTCGTCGCGGGGGTCTCGGTGGTGGCGGGGGTCTCGGTGGTGGCCGTGGTCTCGGTGGTGGCCGTCCCGCCGGGTGCCGCCGTCTTCGGCGTGGCCGGCGTTCCGTCGCCGCCGGTGGCCGTCGACGTCGTGGTCCCGGACGCCGTCGTCCCCGACCCCGCGGCCCTGGACGCCGTCGTCCCCGTCGCCGTCGTCTGTGAGGTCACCGGGGGCAGGGCGAGGCGGGGGCGTTTGGGGAGGCGGAGTTCGCCGGTCGGGCGGGAGCGGCGTTTGGTCCCCGCGTGGGGGCGGGGGCGGGGGGCGTCACCCGGCGGGCGGGGGCGCCGCACGGTGCCGGGGCCCATGGTGACGAAGTCGGCGGCGGTGCGCTGCCGGCCGTCGCGGTCGGGGCCCAGGGCGATCGTGGCGTCGCCGTCCTCGTCGGCGTGGACGTCGGCCCTGCCGTACGCGGTGTGCACCGCGGACCCGGTGGAGCGGACCACCGCGTCCATCAGCCGCTCGACGGCCGTGGCCGCCGTCTCCGGGTCGCTGGTCGGCAGCAGCAGGACGATGTCGCGGTCCTTGGGGCGTGCCGGGTCGACGAGCAGCAGATGGGCGATGTCCTGGGCCGGGATACGCCCGGACAGCAGCCCCTCGCCGATGGGTCCCGCCATCCTGACCACCCAGGGCGCGGGTGCGCCCTTCCGGTGCCAGGGCGCCGTCTCGGTGGTGTCGAAGGTGGGCGATCCGTCGGGGTCCGTGCCGACCAGGGTGACCTCGCTCAGGTCGAGGTCGACCGGAGAGACGCGGCGGTCGAGGTCGCGGCCGAGCGGTGAGCCGTCGCTGTCCCGGATGATCCGGTCGGGGGCCAGCGAACCCCGGGTCGCCAGGTGGAACGCGCCGAGCCTGGCGCTCTCGTCGAGGTCGACGCCGACCCGGGAGGCCCGTTCCACCAGGCGCATCAGTTCGGGGCGGCGGGTCGCGTCGGTCCCGTCCAGGTGCAGGACGCGGGCGGCGAAGGTGTCCACGTCCCAGCCGACGTCCCGCAGGGCCGTCAGACCGCGCCGGTCGAGGACGAATCCGGCGAGCACCGCGAGGCTGGGCACGGTGACCGTCTCGGGTGCCCGCGCCGCGCGCAGCAGCACGTCGCGGTGGGTCTGGGTGATGACGGTCTCGGGTGGGAGCAGCAGCACATGGCGGGCGAGGTCGTCGAGGTCGAGGGGGCCTTCGGCGAGGGCGGGGACGTCGGCGCGCAGGGCGTCGAGGCGTTCCAGGGCCTGGGCCAGGGTGCGCTCTCCCGCGAGCGGGTGCTCCCGATCGGCGGGCGGGCGGGTGCCCGACTCCGGCGGCAGCAGCGTGTTGAGGGGCGGTCGGCCGTCGCGCTCGTCCGGCGGGGGCTTGGGGACGCCCTTGCCGCCGGGCGGGCCCGCCGGGTCGACACCGGCAGGCAGGGGCAGCGGGGTGGTCGCGGGCGGGGTGGGGGGCGGGCTCGGCCGGGTGGTGCGGAAGTTCCAGGGGGCGCGCGGGTTGCCCGAGCCGCGCGGTACCGCCGCGAGGAAGTCGCCGCCGCGCTCGTACAGGACGATGGCGTTGCGGCCGTCGGCCGACGCGGTGCCGAAGGTGTCGATGGTGCCGTTCTCGTGGACGAACGTGACGTGCAGGTTCATGCCGTCGGCCACGAGTGCGGCGGCGAGCAGGGCGGTCTCGCGGTTCCAGCGGCGGGTGGCCCGCAGATGCGCGCGGATCAGTCCTTCGCGCACGTGGTCGGGGAGCGGCGGGACGGGGAGCGGCAGCCGGCCGCCGCTGCGGGTGAACTCCCGGCGCAGCGGGGCGGGCAGCGGCTGCCTGAACCCGGCCTCGTGGAGTTCCTCCTCGGTGAACCTGGCCCGTGGGTCGAGCCGGGCCCCGGCGGGCAGCGGCCCGTTGTCGAGGATGTCGACGAGGTCGTCGATGACGGTGCCGAAGTCCTCGTTGTCGTCGGGGTCGCTGCCCAGGGCGAGGGCGACCGCCGCGTAGAACTGGTTGCCCTCGCCGCGGTGGGTCTCCCGCAAGTCGTAGACGTAGCCGTCGGGGTCGGTCAGGGTGCGGGGGTCGGTGGCGGCGTCGAACTTGGGCTGGTCCGCGTAGGTGGCGTCGTCGAGGCCCTCCCAGGTCCACGGGCGGGTGGCGTGCGCGGTCAGCAGGGAGTCGTCCACCGGGGGTTCGGGCTCGGGCGCGGGGGGCGGGCCCTCGGGCACGGACTCCGTCTCGACGGCCTGGTAGTGGCCGTCGGCCAGGTGCAGCACGACGCGTTCGGCGTCCTCGGGGAGCGGGCCGTCGAGGTCGGACGGGAAGTCCTGGTGGCTGCCGTCGGCGTGGACGACGCGCACGCCGACCCGGTAGCGGTGGGCGGCGAGCGCGGGCAGGACGTCGGCGGCGCTGTTATCCCAGCCGGTGTTCTTCGGGGCGTCGGCGGCGCGGCGGAGCTGGGCGGCGGCGAGGCCGCGGCGCTGGGCGGGGCTCAGGGGGTGGCGGCGGCGGTCGGGGGTGGGGCGGTCGCCGGCCGAGTGCGGGATGACGCCGAGGGAGTCGAACTCGCGGCGCTGCGGGGTGTTGGTGCCCAGGTCGAGGGCGGCGGCGTCGAGTTCGGCCGAGGTGAAGGTGTCCGTCTCGTCCGGGGAGAGGTGGGCGATCAGCGGCGAGTCGAGGGGCAGCCCTTCGAGGGTGTCGGCGAACTCGGCGCGCAGGGCCGCGGGGTCGAGGGCGGTGCCGTCGGCGCGGACCCGGGCGGCGGGCAGCGCCTGCTGGAGCGCGCGGTAGAAGGAGTTGTCGGCGGGGACGTCGCGCAGCCGGTGGGTGGTTCCCGCCGGGGACTTCAGGGCGGGCGCGAGGTCGTCGAGGGCGGTCGCCCGGGTGTAGCGCGGCGGCGTGGCGGGCGCCTTCTCGAACATGCCGTCGCCGGACGTCCCCGGCTCGTCGCGGTCGCTCGACTCGTCGGACTCCTCGGCGATCGTGTCGAGGGGTCCCGATGTGGTGGTGGGGCCCTTCGGCAGGGGTTCCGGGTCGGTGACGGTCGGCTCGGGCAGTCCGCCGCGGGTCGGGGCGGCGTCGCCGTCGGCGCTGGGCGGGTCCTCGGGCAGCAGGTGCCAGCGGGTCAGCCGGTCGCTCTGGGCCCGCAGGCCGTGCAGGGCGCGCGCGGCGGCCTCGGCCCTGTCCTGCTGGGTTCTGACCTCGTCGAGCCGGGTGTCGACGGCGCGCTGCGCGGTCCGGTGGGCGCGGGCGGCGGCCTCGGCCGCGTCCCGGGCGCTCGCCACGCTCTCGGCGGCGGCGGCCTTCCGGCTCTCCATGACGCGCCGCGCCTCGGCCGCCAGCCGGTCGCGCTCGGCGCGCCGGATGCCGTCGACGAGGGCGTCCGCCTCGGCCAGGGCCTGCCGGGCGCCCTCGACGCGGGCCTCGACGGCCTCGCGCCGGGCCGCCGGGGTGTCCTCGGTCAGGCTCAGGAGCAGGGTGTCCTGGTGGGTCCTGTGGGCCTGTGCCGCCAGCTCGACGGCGGACCGCAGGGTGCTGCCCGCCGGTTCCGGTACGTCGGCGGCCGGCTGGTCGAGGACGGCGTCGGCGGCGGCCGTCGCGGCGGTGAACTGGCGGGTCGCGGCGGCCCTCTCGGTCCTCGCCGCGGTCTCGGCGAGGCGCAGCGTGCGCCGGGCGACGGAGCGCGCCAGCCGGTTCGTCTCGGCCGTCTCGCGCAGGTCGGGCAGGTCGCGGCGGAGCGCCCAGTACGCGTCGTCCTCCTCGGCCCAGGTCTTGGCGGCGTCCTTGACCTTGTCCCAGGCGGCGGAGACCTGCTCGGGGAAGGTGTCGTCGGTGACGAGGCCGAGCTGCCTCGCGACGTCCTCGCGCACCCAGGCCAGCACCTGGGTGTGCGTCTCGACGGTCTGCGGTCCGGGCTTCGCGCCGCCGAGCGAGCCGAGGAGGTGCTTGCGCATCCACGCGGTGGACGACAGGTCCTTGAACTGCCGGTGCACGTCGGCGACGCTCAGCCAGTCCACGGGGATGGCGAACGCGAAGACCCGGCCTGTGGTGGGTTTGACGTTGACCTGGCGTGCCTGGTCGCTGGCGATGACCCGCCCGTCGCTGTCGGAGGTGTCGGCGCCGGTGCCGGTGGCCCCGGGGTTGGCCGCGCCGACGCTGTCCGACTTCAGGGCGGGGGCGCCGCCGATGGCGGTGTTGTGGTCGCCGCCCTGGGTGGCGGTGGCGTTCTCGCTCTGGGTGACGCGGGTCGAGGACTCCATGCGGGCGCCGTCGGCCACCGCGAGGAGCACCGCGCCGGTGAAGTCGGGCCGGGAGAAGATCCGCAGTTCGGCGTCGGAGTGGTCGGCGAAGCCGTTCTCGACGAGGCCGCTGGTGACGTATCCGTCGTTGCCCGAGGCGTGTTCGAAGAACGCGGTGAGCGCGCCGGGCCCGTGGGCGTCCTCGAGGACCTGGGCCGCGCCGGTGCCCTCGGCGGTCAGCGGGGTGATCCGGGCGGTGCGCAGCACCTGTTCGAGAGCGTCGTCCGTGAGCGGTCCCGAGAGCGTGCCGAGCCTGCTGTCGTAGGCCTTGCCGAGGGCGACGGTGCTCGCCGCGAGGACGTTCTCCGCGCCGATGATGTTGCGGACGTGGAAGCCGTTCTCCGGTGGTGTGAAGGGGCCGTGGGTGCCGTCGGGCAGGGTGATGGCGCGCCAGGAGTCGAGGACGCCGGTGATCGGGCTGTCCTTGGCGAGGGGGCTGTCGTCGCCGGTGAGGACGTTGACGGCGTGCGGCTCGTCGGCGATCTCGGGCGGGGCCAGCGGGTCGGGCCGGTCCGCGGGGGCGTCGGGGCGGGCGTCGGGGTGCATCAGGCTGAGCGGGACGATCTCGCGCTGGCTGCCCGCCTCGCCGCTCTCCTCGATCCGGCGGGCGCCGCGCCCCCAGTCGTCGTCGCCCTTCTTGCGGCCGATCTCCATGGTGAGGTGGAGCCGGTAGCGGGTGGCGTACTCGGCGTGCGGTTCGCTGGTGTAGGACGTCCACAGCCGGCCGCGGGCGCGGCCGCCGGTCGCGGAGACGGTCTGCCGGTTGGAGCCGGTCTCGGTGAGTGAGGGGCCCGCCATGGGGGCGTCGGTGTCGCCGGTGTGGACGGCCTCGTTGACCATCGTTCCGGCGTCCCGGCCGCGGGCGGTGGGGAACGCCTCGCTGAACGTCTCGGTCGCCCAGCGGTGGTCCTCCAGTTCGGTGCGCGGCCACAGCCGCACGAACTCCTGCTCGCCGACGGGTTCGAGGCGCACCCTGACCCGGACGTTGCGGCCGCCGACCTGGATCCGCTTCCAGGAGAGGGCGCTGATCCTGGCCGTCACCGAGGAGCCGGTGCCGGACATCTCGCGGCGCAGCGCGCGGGTGACCCGGGCGGAGGTCAGCCGGTGGATGGTCTCCCGGCTGTCCTGGTCGAGGCCGAGGCCGTCGAGGCGTTCCACGAACCGTTCCACCACCGGTCCCGTGTCCAGGGAGTTCACCGGGTAGGTGGCGAAGGGCGCGGCGCGGAACCAGCGGGGCTGGAGCCAGCGGCGGTCGGTGTAGCGGGGGCCGCCGCCGAGGTCGTCGCCTTCGATGAGGCCGAGCTGGTGGGCGATGCGTTCGGGCAGGTGGCCGAGCCAGCCGCCCTTGACGACCTGGCGTTCGCCGGCCCAGTCGTAGAGCCGGCGCACCACGGTGCCGAGGGGGGCGAGGATGCCGGAGGAGCGGGTCTCGGCGGCGACCTCGTGTTCGGCGTCGCCGGTGGTGAGGACCTGGTAGCCCTGGTCGACCCGGTTGATGTCGGAGGTGACGGTGCGCACGACGGTGCCGCTGGCGCCGCGGCTGCGCCACCACGGCCGCCAGGACACGCCGTAGCTGCCGGTCACGCCGGGGCCGCCGGGGTGGGAGTGGCCGTAGACGAAGGTGAATCCGGCCTGCTGGACGAAGGTCCTGCTCTGGGTGCCCGCCGCCTTGGTCGAGGCGCCGAGCGTCATCTCGGTCTCCATCGGCTGCGGCCGGTTCAGGGCGCGCAGCCGGGTGATCCGCATGCGGTGGACGACGGTGGCGAGCCAGTCGATGTAGGGGCCCTTGCCGAAGAGGCCGGTGGTGCGTGATCCGGTGGCGCTGGCGTTCTGGTCGGCGTTGGCGGTGAGGAACTGCGGCTGCTCGGGGCGGACGGCGGCGTCGTGGGCGGGGGCACCCTCGCGGGTGAGCTGCCAGCGGTCGTGGGACGCCTTCTCCAGGACCCGGTCGACGATTCCCCTGGCCTGCTTGGGGGCGATCACGGAGAGCGTCTGGTGGGGCAGTTCGTCCAGCGGGCCCGGGTTGCGGCCGTCCTCGGTGGAGGCGTCGAGGAGTCTCCTGGCGTCGCGGCGGCTCATCGGGGCGGAGGTGACGGGCTGCGGGTCGAGGTAGGGGTTGTCGGCGCCCGGGGCGTGCGGGTCGGTCGCCGGGGAGTGGTCGGCGGGGACGCTGAGCAGCACCTTGCCCTGGACGGCCGGGACGTCGGCGTCGCCGCCGATGATGTCGCCGCGGCCCTTGGGTCCGATGACGAACAGGTGGGTGCCGAGGACGCCGAAGCTGACCAGGCCGCGCAGCAGGCTGCGGGGGCGCCAGTAGCCGCCGGTGCTGACGGTGAGGGAGAGGTCGTAGGAGTACAGGTTGCCCGGTTTGGTGGTGATCGCCATCTGGTCGAAGGTGGCGGTGGAGCCGTAGCCGGACTCGTCCCGGGACTGCTGGCCGGCCGAGTAGCCGAAGCTGCCGGTGAGGGCGTGCGCGGCGAACCCGATGTTGTCGGTGGCGGTGTCGCGCAGCGCGGCGACGCCCTCGAAGCCGGCTTCGGCGCCCTGCACGCCGTACTGGCTCTCGTCCAGGTCGGTGGCGCCGGGGGCGCTGTGCCGCAGGATGGTGTCGGTGGGTGACACGTAGGTGCGGTTGGTCAGTTCGGCGTCGAGCCAGATGTAGTAGTAGCCGCGGGTGAAGCGGCCGGGGTCGACGAGGCCGATGCGCAGCCCGGTCCTGCTCATCGCCTCCAGGTTGCCCGCCATGCTGTGGTGCGAGAGGGCGTTGATGACGGTCAGCGTGTTGTGCAGGACCATCTGGTAGTGGCCGTGGTTGCGCCAGCGGCTGTCGCTCGGGTCCCCGAGGTCCTCCAGGCGGGCGACCATGGTGGGGTACTTGGCGGCGACGGCGGTCAGCACCTGCCGGGTGAACGATTCGAGGCGGGTGCGTTCGGCGAAGGTGACCTTCGGGGTGTCCTCGGCGGGCGCGGTGTCCTGTGCGGTCGCGGGCGCGTCCTCGCGGTCGACGCCCTCGGGGAACCTGCGGCTGTAGCGGCCGCCCGCGTAGGTGAACTGGACGGGCCTGGCCATGCCGAGGGTGGGCGGGTTGTCGTCGGTGAGGTAGGCGGGGGCGAACGGCTCGGTCGCCCCGAAGGCGTTCTCGTCCTCCATGCCGGCCAGCCGGCGCGCCTCGCCGCGCGTCATCCGGTCCAGGCTCCAGGTGGTGAACGGCGTCGGCCTGGCGTCGCCGGTCTTGCGGATCCAGACGGTCTTCTCGACCCGGTAGAGGTCGGTGGTGACGTTCTTGGCGCGGCCCACGGAGCGGACGGTGCCCGAGCCGCCGGTCATCGCCGAGCGGCCCCTGACGTGTCCGAGGCGTCCGCTGACGCCGAACTGGAGGCGGGGCTTGACCTTGTCCATCCAGTCGGAGATGAACCCGAAGGACGGCAGGCTGAAGGTCGGTCCGACGAAGAGGGTGAAGTCCTTGGAGTACGCCTTGGTCTGCTTGCGGGTGTTCTGGACGGTGAGGAAGGCGGACTCCCGCATCTCCGCCTTGTCGGTCTCCAGGGCCAGCACGGCGCGTCCGGGGACGATGCGTTCGATGACGAAGGCGCCGAGCGGGGTGTTCTTCTTGTCGTCGGCGAAGAGCGGCCGGCCGGGCACCGCGGACTTGGCGAGCCGCCCGGAGAGCTGGTGGAAGTTCTGCGAGGACAGGAAGTGGTCGAGTTCGCGGTAGGCCGAGGAGTCGGGTGCGGCGCCGATCCGGTCCACCGCCCAGTCGCGGATCGCGGCGACGGGTCCGAAGTCCTCGGTGATGACGAGCCGGTAGTCGGATTCGGGGCCGAGGTCGAGGGTGGCGGGGGTGCGGCCCGGGGTGGCCTGCCGGGTGGCGCCTTCGGTGAGCCGGGCGAGGAGTCCGTGGCGGACGCCGAAGGCGATCTCGACGTCCGGGGCGGCCTCCGTCGCGGGCCTGGCCCGCCACCGGGTGTGCAGGAAACCGGGGCGCGCGGGCCGCGGCGGCACCGCGTCGGTGATGCGCACCTCGACGTAGGCGTCGTCGAGGTAGGGGTGCGAGGTGTCGAGGCCGCGGGTCTCCCCCACGTTGAGGATCTTGTCCTGCGCGGAGTAGGTGACCTCGCGGATCCGGCCGAGCCGCAGTCCGACGCGGCCCCACACGGAGACCGGGCCGGCCTGCGGTCCGAGGGGCGCGGTCGGGGCGAACTGGCGGGTCTGGCCGATCGTCTTGGAGCCGCCGACGGTGGCCTGGGCGCGGTAGACGTTGTCGACCTTGGTGACGGCGCCGCCGTCGGTGAACTTGCTCCACTCGCCGTAGTTGCGGATGGTGAGGCGCAGTTTGCGCAGTTGCCCCGACTCGGTGCGGTAGACGAACTCGCGGCCGTCGCCCGCGAAGGTCTGGGGGCGTTCCCGCATGGCCCGTGCGATCCGCCGGAAGACGGACTCGTCGATGCCGCCGCCGCGCACCCGCAGCCCCTGGGCCCGTTCCTCGCCCGCGGCGGTGCGCGAGCCGTCGGCGCGCATCGCGATGTCGAGGTGCTCGGTGATCTGGTCGATGTGCCTGATGTGGACGTCGCTCTGCCCGAAGGCGAGCGGCATGGCTTCGGCGGCGTCGTCGCCGTCGCCGTCGTCTGCGTGGAGCGGCAAGAAGCCGTCGACGTAGCCGGGCAGCCGGCTGTCGTCGGTGAAGGCGCTGGGCCTGTGCACCCGGGGCGGCGGCAGCATGTCGGGGTCGAGGCGGGCCGGGCGGCGCTCGTCGAGTTCCTCGTCGATGCGCACCCCGGCCGGCCGGGGCCGGGGGTTCTGCCCGGGGGGCGGGGTGGTGCCGAGCGACGACGGCGGCTCGGACGGCGGTGGCGGCGACGGCGGGTCCACGCGGACGAGCGCGGTCAGCGGGTCGCTGTCGGGGAGGTCGAGGGCGGGCAGCCGGCTGCCGCCTCCGGGCGCCGGGGTCCCGGTCTCCAGGGTCGCGGTGGCGGCGCGGCGGCCGGGGGTGTCGGCGTCGATCGGCGGGGGCGGCACCGGCGCGGGCCCGCTGACCGTGTCCAGCGCGCGGGGTGCGGACAGGCGCAGGTCGTTGGCGGTGGGGACGGCGCCGGAGAGGGGTGAGGGGTGCAGCGAGAACACCGTCAGGCCCGTGGTGGCGTCCGTGTGCCGCCCGAGGGGGAACGCGGTGGAGTACACGCCGCGGCCGACCCGCTGGGCGAGGTCCTGCGCCAGGCCCGGGGCGAAGCGGTCCAGTTCGGAGACGGCGAGCAGGACCGGGTCGCGGTCGTCGCGGGCCATCAACTCCGGGTCGTTGGCGAGCAGTTCGACGAACTCGGCGGCCGGCACCCGCCGGGTCGTGCCGCCGTACGTCACGAAGAGGCGGGTCGGATCGGTGCGGTCGGGTTCGGCGCCGACGACGTAGGGGTGCGGACGGTCCTTCCCCTTCGGGGTCCTTCCGTGCCAGGGCGGGTCCGCGGTGCCGCCGGGGGTGTGGACCGTCGTCAGGTCCACGGGGGTGGCGCCGGGGGAGCCCAGCAGGTTCCGGCCGCCGGCCGGTCCCTCGGGCGTGGCGGGCGGGACCAGGGTGGCGTCGGACAGCGCCCGGTCGGTCTCCAGGTGGTAGGCGGCCACCTCGTCGGCGCGGGAGCCGTCGCGGCCGACCGCGTAGGCGTGGGCCGCCAGTGTCAGCGCCTGCTCCCGCCGGGCGTCGTCGACGGCGGACGGGTCCAGGTGCAGCACCCGCGCGGTGAACGCGTCGCGGCCGGCACCGGACGCCGCCGGCGCCCCGTACGCCGCGACCCGCGCCCAGAACATCCGCGACCTGTGCTCCTCGTCCACCTCGCCGGGACCGGAGAGTCGCAGGACGTCCGCGGTCTCCCGGTCCGCGTGCGGGCCGCCGAGCCAGGCCGCGGCCCGGTCGAGGGCGGCGGGCAGCGTCACGAAGTCGCCGAGGCGGGTCCCGGCGGGGGCGGCGGCCGCCGCGGTCAGCAGTGCGCGGATGTCGGCCGGGCCCGGTGCGGTGCTCCCCTGCGGCAGCCGGGCGGTGGCGGCCGTGCGCAGGAGGTCGAGGGTGAACGGTCCTGCCTGCGCGAACCGGTGGTCGGCCCGCCACATCCGCTCCAGCGCGCCCGCCCCGCGCAGCAACTCCGCGTAGCCGGCGTCCTGTTCGACGAGGACGTCGTCGTCGATCTCGTTGCCGAGGGTCAGTCTCAGCGCGCGCACCAGGTCGAGGGTCCGCTGCGGTCCGTCCGCGCCGGTCAGGCCGAGGACGCGGGCCCTGCGGTCCAGCTCGGCCGGCTCGGGTTCGGGGAAGAACTCCTGGTAGGAGCCCCAGCGGCCGCGGCGGTCGGTCACCAGCGCGCGGACCCAGGTGCCCTCGCGCCTGGCGACGCCGGAGCGGACCGTGGCGGCGGACACCTTGTGCCGCATCACGTTGGCGTAGTGCTGGCCCTGGGGGATCTGCCGGAGCGGGTTGGGCACGAAGCCGTTGCGCCCGTGGGTGGGGCGGCGCGGCAGGGAGCTGTCCCGCGCGGAGGCCGACAGACAGGTCACCAGGCCGAGCCAGTCGTCCTTTTGGCGCAGCAGTCCGTCGAAGCTCTTGCGTTTCCGCAGCCACTTGGCGCCCTCGTCGCCGCGCGCCTCGTAGGAGGTGCCCCCGAAGGTCGCGAAGGTCGTGGAGTCGAGTCCGCCGTGGGCGGCGAAGAACGCCTTCAACTTCCCGCGGGCGGCCGGTTCGAGGGTGAACTGCCGCGAGTAGGCGCCGGCGGCGAAGTTGTAGTGCACGTACGTCGTGACCTGGCCGAGGTGGCGGTACGGGACCTCTCTGGCGGCCATCTCCTCGGGGCGGAAGGAGGCGCGGCCGATCTGGAGTCCGCTCTCCGCGCCGGCCAGCGGGAAGGACAGCACCTCGTCGTGCCAGTGGTCGCCCGACTCGTCGCCGGACTCGGAGTCGGTGTCGGTGTCGGGCAGCAGGCCGGGCGGCACCGGGAACCAGTCGCCCACCGGGCGTCCGGACTCGGTGAACACCGCGAGGGCGAGCCGTTCGCCGTCAGGGGCGACGACCAGCCGCAGGTCACCGCTGTGCGCCCAGACCGTGCGGCCCGTCAGCTCCGCCAGCAGCCGTGCCACGTACTGGTCGTGGCCGCCCGCGTACGGGACGGCCAGCACGATCGGCGTCTCCTGCGGCAGCGCGGCCAGCCGCGGGTCGTCGAGGACCATCCGCGCGAACCGCTCCGGGTTGACGTCGCGGGTGGTGCCGTCCTCCCAGGGGACCGTCAGCCGGTCGCCCTTCATGGTGGCGGCCAGCAGGTAGGGGGTGGGTCCCTCGGTCCAGGCGGGCGACTGCGAGTCGAGGATCTCGGGCGACGCGTCGGGCCGCTCCGCGAGGACGCCGACGGTGGCGGTGTACAGCGGGCCTTGTGGCAGGTCCGTCCAGTTGAGGCCGGGGCGCTCGGTGGTGCCGGTGGCGGGGAAGCGGTGGTCGGCGTGGACGGCCGCCTTCCGCTGCGCGTGATAGGCGGCCAGTTCGGTGAGGCTGCCCGCCCGGCCTTCGCGCATCGCGAGGCCGGTGATCGTGTAGAGGTCCATGGCGCGGGACCGGGTGACCTGCTTGAGGCTGAGGCCCATCACCCGCTTGGCGAGGCGCTCCGGGCGGAAGGAGCCGGGCTCGGCGTCGAGTTCGGCGCGCGCCAGTTCGTGCAGCCGCAGCACCGGGGCCGCGAGCCGGTGGCTGGTGATCCGGACGGTCACGGTGGCCGCGTCGTGCGCGTCCCCGGTGGTGACCACGAGACCGAAGTCGGCGGCGGAGAGGTCGGCGGTGTCCGCGCCGAGCGAGGTGAGGGCGCGCTCCAGGTGGCGCCGGAACGCGGCGGCCACGGCGTCGGCGCGCTGCCCCGCGGTGGCGCCGGTGTGGGCGGCCAGCACGACCTGGGGCACCGGCAGGCCCGCGCGCCGGTGCAGCAGGCCGGTCGCGGCGGTGCTCCGCGCCAGCCGCTCGATCGCCGTCTCCCGGTCGCCGTCCAGGGTCGTGGCGGGACCGGTGAAGACCACGTCGGTGGTGCGCGGCAACGCCGAGGGCGCGGTCGGCGCCGCGGGCGGGACGGACGCGACCCGGGGGGTGCCGGCGGGCCGGGCTGTCGCGCCGACGGGGGCGGTGCGCACCTGGTCGGCGTCGAGCCGCCCGGCGAGCCGCGTGATGTCGTCCGGCGAAAGGGCGCCCGAGGGGACCGCGGGCGGGGGCCCCACCGGTCGCCCGGCGCCGTGGGGCGCGGACGGGCCGGGGTGGGGGCCGTCGCTCCAGACCTCCCGGCTCGGGTCCTCGGCCCGGCCGGGGAGGCCACGGTCGGTCGGGCCCTGGGGGCGCCCGGAGGTGGCGGGCGGTCCCGACGCCTCGGGTCCCTCGGTCACCGGGGCGTCGGTGCCGCCCGCCGTGCCGGACCGCAGGGCGGTGGCGGACGCGCGGGGTGCGGGGAACTCGACGGTGGCCCCGGGTGCTCCGGCCGGCCGGTCGTTGCCGACCCGGCCGCGGACGTCGAAGGTGAGCCGCTCGGAGGTGAGCCGGTCCTCGGGCCGCAGGTCCCCCTGGTAGGCGGCCAGTTCCTCGTCGAGGCGGGCCAGGAACCAGGCGCGGGCGGCCTCGGCGCGGGCCCGGCCGGCCGCCCTGGCCCGCGCCGCCTGACCCTCGCCGTAGCCGGTGAACACCCCGCGTGGCAGCGGCCTCTCGGCGTGCGCTGCGTCCAGGAGAGCCAGCGCGGTGCGGTGCGCCAGCTCACCGAGGGCGGCCCTGGCGTCGTCGGTCAGGTCGTTCGACCCCGGCAGGAAGTCCGCCCGGCCCGGCCCCATCGGGGCGGCGGACCGCGCGGGGCCCGTCGCGGGTGTGGCCTGGGCGGGCGCGGCGTGCGCGGGGCCCGCCGCCGGGCGACGGGGGCTCCAGGCGCGGAGCATCCTCGTCAACGTGGCGCGCGCCACGCCCGGTTCGAGGCCGCGGGACTGGGCGTACCCCGCGAGGGTCTGCTCCAGTTCCGTCCAGGTCAGGATGGAGCCGCGAGCCATCTCCCAGGCCCCGAAGCCCGCCATCAGCTCCTGGAACTCGGCCGCCCGCTGCGGCGCGCTGTCGATGTCGGCGCCATGGGTCTCCCGCAGCACCCGCACCCAGCGCAGCACCCGCTCCGTCCGGTCCTGCCAGGCCGACGGCAGGCCCGCCCGGTCGGCCCAGGCGTTGAGGGCCACCCACTGCGGGTCGGGCCTGAACTCCAGGATCCGGTGGACGGGCCGGTCGGGGTCGTCGGACTTCACCAGCCGCGGCGGCATCCCCCTCTCCGCCGGGTGGACGGTGACCTGGGCGTCCATCGCCAGCACCCGCCGGCCGGTGCGCTGCGCGAGTGCCTGCGCGGCGAGGGTCTGGTTCAGCCGGTCGAGTCCGGGCGCGGTCCGCGCCATCTCGCACCAGACGAGCCACACCGGCACGTCGGGCGGCATGGTCATCAGGACCGGGTCGCGGGCGAGCAGTTGCCCGATCTCGTCGGGCGACACGACCTGGTTGCTGCCCAGGCTCCGCACGGGCAGGACGGCACGGCTCCGGTCGCCGTGCCCGATCGCGATGTAGGCGCCGGTCAGCGGTGTCGGCAGCGGGAGAAGGCCGCTCTCCTTCTCGGCGTAGACGGCCGGGAGCGCCTCCAGGTGGTCGGTGTAGTGCGCCACGTCGGAGAGGGTGAGGAGGCCGTCCTCCAGGAGCGCCATGTCGTGCGCCTGCAAGAAGGCCCGCGCGGTCAGCGTCTGGCCGTCGGACGTGGGCAGCATGTACGACTGGATGTCGTCGTCGGCGAACTCCTGCCCGCCGCGGGCGCGCACCCCGCGCGGAGGGCTCTGGTCCGAGCGGCCGGGGTCGTTGGGGAGCCAGGTGCCGACCGGTACCTGGTTGGGCGCGCTGTTGGCCAGGACGAGCATCTGGTGGCCGCTGCCGTCGTTGAGGGGCTGCAACCGGACCTCGCCGCCGGTGGACCAGACCCGGGTCTGCAACCGGTCGGCCAGCCACCGTTCGAACGGCATGGTGCCCAGGCCGGTGGCCTCGCCCGCGACCAGGACCACCGGGGTGCCCGGCGGCCGGTCGGGGTCGTGGACGAGGAGTTCCGCGAACTCCGCGATGTCCACCTCGGCCGTCTCACCGCGGCCGTCGCGCACCACCAGCAGGCCCTCGTCCGTCTGCTCGGCGAAGACGGCATGGGCGGGTCCGCGCCACGGCGCGGCGCCGGTGTCCCAGCCGCCGTCCGCCGTCCGCTTCGAGACGGTGTCCAGGCGCAGCCCCTGGATGGGCCGCCCGAGCCAGTTGCGCCCGGTGGCGGCGCCGTCGGAACCGATGACCCGCGTCGGCCCCGCCAGGGCGCCCCGGCGCTCGAGTCCGTACGCGGCGATGGCCGTCAGGCTGCCGGCCCGTGAGCGGCGGCCCGCGCTGCTCGCCAGCGACAGGAACTGGAACGCGGTCTGCGGGCCGAACGGGGTGTCGGCGGGCAGGTGCAGGACCCGTCGGGTGATCGCCTCCAGGTCGAGCGCCCCGGTCCCGAACCGGGAGTCCCCCGCGCGTGCGCTGTCCACCAGGGCGAGGGAGTTGACCATCTCGCCGATCTGGGGGTTGGTGTTCACGTCGGCGCCGAAGACGCTCTGGAGCACGCCGGCCAGGTACTGCTGGTAGCTCTGCCCGCTCGTGGGCGGCGGAGGCAGCGCGGGGGCGGTGGCGGTGGCGCGCGCGGTCGGGACGGTCGAGGTGGTCGGGACCGTCGGGGTGGCCGGGACCGTCGGCGCGGTCGGGACCGTCGGGGTGGCCGGGACGGTCGGGGTGGTGGTCGGGTCGCTCGACGTCAGGGTGGGGGCCGGGGTCGGCGCCTGTTCGGTCGTCGGCACCGGGACGGTGTCGTGGGGCCGCGGCTGGAGGGTGCCCTCGGCGCGGTCCCAGAACGCCCGGAACCCGTCGAGGACCCAGTTCTCCTTGCGCGGTTCCGCGAGCTGGTTCACCGGGCGCGCGCCGACGTCCGGATCGGTCCCGTACAGCCGCTCCAGCAGCGGGAGCAGCCGCCGTTCGTGCTGCCTCACCCAGGCGGAACCGTTGTTGCGGCGCTGCCCGGTGTAGCCGTCCCGGCCGCCGTTGGTGCCCAGGTAGGCGTTGGTGAGCTGGGCGAAGTACTCGAACTCGTCGAGGGACGAGTAGTTGGGCTGCTTGCGCCGGCCCGAGGGGTCGTGCAGCGGGCCGTCCGGCCAGACCGCGGCGCTGCCCTGGGCGCGCTTGGCCAGGTAGGCGTCGTGGATGAGCCGCTGGTCGGCGGGGGTCAGCCCGTACTGGTGCAGGGTGTGCGCGAACTCGTGGGTCGTCGTGGAGTAGCCCTGCGGGTAGGAGCGGCGGTCCGCGGCCGTGGAGGTCACCTCGCCGAGCAGGTTCTCCTCGGTCACACCCGCGGTGCGGGTGCCGACGCCGCGCACCTCCTCCCAGGGGCGTCCGTCGGCGGTGCGGGTGCCCGCCAGGTGCCTGAAGGCGTCCAGGGTGGTGATCGCCGCGCCCTTGGGGACCACCGCGACGCGCGCCCGGTCCTTCAGCAGCCGCACCGCCACCTCGGGATCGCGCAGCATGCGGGAGACCTGGTCGAGCACCTCGCGTCGGACGGACACCGGCTGGTCGACGCCGTGCGGGATCTCCACCATCAGCTGGGCGGCGGTCCTGGCGAACTCCGCGCCGGTCAGCTCCCGGCGCAACGTGTCCACCAGCGCCGCGTCGGACGCCAGCCGTTCGCGCTCGGCGGCCGGCAGCAGCGCCAGCTCCCAGGTCCGCTCCTCGGGCGAGAGGCGCGGCAGCCGCGCCGCGAGGTCCTCGGCGGGCCGGGCGGCGGGCGCCGGGGGCGGCACGGTGGTGACGGCGGCCTGGGCCGTGGACGTGGCGGGCTCGGCCGGGGCGGTGGGCGGGTCGGCCGGGAGGTCGGTCGAGGTGGTGAGGGTCGCGGCCGGCGGGACGGGGGGCGACACGGTGGCGGGCACGGCCGACGACTCGGTGACCGGGGTGGCGGGTGCGGGGGCGACGGGGCCGAGGCCGAGGGCGGCACGCAGGGTGGAGGCGAGCGTGCGGGCCGAGGGCGCGTCCTGGCCGTGGGTCAGCAGATGGTCGGCGACCTGCCGGACGGCGTCCCGGTAGGGGGCCGCGGCGTGCCGGGAGTCGGCGAGGACGGGGGCGGTGGCGGGCGGCAGCACCAGCGCGACGGCGCTGTCCCAGGCCCGGTCGAGCTGGGCCCGGGTGGGCGGCGGTGTGCTCCTGGGCGCGGGTCCCTCGCCCGTGGCCGGCTGCGGCGGTGTCGCCCGGCGCGGGTCCTGGTGGGTGGCCGCGTCCGTGAAGTCCGTGTGGGCCGCGTCCCACAGGCGCAGGGAGGCGTGGGCCGCGACGGTGTCGAGCGCCGCCGGCCACGGGGCGGGCTGCCGCGCCATCAGCAGCCTGACCCGGTCGACCGGGTCGAGCGCGGCGACCGGGACGGGCCGGCCGCCGGGAGGGTGGGCCCGCGGGTCAGGGGTGATGCCCGCGTCGCGCAGCGCGTCCTGGGTGACGACGTCGTCCGGGCCGTGCAGCCCGGCCAGTTCCTCCGCCAGGGTGTCCGGGAGGTCCTCGGCGGTGATCTGCCGGGCGATCCAGTCGCGTTGGACGGCGTCGCGGTGGATCGGGTCGGTGGGCCCGGCGGGACCGTGCGGGCCGGTGGTGTGCGGGTCGACGCCGAGGTCGCGCAGCCGGGTGGTGGCGGCGAGCAGGTCGGCGTGCGCCTGCCGTGACCTGGCCTGGGCGTCGGCGAGCGCGGTGGTGTCGCTGCCGGGGCGGGTCCCGTCGCCCAGGTCGTCGACGGCGCGGGTGGCGTCGGCGTACCGGGCGAGCGCGTCGTCGTAGGCGGTGCGGGCCTGGGTGACGGCGGGCCGCTGCTGGCCGGCGGGGGCGGGGGGCGCGGAGTCGTGCGCGGTGCCGGGGGTGTCGGACTCGGCGTCCTGGGAGGGGGCCGAAGTGCCGTTCCGCTGGCCGGTGTTGTCCCGCTGCGGGGCGCCGGACTGGTCGGTGCCGGACTGGTGGGCGGTGTGCGGGGCGGTGGCCGGTGACGCGGCGGGGCCGCCGAGACTGTTCGGGGTGCCCGAGACGTTCGGGGTGCCGAGGCCGTTCGGGGTGCCCAGGGCGTTGGGGGTGCCCAGGGCGTTGGGGGTGCCCAGGGCGTTGGGGAGGTCGAGGGTGTCGGTGGTGGTGAGGGGGTCGGGGAGCTTCAGGCGCTCGGTCTCGGCGCCGGGGAAGGACGCGGCCGGCGCCTTCGCGGTCGGCGGGAGGGCGGCCTGGGTGCCGGAGTCGGTGGTGAGGTCGGTGGTGTTGAGGACCGTCGTGCCGTTCCCCGTCAGCGACGTGTCCGTGCTCCCCGGGGTGTCCAGGTAGCTCGGGGTCTTCGCGTACTCGGGAGTCTTGAGGTAGCTCCCTCCGACGCCGGTCAGCGGTGTGGTGTTCAGCGGCGTCGACGGGAACGTGCCGGGGGCACCGGAGTTGCCGGAGGAGAGGGAGGTACCGGACGAGACGGAGTCGGTGTCCGAGAACGAGTCGGTGTCCGACAGGTCGAAGACGCTCGGCGGCCGGGACGAGATGTCGGACCCGCTGTCGGACCCGCTGTCCGGGAGGTACCCGGAGTGGGTGGACGGGGTGGAGACGAGCGGCGGCGGCACCACGGGGGTGGTGCCCGCGGTCGGGACCGGCGGGACTGACGCCGGCGGCGGCGTGGACCGTGCCGTGCCGTCCGGGGCGAGCGTCGAGGCGTTGCCCGACTCCCTGGCGAGCCGTTCGTTGAGGATGTCGGTGGTGTTGCGCTGGTAGCGGGTGAAGAGGTTGCCGTCCGGGAAGAGCTTGGAGTGCATGCCGTGGTAGCCCTGCTCGAACGGCTTGCCCATGAAGATCTGCGAGATCCCGCTGAGGCCGGCGCCGGCCAGCGACGTCCAGTCCCACTTGCCGAGCACGATCGCCACCGCGATGGTCTCGCCGAAGCCCTCGGTGACGAACGTGGAGGGCAGGTCGTACGCCGCGTTGTTCGCGTTGTTCCGGGTGAACGGGTTCTTGAAGCGGATCTCGAACTTGCCGAACACGTCCTTGCCGAGATTGTTCTTGAAGGTGTTCGAGAGGGCGTTCTTGAGCTTGTAGGCCCAGGCGCCGAAGTGGCTGATGAAGAAGCCGGCGAGGCCGCCGACCGCCGCCGAGATCCCGACCTCCGACCAGTTGACCTTGTCGGGTCTCGCCACCGCCGGGTTGATGGCCATCGTCAGCAACTGGGCTGCCAGGTTCTGGATGGCCTCCTCGAACGCCTCGGACAGCGAGGGGAACGCCTGCACGTACCGCAGCAGCCGGTCGACCGCCATCAGGATCGCGAGCCTGGCCCGCATCCGGGCGAGGATCATCTCCGAGACGGAGGCGCCGCCGGTGAACGCGGCGATCGCCTCCAGGAGGGCCAGTTCCAGGATCAGCCAGAAGACCTCCATGATGATCTCGAAGTGGGCCTGCTGGATCTGGACCGACGCCCGGCCGCGGTCCTGGGTGAACCGGTCGAGCTGGGTGACGAACCGCTGGAGGACGTCGTCGCCGTTGCGGTTCACCAGTTGGGACAGGGACCGTTCGTAGGCGTCCGCGACGTTCGGCGGCAGGCCCCGCTTGCCCCTCTCGATCGACTCGAGCATCTCCATCCGGAGATCCCGGATGCCCGCGGCGAGATCCGTGTAGGAATTACGGCTCTCCCAGGCCAGCCGGGCCTTCGCCTGCAACGGCTTCTCGCCGAGCAGGACGAAGAGCATCTTGGCGACCTCGTCGGGGTACTCGATGTCGAACATTCAGTGCTTCCCGTGACCACCGCTGCCGTGCTCGCCGGCGTTCGACTGGGCGTCGTGGATGCGGTCCTGGACGTCCTGGTGGACGTCCTCGATGCTGCCGAGACTCTTCATGATCGCCGACTGCCAGCCGGTCAGGAACTCGTCGAGGGAGTCGACGACCGCGAGGCAGCTCTCGATCTGCCGCTTGTCCTGGGCCTCGGTCTGGCCGTGGAACTCGTCGTCCTGGCCGTTCCACGCGCTGGTGGCCGCGACGGTGCCCTGGAAGCGCCCGCGCAGTTTCTTCGGTGCGCCGGCCATCCCGCCGATCACCTCGGGGGCCTGCCGCAGATCGACGAGGTCAGCCTCGTAGTTGTTGTGGTACCCGCTCATCGTCCGTCCCCTCTCGACGCTCAGTCGCTGTCTTCGTCGATCTCGTCGCGCAGCCGGTCGCGGCCCGGCCTGCCGGACGCGGCGCGGCCGCCGCCGTCCAGCGCGGAGCCGAACATCCGGTCCCAGTCGACATCGAGGCCCCGGCGGATCGATCCCGCGGGCCCTGGCTGGGTGAAGGGCGCGAAGGAGTCCATCACCTGACGCGCCATCCGTGCCCGCCCCTGCTGGACCGCCTCCATGATCGAGGCGGCCAACTGCGGTCCTGTCATGTTCTGGTGCTTGTTGTCGAGGAACTTCAACGCCGTCAGCTCGCCCTGCGCACCGACCGTGGCCTCCACCACGCGGTCCGCCGACCTGACCGTCTCGGAGGCCTGACGGAGATCCGCCTGCACGCGGGCGACGGCGGCCTGGGTGGCCTCGAGTTCGGCCATGGCCTGCGCGATGCGCTCCTGCAATGGCTCGGACACCGGAGACTCCCGTCAGAGAAAAGCGATGATCATTGTGCAGTACACAGGGGCCGGAATGCCATTTTTTCCGCCCTCCTTGTGATCCATCGAACTCAGCCGCCGGACGCCCGAGTTGACCCGTTCAGGGCCGATCGGGCGTCCGGCGCGGATCCTAGCGGCCGATCACGGCGGGCGAGCCGCCCTCCTCGGTGCCCCAGACGTCGTCGTCCTCGGGCGCCCAGACCTCACGCTCGCGGTCGCTGCTCTCGGTCTCCGTCTGGCCCTGCCCCGCGCCCGCGCCGCCCATCGGGGGCAGGAACGGGCTCGAACCGCTGGTGGCGACGGTCTGCCGCTCCTCGTAGGAGCCCTTGGCGCGCGGGGCGGCGCCGGGGCGGCGGTTGCTCACCACATCGCCGTCGATGACGTTGCGGACGCGCTCGGACGGGCCGTCGTTGCCCTTGCCGCCCATTCCCCCCATCCCGCCCATGCCACCCATCGGCATCCCGCCCATGCCGCCCGTGCCGCCCAGCCCCGCCGGCAGACCGCTGTTGAGCGGGGTGCCGCGGCTCGCCTGCGCCTCGTCGACGCCACCGCCCGACACATCGGCGAGGGACGGCTCGCGGTACGGCGAGTCGTCGTACAGCTCCTCCTCGTAGGAGGGGTCGCCGTAGTCGTAGGTGGGGGTGGCCGTGCCGTAGCCGCCGCCGTTCAGCTGGTGGGACGTCCGGTAGTCGGGGACGGCGCTGCCGGGGTCGTTGAGATAGCCCGTGGTCGTCGTGCCGTCGGGGGCGGTGATGGAGGTGGCGCCGGTGTCCGGGTCAACCCGCGAGACGCTGCCGTCGGGGTACTCGGTGACGACCTGGCCCTGCGGGTCGAGGTGGGTGGTGCTGCCGTCCGGGTTGGGCAACGCGTCGCCCGCGTTGAGCGGACCCGAGTACGAGGAGCCGTCCGGCCTGATGACGGTGGACGTCTGGGTGTGCGGGTCGACCACCGACTCGCTGCCGTCGGGGAACTCCGTCACCACCCTGCCGTGCGAGTCCAGGTGGGAGACGCTGCCGTCCGGGTTGGTCAGCGAGTCGTCGCCGTTGACCGGCCCGGAGATGTCGCTGGTGAACCGGCCGAGATCGCCGCCGTTCAGGGAGTGGCTGAGCTGCTCCTGCTTCTGCTGGTACTCGGCCTGCTTCCGCTCCTGCTCCTGACGGACCTCGTCCTGCTTCTGCTGCGCCTCGTCCTGCTTCTTCTCCTGCTCGGCGCGGATCTGATCCTGCTTGGCTTCCTGCTCCTGCCGGATCTGGTCCTGCTTCTGCTGCGCCTCCTCCTGCTTCCGCTCCTGCTCCTGGCGGACCTCGTCCTGCTTCTGCTGCGCCTCGTCCTGCTTCTTCTCCTGCTCGGCGCGGATCTGGTCCTGCTTGGCCTCCTGCTCCTCGCGGATGCGGTCCTGCTTGGCCTCGGCCTGCGCCTGCTTCTCCTCGGCCTTCTGCTGCGCCTCCTCCTGCTTCTTCTCCTGCTCCGCCCTGAGCTGCTCCTGCTTGGCCTCCTGCTCCTCCTGCTTCTTCTCCTGCTGCTCGCGGATCTGGTCCTGCTTCGCCTCCTGTTCCGTGCGGATCTGGTCCTGCTTGGCCTCCTGCTCCTTACGGATCTGCTCCTGCTTGGCCTCCGCCTCGGCCTGCTTGGCCTCCTGCTCCTTCTCCTTCGCCTCCTGCTTGGCCTCCTGCTCCTGGCGGAGCTGCTCCTGCTTCGCCTCCGCCTCGGCCCGCTTGCGCTCCTGCTCCTTCTCCTTCTTGTCCTGCTCGGCCTTCTGCTGGTTCACCTGCTGGATCTGGAACGCCTGGGCCTTCTGCTGGGCCTCTTCCTGCTTCCGCTGAGCCTCTTCCTGCTTGGCCTCCTGCTCCTTCTCCTTGGCCTCCTGCTTGGCTTCCTGCTCCTTGCGGATCTGCTCCTGCTTGGCCTCGGCCTCGGCCTGCTTGGCCTCCTGCTCCTTCTCCTTGGCCTCCTGCTTGGCCTCCTGTTCCTTCTCCTTCTGTTCCTGCTTGGCCTCGGCCGCCGCCTGCTTGGCCTCCTGCTCCTTCTCCTTCTCCTCCTGCTTGGCCTCTATTTCAGCCTGTTTGGCGTCCGCTTCGGCTTTTTCCTTGGCCGCCTTGGCTTCCGCCTCCTTCTTCTCCTTGTCGTACTTCGCCTCGGCTTCGGCCTTTTCCTTGGCGGCTTTGTCCTCGGCTTCCTTCTTGTCCTTCTCGTACTTCGCGTCCGCCTCGGCCTTGTCCTTGGCCGCCTTGTCCTCGGCGTCCTTCTTGTCCTTCTCGTACTTCGCGTCCGCGTCGGCCTTGTCCTTCGCCGCCTTGTCCTCGGCGTCCTTGGCGGCCTTGTCCGCCTTGTCCTCCTTGAAGGAGTCGCCGATGCCCTTGTCGCCCTTGGTGCTGATGGACCCGAGGTCGAAGTTGGACGAACCCCAGGCGAGGGCCAGGTTCTTCAGCGCCTCCTCGGCGGGGTCGATCAGGTTGTCCTTGACGGAGGCGTTCCAGCGCCTGACGGCTTCCTCGCCGACGGCCTTCCAGGTGTCCAGCTCCGTCATCTCGCCGTAGGTCTTGCCGTGCGCGTCGGTGGCCTGCGAGGTGAACCCGGGCCGCGCGGTGTAGTCCCAGTACCCGCCGGCCTCGGTGTACGAGTAGTCGGCGTCGACCTGGGTCAGGTTGTTGTACCAGGACTTGTTGGCGATCTCGGAGAGCAGGTCGACCAGCCAGCGCAGCGGGTTGCCCTCGTAGACGTTCCAGTAGTCCCACTTGTTCTTCAGGTTCTGCGCCTGGGTGCGCAGGTCGGTGCCCGCCTGCCGCAGCGCCGCGCCCTGCTTCGACACACCGCCGACGGCCTCCATGTCCTCCGCGTAGTGGTCGTAGCGCCTGCGCAGTTCGTGGATGAGGTCCCAGAAGACGCCGGCCGCCTGCCCGAGCCACGCGTCGTTGGGTGAACTGCTGACCTTGTTCTGCCAGTCGTCCATGGTGGTCTTGCTGTCCCAGAAGAACTTCGCGACCCGGTCGAAGGAGTCCGCCACCATGTCGAAGGACGCCAGCCTGACGCCCTTGCCGATGTCGATGGGCGGTTCGCCGCCCCAGCTGTAGCCGAGGGTGCCGTTCTCCTTCTCCAGCAGGTCGGCCAGGGCGTGGCCGGTGCCGTAGGAGTACTTGGTCAGGTTGAAGGTGTTCCAGACCGTGCCGTCGTCGCTCGGCTTGAAGTGGCCGTCCTCCAGCTCCTTGCCGTACCTGCTCTTGCCCTCCCGGCCGACGACCTCGCCGCCCACCGGCTTGCCGTCGGCGATCTTGGCGCCGAGCAGGGTGAAGCGGGCCTTGTAGTAGGTGACGCCCTCGCTGCCGCCGCGTGTGTAGAACGGGATGATGAAGTCGGTGTTCTGGATGTCCCAGCCCGCGTTCTCCACCATCCAGTCGTACTCCTCACCGGTGACGGAGTCGACGCTGCCCTGCTTGCTGACCTCCACCTTCATCTGCTTGATGCCGTGGTTGCCGACGATCTCCTCGAAGAGGGTGTCCCTGGCGGGCGCCTCGTACCCGGTGAAGAGCCGGACGGCCTTCAGCCAGTAGTCCGCGTACTCGGTCTTGTCATCGGCCATGGCGGGGCTCCATCAGAGGGGGTCGGACGGCAGGCGGAACGGCGGCGGGGACGCGCCGACGCGGCACCCGGAGGGGAGGTGAGGGGCGGACCCGGGGCTCGGGCTCGGACGGCTGGTCCTAGTCGTCGCCGTCGTCGCTGTCGTCGTCCGGTGAGGTCGTGAGGTCGGTCTCGACGTCCTCGTCCTCGAAGATGTCGTAGAGCTTCTGGCCGTCGATCGCGTCCAGGCTCGTGCCCTGCGTCTTGAACAGGGTGTCGATCGTCTCCTCCAGGGCGGAGTCGATGTCCTTGAACAGCTCGATGTGGCTGGTGAGGATTCCGTCGAGGGTGGTGACCATCTTCGCGACGGCGGCGTTCACGGCCTTGCCGTGGGTGCTGGTGTCCGACGCCAGGTTCCCGATCGCGAGCGGGACGGGCGTGTCGAACGGGAGGCCCTCGATCGTCCCGTCGTCGCCCTTGAGGGTCTTCATCGCGGGGACCATCGGGTCCGAGCCGTCCTCGGTGATCTTCTTCAGCTCGTCCCTGAAGCCCTTGATGTCATGGTCCTTGAAGCTCTGGAGCCATTCCTTGTTGAGCTGTGTGGGGGTCTGGTTGCCGTCGGCCATGGCCCTGTCTCTCTCTCCGTCTCGGTACGGACGACACGACGGGCGGCCGCCCCACGGATACCGCCTCGTGGAACGGCCGCCCGCAGGACATCGGATCTAGCCGATCCTGACGTCCTGCCAGCTCTGCGTCTGCTGGCGCTCGTTGTGGGTGTAGAGATCGCGGATCTGGTTCAGCGTGCTCGCGTTGTCCTCGAGCCACTTGGCCATGTTGGCGACCGCCTGGTTCCACGCCGCCTGCTTCTCGTCGTAGACCTGGCGGTCGTCGCCCTCCCAGGAGTTCTTCAGGGCCTGGAGTTCGTCGTTCAGACTGTTGATGATCTTCTCGATCTCACGCGTCTGGAGGCGCATGTCGTCGACAGCGTTGTCGACATGCGCGTAGCTGACGTAGATGTATCCGTCAGTGAGGTTGTCCGGCATAGGTGACCTCGTCTCGCTGGTGCGGTGGGGGCTGGTCGTCGTGGCGGTGCGGCCGACGGCGGGCCGGCGTCGGACCGGCCCTGACGGTCACTTGCCGCTCGTGCTGCCCATCAGGTTGTCGAAGATGGACTGCGACTGGGAGTACGCCTGGTTGATCGCCTCGTTCGACGAGCCCTGGGTCATGCCCTGCGCGCGGAGCGTCTCGTTGAGCTGGTTGATCATGTCCTGGAGGTTCTTGGAGATGATCTCGGCGTGCTCGTCCCAGGAGTCGAGCAGCTTCTGGAACGCTCCACCGTCGCTGCCCTGGAGGGCCGAGATCATGCCGTGCTTGGTGTTCTCGACGTCCTGACGGCGGCTCTGGACTCCCGAGAAGGCCATCTCGAGAGCCTGGATGCCGTTCCGTGTCGCCTGTTCTTCCGCCCTCTGCATGCCCGCCATGGGCGTGCCCCTTTCCGGTGGATATTCACCGCCAGGCCCGAGGCTCTGGCGCGGCTTGCGCAACCGGATGCGGTGGCACCGTCATCCCGTTGGTGGTGCAGACAAGAATGGTAAAAGCATCGTGAAGTGCGGGCAACGCCTCCCCTCGGAAAGTGCCGTCACCCACACACCTCGACAATTCTCCCTTAGCACAGGCTATTTGATGGGAGCGGACGCATCCTCAGATGTTCCTCAAATTCCGATTCACCGTGCGGACACGGTGAGTTCCCGCGCTCATCGGCCCGCGGTCCCCAGGGGATCGGCGCCGCACGGCGGAGCGGTCGCCCGCGCCCGGCCCGACACCGCGGCCGCCGCCGTCAGATCGGGCCCGGTGGGCACCATGGCGAGCAGCGACGACGGCAGCCGCTGCGCCTGGCCGGTGGTGTAGCCCAGCGCCTTCAGCGCCTCGGCCGACGGCACCCGGTACTTCACCCCGTTGTCGGTCACCAGGTAAAGGGTGCTGCCGACGTTCGAGCCGTCCGCGCCGAGCGCGTGCACCAGGGCGCCGCCGCCCGGCGGCACCACGATCCGGTTGACGGTGACGCAGGCCGCCGTCAGCCCCTCCGTGGTGGCCTGCGCGGGCCTGCCGATGTCCTCGGTGTGCGCGAGGGACACGCTCACCCGGGTGCCGTCGGCGCCCGACTGGATGCTCACGCACGGGCTGTCGCCCACCGCGGGCTCGACCGCCTTCGGCGGGCTCGCCGGGAGGTCGGTGCGGGTGTCGCCGCCCTCGGCGCCGGGTGCCAGCCGGCCGATGACGGCGGCGGCGCCCAGGGTGGTGGCGGCGGCCGTGCCGCCCCGGTACGCCTTCATTCTGGTCTCCGGGTTGCCGAGGAGCAGCGCGGCCATGGTGGCGTTGACCGGCGCGAGCCCCTCCTTGCGCAGCACGTAGTAGTGGAGGTCGCCGCCGGGCGCCGACACCTGGAAGACCTGGCCGATCCGGGTGTCCGCGCCGCCGAGCGAGGGGCCCGGGTCGCCGCGTCCCGGGATCGCCGGGGCGGTCAGATCGGGGCCTGAGGAGAGCGAGTTGAGCAGGGCGGCGGAGACCGGGCGGGGCGAGCGGGAGCCGTAGCCGAGGGCCTCGCGGGCGCCGCCCGCGAGGTCGAGGCGGAGCTTGCTGCCCTGCCAGACCAGGTACTGGGCCTTGTCGGGTCCGGTGACGAGGAGTCCCTCGGATCCCGCCAGTCCCGCGCCGCCGAGGTCGGTGCCGACGACGAGCGCGGTGGCCGTCGTCCCGGTGCCGCCGGTGGCCGCGCACACCTGCCAGGGGCCGGTGGTGAGGGAGCCGCCCGCGGGCAGGTCGTCGGGGGCGCCCGGGATGCCGACGGGGGCGCCGTGGGCGGTGCCCGCGAGGGACTTGGCGCCGACGGACGCGGTGTCCATGTCGGCGCCGAGGATCAGCCGGGCCGAGGTGTAGTTGCGCACCGGGCGCAGCCGTTCGTCGAGGTAGAGGTAGCGGCCGCCGGTGTCCTTGTTGACCACCAGGGTGCCCTCCGCGCGCCAGGAGTCCTTCGTGCCCGGCTTCAGCAGCCCGAAGACGAAGGAGCCGGCCGCGAGCAGGACGGCGATGACCACGCTGAGGGCGACCCCGCGGTTGGTCCTGCCCTGGGGGCTCTCGGGGGCGTCGGGGTCGGCCCGCAGCATGCCCGAGGTGAGCCGCCCCATGACGAACATGTGCGCCTGTACCTGGTCGCGCTTGGACTGCACTGTGGGTTCCTCCGGTTCGGGCCGTCAGCCGTTGAGGCCGCGTAGGGCGCTGTACACGCCGAGCACCCACAGGGCCAGCGGCAGCAGGGCGAGCGCGGTCGCGGAGTGCAGGATCTCCGCGGCCCGGCCCCAGTAGGGCACCAGCCGGCGGCCGGGGACCGTCCAGGAGGCGATGGCGAGGCCGGCGGTGGCGGCGAGCAGGCCCGCGACGAGCAGCAGCCGCTGGTCGGGGGTGGCGGTGACGCCGTCGAAGAGGACCAGCAGGAGCAGGCCGCCCGCGCCGGGGACGAAGAGGGACAGCCGCTGCCAGACGTTGCCGAGGCCGCGTCCGTGCAGCAGGAGCAGCAGGGCGAGGACGACCGCCATGATGACCTCGGGGAGGCCGCCGTCGTGGGTGAGGACCGCCTGGCAGACCGCGCAGACCGCGCCCACGGCTCCGTAGAGGGAACTCATCCAGCCGTCGGCGAGGACGGCGCGGGCGGAGACCACGGAGGTGGGGTGCGGTTCGATGCCCTCCTGGAGCTGTTCGGCGTTGGTGGGCAGCGGGGGCATGCGCAGCCCTGACATCCGGAAGGCGAGCGAGGGCACGAACGCGCCGAGCAGGACGGCCAGCAGGGCGACGATGCCGGCCACCTGGGGCGGCCCGAGGTCGGTGACGAGCATCAGGGCGCCGACCAGGGTGCCGAAGACCATGACGACGGCGAGGCCGAGGTAGAGGGCCGCGAAGGAGGCGACGGCGGCGAGGGCGACGATGGCGCCGCCCGCGCCCGCGGCGCAGGCGGCCAGCAGTCGGGCGCCGAGCACCTCGTGGCTGTGCGGGCCGCCGAGGTCGCCGCCGGGCAGCAGCCAGCCGGCGAGGGCCAGGTAGGGGCCCGCCATGAAGCCGAGGGCGGCGCCGGCCGCGGCGTCGCCCACCGCGCGGCTGGCCGCGCCCGCCCCGGCGATCAGCAGCAGTCCGCCCGCCGCCGCGCCCAGGGCGCGCAGTACCGGGGAGCCGCCGGGCAGCGCGAGGACGAGCAGGCCGGCCAGCAGGGCGGTGACGGCGAAGCCGCGCAGCAGCCGGGTGCTGGCCAGCGGGGACCAGCCGTGCGGCCGGCCCTGCATGGTGGTGGATATGCCGTCCACCAGGTCGTCGAGGTGGACCTCGGGCAGGGCGTCGATGCGCGGGCGGAGGTAGAGCGTCTCGCCGTCGCGCAGGTCGTAGGAGTCGAGGGTGCGGCCCTCGTCCATCGGCTCGCCGCCGAGGCGTTGCAGCACCCAGCCGCCGTGGTCGAGGCCGTTCTCGGCGAGGTCGTCCCCGCTGTAGCCGAGGACGGCGGGCAGCAGGTCGACCACGGGCACGTCGGAGGGCACCGCGAGGTCGATCGTCTTGGCGGGTGCGCGCACGGTCAGGCGGCACAGACCCGCCACCTGGTTGTCAGTCATCGGGCTGGCTCACGCTTCTTCCGGGGATCTGCAAGGGGGTTCCCGGGTTCCGTCGGACACGGACTCGTATGGGGTCGGGTGACACGGATGAGACATCATCGTATGTGTGGGCCGCACGCGTCGCCGGACGGGTGCTCGTTACTGGCTGTTTCCGTTAACTGGTATACCGGATCAGCAGAGTTCATTCTCGGCCGTCGGCGGGGATGCCTCGAAGCGCCCGCGGACCGGGGGCGATCCCCCACCGACATCGTCCCGCCCGTGAGGAGACCTTTCGTTGAGTGTGGTCCTGTTCCGCCGTCCGGCGCGACGGCGCGGCCCCGAGATGCCGGACGGCGAGCTGAAGCTCCAGGAGCCGCCGACGCTGCCCGAGGTGGTGCCGGACAGTTCCGCGGTGTGGACCTATCTGCCGATGGCGCTCATGTCGGTGTCCATGATGCTGATGCTGATGCGCCCCGGCATGACCAGCGGCGGCGGCAGCCACTTCATGTACCTGGCCATGGGTCTGATGGTGCTGTCCTCGGCGGCCATGATGCTGGGCCAGATGATGCGCAAGGCCAGCGAGCGCAAGCAGCGCCTGAAGGGTGAACGCCGGGACTACCTGCGGTATCTCACCCAGATCCGGCGCAAGGTCCGTACCGCGGTGGCCGATCAGCAGAAGGCGCTGGCGTGGCGGCACCCGCCGCCGTCGGCCCTGTGGCAGCTGGCGGGCACCTCGCGGCTGTGGGAACGGCGGCCGCAGGACGAGGACTTCGGCGAGATCCGGGTCGCCGTCGGGGAGCAGAAGCTGGGGCTGCGTCTGACGCCGACCGCGACCACGCCGGTCGAGGACCTCGAACCGCTGTCCGCGCACGCGCTGCGCAGCTTCATCCGGGCCTACTCGACGGTGCCCGACCAGCCGATCGCGATCTATCTGCGGGCCTGGGCCCGGGTGTTGTTCCGGGGCGACGAAGATCACATCAGGTCGCTCGCCCGCGCGATCGTCGCCCAGCTCACCACCTTCCACGCGCCCGACGACGTGTGGGTGGCGCTCTGCGTGTCCGACGAGCGGCGGGCCGACTGGGAGTGGGTGAAGTGGCTTCCGCACAATCTGCACCCGCAGGAGAGCGACGGGGCGGGCCCGGCCCGGATGTTCGTCTCCAACCTCAACGAGCTGGAGGACCTGCTCGGCGCCGAGTTCCTGGAGCGTCCGTCGTTCGACCCGGACGCGCCGCCCGGCCGTGACGAGCCGTTCACGGTGATCGTGCTGGACGGCGGTTCCGTGCCGGCCCGCCACCGGGTGGACGGCGCGGGCTTCCGCAACGCCGTCGTGCTCGACCTGACCGGTGCGCTGAGCTGGCGTCCCGGGCGGGTCACGCTCCGCTTCGACGTCAGCGAGGACTCGTTCGCGCTGGTGCGCACCGACCGTGAGCGCAAGGAGCAGACCACCCGGCTCGGCGCCCCCGACGCGCTGGCGACGGTGGGCGCCACCGCCCTGGCCAAGCGGCTTGCCCCCTACCGGATGGGCACGGGCGGCGGGGACTCCTCCGAACCGCTGTCCTCCGAGGTCGAGTTGACGACCCTTCTGGGCATCACCGACCTCCACAGCCACGACCCGCAGCACCTGTGGAAGCAGAGCACCGGGTCCAACCGGCTGAAGGTGCCGATCGCGGTGGGGCCCGACGGCTCGGCGGTGGAGCTGGACATCAAGGAGTCGGCGCAGGGCGGCACCGGTCCGCACGGCATGCTCATCGGCGCGACCGGTTCGGGCAAGAGCGAGCTGCTGCGCACCCTGGTGCTGGCGCTGGCGCTCTCCAACTCGTCGGAGACCCTCAACTTCGTCCTGGTGGACTTCAAGGGCGGTGCCACCTTCCTCGGTCTCGACGAACTCCCGCACGTCTCCGCGGTGATCACCAACCTCGCCGGTGAGGCCGCGCTCGTGGGCCGGATGCAGGACGCGCTGCACGGTGAACTCATCAGGCGCCAGGAGCTGCTGCGGGCGGCGGGCAACTACACGTCCGCGCTCGACTACGAGAAGGCGCGCGCCTCGGGCACCCCGCTGGAGCCGCTGCCCAGTCTGTTCGTCATCGTCGACGAGTTCAGCGAACTGCTCTCCGCGCACCGCGAGTTCATGGAGCTGTTCGTGATGATCGGGCGGCTCGGGCGCAGCCTCGGCGTCCATCTGCTGCTGGCCTCGCAGCGGTTGGACGAGGGCCGGATGCACCAGTTGGAGAGCCATCTGTCGTACCGCATCGGTCTGCGGACGTTCTCCGCCATGGAGAGCCGCGGAGTGCTGGGGGTGCCGGACGCCTATCAGCTGCCGCCGCAGCCGGGCAGCGGCTTCCTGAAGTCGGGTGTGGAGGCGCTGACCCGTTTCCGTGCCGCGTACGTGTCGGGCCCCTACCAGCAGCGGCGCAGCCGGGCCAACCAGGCCAGGGTGGCGAACCAGACGGTGCCGTGGACGGCCGGCTATGTGGTGCCGCGTCAGCTTCCCGAACTCCCCGAGCCCGAGCCCGAGGCGGAGGAGGAGACCGGCGACACGCTGCTGTCGGTCGCGGTGGACCGGATGCTCGGCGCCGGGCCGCCCGCCCACCAGGTGTGGCTGCCGCCGCTCGACCTGCCGGTCACCCTCGACCAGGTGCTGCCGCCGCTGACCCCGGACCCCGAGCTGGGGCTCACCACGGTCGGCTGGGCGCAGCGCGGCCGGCTGACGGTGCCGATCGGCATCGTCGACAAGCCCTTCGAGCAGTTGCGTGATCTGCTGACCGTCGATCTGTCGGGGGTCGGCGGGCATGTCGCCATCGCGGGCGGTCCGCAGAGCGGCAAGAGCACCATGGTGCGGACCATCCTCACCGCGCTCGCGCTCACCCACACTCCGCGCGAAGTGCAGTTCTACTGCCTGGACTTCGGCGGTGGCACGCTGGCGGCGCTGGCCGACCTGCCGCACACGGCGGGGGTCGCGGCGCGTCTGGACACCGAGCGGGTGGGCCGGGTGATCGCCGAGGTGACGGCGATGCTCGCGGACCGTGAGCGGTTCTTTCTCGACCAGGGCATCGACTCCATGGCGACCTATCGCAGGCGGCGGGCGGCGGGCGAGTTCGCGGACCAGCCGCACGGCGACGTGTTCCTCGTCATCGACGGCTGGTCCACGGTCCGCCAGGACTTCGACCGCAACATCCAGACGTTCGCGTCGATCGCCGCCCGCGGTCTCAACTACGGCATCCACCTCATCGTCACCACCGCCCGCTGGGTGGAGCTGACCGCGGCCATCCGCGACCAGGCGGGCACCCATGTGGAGCTGCGGATGGGTGACCCGATGGACTCCCAGATCGACACCCGCCGGGCCGCCACCGTGCCGCGGGTGCCTGGCCGGGGCCTGACCCGTGAGGGCAAGCTGCACTATCTGACCGCGCTCCCCCGCATCGACGGCATGGAGTCGGCCGACGACCTGTCGGACGGCGTCTCGGGTCTGGTGGCGGCGGTCAAGGAGAGCTGGCACGGCCCGGTGGCGCCGCGGGTGCGGATGCTGCCGACGAAGCTGCCGGTGCGTGAACTGCCGCCCGCCGGGGGCGACTTCCGGATGCCGATCGGTCTGGAGCAGGAGCGGCTCTCGGTCGTCTGGCACGACTTCAGGGAGAGCCCGCACATGGTCATCGTGGGCGACACCGAGAGCGGCAAGACCAACATGCTGCGGCTGGTGGCGAAGTCCATCATGGACCGGTACACGCCCGCCGAGGCCCGCATCATGCTGGTGGACTACCGCCGTGACCTGGTGGAGGCGGTGCCCGAGGAGTACCGGCTCGGTCACGCGGTGTCGATGGACGCGCTGAAGGACCTCATCGACGGCGCCGCCCGCGCCGTCCAGACCCGGGTGCCCGGTCCGGACATCGCGCCGGGCCGGATGAAGCAGGCCGACTGGTGGACCGGGCCGCGGCTGTTCATCCTCGTCGACGACTACGACATGCTGGGCGCGGGCATCGGCAACGCGCCGTTCGATCCGCTGCTCAACCATCTGGCGCTCGGCTGGGAGGTGGGCGTGCACATCATCGTCACCCGCGCGGCCTCGGGCGCCGGGCGCGGTCTGAACGAGATGCTGCTGCGGCGGATGCTGGAGGTCAACACCCCGGCCCTGCTGCTGTCCTGCCCGCCGTCGGAGGGCTATCTGCTGGGCAACATCAAGGGCCGGACGATGAACCCGGGGCGGGCCATCCGGATCGCCCGCCGCAAGACGACACAGGTGCAGACGGCGATGATGGACGAGCCCGAACCGGCGAGCTGACCCACCGGGCCGCCCGCGCCTTTGGGATGTCCCACACCTCGCCCGATCCCGCCCCCGGCGCACACGCCGGGGGCGGTCTCCGTCTGGCCGCGGGCGCCATCGCCGCCCGCGCGAGGGCCGTCACCTGTGGTGGTGGCGTCCGGCTCAGGTGGCCGTGCCCGGCCGGTCCTCCTGGCCCGCGGGGCGCCAGCCGCGGGCCCGGCCGCGTGGGACGACCACCACGGCGCCCGCCACCAGCAGCACCAGCATGCCGCCCGCGCCCGCGATCAGCAGGGCGCGCTCACGCGGCTGCGGGGACGCCTTCGGCGGGACCCGCGCGGGCGGCGCCTCGGGCACGGCGCCCTGCGTGTCGGTGAGGACGGCGGTCAGCGCCGCGTACGGGTCGACGCGCGGCGGCACCGCCGGGTAGGCCGCCGCGACGAGCTGGCGGGACACCTGGTCCGCCGACATCGCCGGGTTGCGGGAGCGCACCAGGGCGGCGGCCCCGGCGACGTTGGCCGCCGCGAAGGAGGAGCCCGAGCCGATGAAGTGCCCCGCGCCGCGCGGCCCGACGCTGACCACCGCGTCCCCCGGCGCGGCGAGGTCGGCGCCCGCCGTCTGCGGGGCGTTCTCCGGGCGGCCGCCGTCGGGGCCGTAGTCCATCACCGCGAGCACCCCGGGCACGGCCGCGGGCCAGTACCAGGGCGCCGGGTCCGCCGTCTTGCCGGTGGCGCGGTCACGCGGCAGCGCGTCCGGCGCGAACGGGACGACGACCAGGGCGTCGTGCTCCCTGGCGTAGTCGACGGCGGCCGTCAGGACGGCCTTGCCCTCGGGCACCACGCGCCCCACGTAGACGACCTTCGCGCCGCCGTCGACGGCCGCCCTGATGCCGTCCGCGAGGAGTTCGGCGGTCGGGTTGCCGCGTTGGTCGGTGCCGCGCACCGCGAGGATCCGGGCGGCGGGCGCGGCCCCCGCCACGCCGACGCCGTCGACGGGGGCGGCGGCGATCAGGCCCGCGGCGAAACTGCCGTGCCCCACGCAGTCGGTGCCCGCGTCGCCGACCGCGGTGACCCGGCCGTCGAGCGCGGGGACGGCGGTGCCGACCCCGGTGTCCACCACGCCGACCGTGACCCCGCCGCCGTCCGCGAGGGACCAGGACCGCTTCAGCCCCAGCGCCTGCCGGGTCCAGGTCTCCTCGTGCGCCGTCTCGGCCGAGGCCGGTGTGCACGGCGCGTCGGCCGCCAGGGCCGAGGGGACGGCGGGGAGTTCGACGGAGTCCGCGACGGCGGCCGGGGTCTGGGCGGCCAGCGGCACCGCGGCCAGCAGGGTGGCGGCCACCGCGTGCCGCACCGGACGGCGGGGGGAACGAGCAGGTCGCATGGCGCGCACGATACGCCCAGCGCCGCCCGGCCGGGCAACGCGCCCCCGCGCGCGGGGCGTTCGGCGGACCGGGGCACCGTGCGCGCGGGGCGTGCCCTGCCGGGCGTCGGGCCGTGCCGTCGCCCCGGGAACAACTGCCGTGCCGGGTGCCGGACATGGCAGGGACCGCGGGATGCCGGTGTGCCGCCCGTCACCGCCCGGCTGCCGGAGGCACCTGGCTGCCGGTGCCGCGGTTCCCGTAGCCTTCACCCTTGTGCCGGTCCCTCTCCCCCAGCCTCCCGGCAGTCCGGGCCCCGGTGCCATCGAGAGGGCCCGGCGGCAGCGGCGTCACCACCAGGAGGTCCCAGCGTGTCACGGCAGTTGCTCACGGTCGGTCCGGACCAGCCGGAGGGCTTCCGGACGATCGGCGAGGCCCTGGAGAAGGCGCGCGCGGGAGCGGTGATCCGCGTCCGGCCCGGCCGCTACCGCGAGAACCTGACCGTGCGCACCCGCATCACCATCGCCGGTGACGGAGAGCGCGGCAGCGTCGAGATCTGCCCGCCGCGCGGCACCGCCGTGGTCCTCGTCGCGGACGCCGTGATGCTCACCGACCTGACGCTGCGCGGCGGCAGCGAGGACCTGCCGGTGGTGGACGCGCCCAGGGGCCAGGTCGCCATGGACGGCTGCACGGTCGTCGGCTCGGGGTGGACGGCCGTCCTGGCGCGCGAGAACGGCTCGGTCGCCATCCGGGACTGCCGCATCTCCAACCCGGCCGGCGCCGGCGTGGTGGACACCGCGCCCACCGGGAGCGTCGTCGCCGACTCCGTCTTCGAGCATCTGGGCACCTCCGCCATCGTCCTCGGCGAGCAGGCCCGCACCACCGTGCGCGGCTGCCGGGTGCGCGACGCCCAGGGCAACGGCATCCTCGCCAACGGCGAGGCGCAGGGCCGGGTGGAGGAGTGCGACCTCACCGCGACCGGCAAGCCGGCCATCGCCCTCGAGGGCATGTGCTCGACCCATGTGCTGCGCACCCGGGTGCACGACACCTCGGTCGGCGTGTACGTGACGAGCAGCGCGCGGCCCACCCTCGAAGAGATCACCGTCACCGACACCACGGGCCCCGGCATCGTGCTGTCCTCAGGCGCCGACCCGGAGGTGCTGCGCTGCGCCACCGCCCGCACCAAGGGCAACGGGCTCACCGTCACCGAGCGTTCCCGCGGCACCTTCCACGACTGCGTCTTCGACTCCGCCGCCGACCCCGCCGTCCGCGTCATCGGCAACAGCGCGCCCCTGCTGATCAACACCACCGTGCGGGACTGCGCCGACAAGACGGCGTCGGTGCTGCTGATGGACGGCTGCACCGCCGAGTTCGACCGCCTCGACGTCGTCGACGCCGCCGGGGTCGGAGTCTCCGTGCGCACCAACGCCGACCCGCTGCTGAGCCGGACCAGGATCACCGACGCGCGCGGCCACGGCGTGGAGGTCACCGAGGACGGCCGGGGCCGCCTGGAGGCGTGCGCCGTCGAGGGCACCGAGGGCGCCGGCATCCGGATCGGCGACGGCGGTGCCCCGCAGGTGCGCGACACCGCGGTGCGCGGGACCGCCCTGGCCGGGGTGTCGGTCGGCGCCGGCGGGCGCGGCACCCTCAGCGACTGCGAGATCCGCTCCAGCGCCGCCGCGGGGCTGCACGTGGAGAGCGGCGGCGAGATCACCGGGCACCGGGTGCACGTGACCGAGGCGAGCGCCCACGGTGTCCTGATCGCCGAAGGCGGCCGGGCCGCCCTCGACGCGTGCCAGGTGACCGGCTCCACCGGCGACGGCATCCGGGTGGACAGCGCCGAGAAGGTCGTCCTCAGCCGGTGCACCGTGCGCGACAACCGGGGCGCGGGTCTCAAGCAGAGCCGCGGCAGCGACCGCATCACCGTGGAGGGCCTGGACAGCAACGGCAACGCGGCACCCGACGCCTGGGGCGAGGACGCGGGTCCCGGCGGCGCGGAGAGCGGCACCGCCGGGGGCGGCCCGAAGCGGCCCGAGGGGCCGCTGGAGGAGCTGGAGACCCTGGTCGGCCTCGCCGACGTCAAGCACCAGGTCCGTACCCTGATCAACCTCAACCAGCTGGCCCAGCGCCGCGCCAGCCTCGGCATGCCCGCTCCCCCGATGAGCCGCCACCTGGTGTTCTCCGGGCCGCCCGGCACCGGCAAGACCACCGTGGCCCGCCTCTACGGCGGCATCCTCGCCGACCTCGGGGTGCTGCGTTCAGGCCATCTGGTCGAGGTGTCCCGCGCCGACCTGGTCGCCCAGATCATCGGCGGTACGGCGATCAAGACCACCGAGGCGTTCAACGAGGCCCTCGGCGGGGTGCTGTTCATCGACGAGGCGTACACGCTGCTGTCGGACAGCAAGGGCTCGGGCTCCGACTTCGGCCAGGAGGCCATCGACACGCTCCTGAAGCTGATGGAGGACCACCGCGACGACGTGGTGGTCATCGCCGCCGGCTACACCGACCAGATGGACACCTTCCTCGGCTCCAACCCGGGCCTCGCGTCCCGTTTCACCCGCACCATCGAGTTCGCCAACTACTCGGTGGCGGAGCTGGTCACCATCACCGAGTCCATGTGCGAGGCGCACCGCTACGAGCTGGACCCGCACACCCTGGACGCCCTCGCCCGGCACTACGAGCGGATGCCGCGCGACGCCACCTTCGGCAACGGCCGCGCGGCCCGCCGGGTCTTCGAGGAGATGGTGGACCGGCAGGCGTTCCGGCTGGGCTCGATGGCCAACCCGGCCGAGGCCGATCTGTCGCTGCTGCTGCCCGCCGACGTCGCCGCCGAGGAGGCACCCGGCGCGGGCGAAGCGACGCGCGGCGCCCAGGAGTTGCTGTCCGAGCTGGACGCCATGGTCGGTCTCGCCTCCGTGAAGCGCGAGGTCACGGATCTCACCAACCTGCTGGAGGCGACCCGCAAGCGCCGGGCGGCCGGCCTGCCCACCCCGAAGATCAGCCACCATCTGATCTTCTCCGGGCCGCCCGGCACCGGTAAGACCACCGTGGCCCGCCTCTACGCGGACCTGCTGCACTCGCTGGGCGTGCTCAAGACCGGCCAGTTGGTCGAGGTGGCGCGCGCCGACCTGGTGGGCCGGTACGTGGGGCACACCGCGCAGCTCACCAAGGAGGTCTTCGAACGGGCCTTCGGCGGTGTGCTGTTCATCGACGAGGCGTACACGCTGACCCCCGAGGGCTCGGGCTCCGACTTCGGCCAGGAGGCGGTGGACACCCTGCTGAAGCTGATGGAGGACCACCGTGACGAGGTCGTCGTCATCGCCGCGGGCTACACCCGCGAGATGCGGCGCTTCGTGGACTCCAACCCGGGCCTCGCGTCCCGGTTCAGCCGCACCGTGGAGTTCGAGCACTACTCCACGGACGAGTTGGCCACCATCATGAACGTCTACGCGTCGAACTCCGGTTACGACTGCCCGCCGCAGACCATGGAGGCGCTGCGCGGCTATCTGGAGCTGGTGCCGCGCGACCGGGCCTTCGGCAACGCCCGTACCGCACGCCAGATCCTGGAGTCGATGATGACCCGGCAGGCCCGGCGCATCGGCACGATGGCCGCGCCCGGCCTCGAGGATCTGCGGCTGCTGCTCCCTGAGGACCTTCCGGCGTTCACCCCGCAGCCGGCGGGCTGATCCGGCGGTCGCGGTGCGGCTCGGACCTCGTCGGGTCCGAGCCGCCTGGGCGCGGTTCTGCTCAGTGGGCGGTGCCGGTGGACCAGAGTTCCGCGTCGCCGTCGCTGATCGTGATGTTGCCGTCGCCGCGCAACGTCAGCACAGCGTTCTCGTGCCCGTTGGTCTTGCTCGCCCACACGGCCCGGTGTTCCTTGTCGTAGACGACCAGGTTGCCGTCGTCCTGGAACTCGGCAGTCGCGCCGTCGCCGCTGGTCTTGGAGGCCCAGCGCGCCTTGTTCTCCTCGTCGTAGGCGACCAGGTTGCCGTCGCGCTGCATGACGAGTCTGATCCTGGCCGCGATGAGTTCGCCGCCGGCCTCCACGACGACCGGCCGGCTGACGACCAGTTCGGCGGGCGGCTCCTGGCTCTGGCCGCCGCTCTCCTGGCCGTCCTGCCGGTCCTCGCCCTGCTGCGCGTCGGCGCCGTCCTGTGCGTCCTGTACGTCCTGGCCGTCCTTCGAGGTATCGGCCGCGTTCTGCGCGCCGTCGTCCGCGGCGGCCGACCGGTCGGCCGCCGCGGCACTCGCCGCGGCCCGTGCGCCGCTGTCCTTCTCGGTGTCGTTCCCGGGCAGCAACGTCAGCGCGGTGGCGGCGGCGACGCCGACGGCCACCGTCGCGGCGGCGGCGATCAGGACGGTCCTGCGGCGGGAGCGGGGCCGCGGATCACCGCTGCCGGGCGGGCCGAAGCCGGGCGGCGGCGCCAGGACCGCGGTCCCGGACGGCGTGCCGGGCACGACCTGGGTCGGGACCGCCGCCGTCGGAAGCTCGGCGGGGGCGGGCCCGCCTGCGGCGGGGCCGGCGGAGGCGTCGGGGGCCGTCGGCACCGGGACCGTCGCGGGGACGCCGTCCTTCGCCTCGGGTGCGGAGATCAGCCGGTAGTGCGGGTCGTCGGCCAACGACGTGTGCGCGTCGCGGAGTTCGACGATCTCGCCGGGCGTCGGCCGCTCGGCCGGGTCGCGGTGGGTGCAGGCCGCGAGGATCTCGGCCAGCCGGGGCTCGACGCCGTCCAGGTCGATGTCGCCGTGGACGGTGCGGTAGGCGATCGCGGAGAACGACCCGTCGCCGTACGGGGGCCGGCCGGTCGCCGCGAAGGCGATGGTCGCGCCCAGCGCGAAGACGTCGGCGGCGGCGCTCGTCTCCTCACCGCGGAACGCCTCGGGAGCGGTGAACCCGGGGGTGCCCGCGGTGTGGCCGACCTGGGTCAGCGCGGCCTGCCCGGCGCCCCGGGCGATGCCGAAGTCGATGAGCTGCGGGCCGACCGGCGACAGGATGACGTTCTGCGGCTTGACGTCGCGGTGCAGGATCTCGTGGTCGTGGATGTCCGACAGGCCCTCGGCGAGGGCGGCCAGCAGCGCGAGGCAGAGCTGCGCGGGCAGCGGCCCCGACGCCTGGACCGCCGAGTAGAGGGTCCGGCCGGGTACGTACTCGGTGGCGAACCAGAAGGGCGGCGCGTCGAGGCCGCTGTCGATGATCGTCGCGCTGTAGGCGCTGCGCACGGTGTGCAGCGTGTCCACCTCGCGGCGGAACCGCTCCAGGGCCTGCGGCTCGTACTGGAACTGATCACTGATCACCTTGATCGCGACCGGTCGGCCGCCGGGGGTGCTGCCGAGGTAGACAGTGCCCATACCGCCCGCCCCGAGGCGGCCGGTGAGACGGTAGCGACCGATCCGGACAGGATCGGATGCGGCGAGGGGATGCACGGTGTGGAATTCCTCCCAGAATGACCTGCCCGGCCGCACCCGTCCATGGGCTGTGGCGTGCGGGGATCACACCGCTCGCGCTTCCGCGTGCGTGGCTGACGAGCCGCGTCGCCACACAACAGCCGGTCACTCGATCATACGTCAGGCACCCCACGTCCGGGATCGGACACCCTGGCCGCGCGGGCCTGCCCCGCACCGAACACGGGCGGAGAACAAGGCAGTTGGGCGATTTCACCGAGCCCGCCGGGCCCGCCGCACGGTGCGGGGCCGCACGGCCGCACGGCTACAGAGCGTCCGCAGGGGCGGGCCCGCCGGTTCCCCGGCCGGGCTCCGCGGGGTCGGGCGACGTGGTCTCCCGGGCTGCCGCCCGCTCCATCTCCGGTGCCAGGATGTCCGGTTGCAGGATGAACGCGAACAACTCGTCGTGGGAGCGGCTGCGGTGGCTCGCGTCGACGTGCGCGTTCCACCGCTCGGCCATCCGCAGGTGCTCGGTCCAGGCCGCCCGGTTGCGCAGGATGTTCGCGCGCAGCGCGGGCAGGTTCATCGCCGTGAGGTTCCAGGAGTCCGCGTCGCCGCAGAGCGTCTTGTCGCGGACGGCCACCGTGTTGCGGGTCAGGCCGGCCGGGAAGTTGGCGCACACCCGGGGGCGGTGGACGTAGGCGCCGCAGCGGGCGTGGCCGGGGGCGATCTCCATCAGGAACACGCATCCCTCGGTGTCCGGCCGGTGGCGCAGCCGGATGTCGAAGAGCGGGCCGCCGCGGGTGAGCCGGAAGTCGCCGTCGTCCTTCTCCTTGAGGGCGACGAACTCCCGTGGGTGCAGGGCCATTCCGGTGGCGAGGCCGCGCACGTCGGCCATGGTGACGTTGACGGTGTACTCGCGGCAGCAGCGGCCCTTGCAGGACGCGCAGCCGGCCAGGTTGGCTTCGGGGCCGCTCACACGACCACCTCCTCGGGCCAGGGGGCACCCAGCTCGCGGGCCGCGTGGGCCTCCAGCAGATAGCGCTGGAAGTCCTCGATGCCGGGCGGGTCCTCGGGGTCCTTGGTCAGGGCGTTCCAGCGGCGGACGGTCTCGAACCAGTGGTCGCGGTCGGCGGCCCACCCGCGCTCCGCCCGAGCCAGGCCGGCCGCGTCGAGGGGGCGCCCGACGGTGCCGGGCCCGTCGTCGTCCCGGTCCCCGTCCCCCGCGTCGTCCGCCCGAGCGCCTTCCGTGTCCCGCGCGCCCTCACCGGGTACGGCGGGGTACATCCGGCAGGAGACAGGCGCCAGTTCGCCGAGCCCGCAGCGGCCGGTGCCCTCCAGGGTGAGGACGTGGAAGACGCAGCCGTGGGCGGCGTTGGCGATCCTGACGTTCACCCGGCGCCGCGCGTTGTCCAGCACGACACCGGTCGGGTCGTTGGCCGCGGCCGGGGCGGTCTGGGTGAAGTGCCACGGCTCCAGGGCGAGGGTCCGTGCGATGCGCACCAGGTCCGCGCCGGTGACCAGGCGCGGGCCGCGGTAGCAGAGCCGCTTCGCGCGGGTGGACTGCCACGCGCCGTCGGCGCCCGGGGTGCTGTCCGCTGTCACACCGTGTTCCCCTCAGATCTGTCGGCCACCGGGTCCCGGCCCGGCCGCCCGGCGGGCGCCGCCCCACGACGCCGCTCACCCGGCTCGCTCCAGGTGGTCGCCAGCGAGCGTAGTCGATCGGATCTCCGTCGGGGAGCGGTGATTTCGGCGCCGGGCGGGGGACATGTCTCGGCGCTCAGCGGGCAGGAGGCGTTCGTCCGGGGCCGCTCTCCAGGTGGCTCCGCGCCCGCCCGCCGCCTCCGCCGACTCCGCTGACCTTGCCGTATTCACTGCCTCTGCCGTATCCGCCGTATCCCCGTCACGAAGGACGCCCCGCCATGACCGTCGAGCCGGATCCCCTGCACCAGCCGGCCGCGCCGGTCGTGACCGAGCCGGCGCCCGATCTGCAACTCCAGATGCTGGTACGGCTGATCGCCCAGGACGACACGGCGGCGCTGCCGCTGACGCTGCTCCTGCCGGGCGGGCTCCTGCACGGGGAGCTGATCTCCCACGAGGCGTGGAAGGCCGACTGGGCGCGCGGGCTGCGTGAGGTCGGCGGGTCGGGCGCGCATCTGCTGGAACGGTTCCCCGAACAGGTCGACCAGGAGGTGGCCGCGCGGCAGGGACGGCAGGCCCCGCAGCGGCTGCCACAGTGGATCCACCTGCGCAACGCCACCAGCGTCACCACCGCCGGCGATCCGGTCGTCATGCCGCTGTGGCGGGGGCGGCTCGCGGACGTGTCCGGCTGGTCGCTCGGTACCCCCGTCTGACGCAGGGGCCGCCCCCGCGACATCCTCGGCACCGGCAGGCCGGCCACGACGGTGAGGTGTGTCACGCACCCCTCATCAGATCCGCCCGCTTTCTTCGCTTAAGTTAGCCTTCGCCCACTTCCGCGGCTTTCGCGCGCCTCACTCGATGCGTCACATGTCTCGTCCGCACCGCCTACGGGGTCGGGCGCACTGCCCTACGATCGGGGTACGCCTTCGGCGCGAGCCACCGGCCCGTGCCGCTCCGGCGATCGCAGTCGAGGACAGCCGAGGACGGTCGAGGATCACGGTGACAGAGACACCTTCGCAGCCCCCCTCCCATCTGTCGGTCCGCCGATCCACGGTCGACGGCGTCCGGGTGGTCGCCCTGCGGGGTGAGCTGGACCACGCCGCCCGGGTCGACCTCGGCGATGTGCTGCACCCGCCCGGTGAGGAGGCGCCGCGGACTGTGGCGGATCTCTCCGGTGTGACCTTCATGGACTCCAGCGGCATCAACATCCTCATCGCGGCCCACCGCGCCGCCGTGCAGAGCGAGGGGTGGCTGCGGGTCGTCGGCGCGCAGCCCTCGGTGCTGCGGGTCCTCGAACTCGTCGGCCTCGACCTGGTCATTCCCTGTTTCCCCACACTGGCACAGGCGTTGGAGAGTTGAGCCTGCCCCAGGGAAACCGTCTTCTCCGCGCCGGGGTTCGCACCTTTCACCGGTGCGGGCCGTGTGGAACCTGAAGCAGGACTCGCGGCACCCAACCTGCCGTAAGCTGCCCACGTCGGTCTTTACCTGAACAGATGAATATCGAAGGAGCACCGGAATGGTGAAGCGGGACGACGCTGTGGACCTGGTGGGGCTCCTGTCCGTCGAGGGCCAGGACCTGGCCGCGACGTGGGTGCGCGAGGTATCGGGCTCACTGAAAGGCCGGATCGGCGCGGCCGAACTCGACCGCGAACTGCGCGAACTGTACGACGCCTTGGTGGAGGCACTGCGACAGGGCGCGACCGATGTGCACGCCGAGCAGATGTCCGAAGTCCGGGCGCTGCTCACGGAATTGTCGAGGAATAGGGCCCGGCAGGGATTCTCCCCGAGTGAGACGGCCGTCAGCGTTTTCGCGCTGAAGGGAATTCTCGAACCCGCCCTCCAGGACGGTTCCGCGGACACGGTCCGCGCCTATCTGCAGCTCGGCCGGATCCTGGACGGTCTCGGGCTGTTCACGATCGAGACGTACACCCAGACCCGGGACGAGCTGATCACCGCGCAGGCCGAGCAGCTCCTCGAACTGTCCACGCCCGTGGTCCGGTTGTGGGACGGCGTCATCGCGGTGCCGCTGGTCGGCACGCTGGACTCGGCGCGGACCCAGGTCGTGATGGAGAAGCTGCTCCAGGCGCTGGTGGACACCGGCTCCGAGCAGGCGATCATCGACATCACGGGCGTTCCCGCGGTGGACACCCAGGTCGCCCAGCACCTGCTGAAGACCATCGTCGCGGCCAAGCTGATGGGCGCCGAGTGCACGGTGTCCGGGATCAGCCCGCAGATCGCGCAGACGATCGTCGCGCTGGGCATCGAGTTCGACGGCATCGTGACGAAGGCCAGCCTGGCCGACGCCCTCAAGCTGGCGCTGCGCCGTTCCGGCGTGGACCTCGTCGCGCGTGAGAGCGTGCAGCGATGAGCGAGCGCATTCCGGTCCTGCGGATCGGTGACGTCCTGCTGGTCTCGGTCCAGTTCGACCTGGAGGACCAGACGGTGCTCAACCTCCAGGAGGACCTGGCGGAGCAGATCGTCGCGAAGTCGGCCCGCGGGGTCGTCATCGACATCAGCGCCCTGGAGATCGTCGACTCCTTCGTGGGGCGCATGCTGGCGACGGTCGCCGCGATCTCCCGGGTGCTCGACGCGCGGACGGTGGTCGTGGGGATGCGTCCCGCCGTCGCCATCACCCTGGTCGAGCTGGGACTCTCGCTCGGCGGCGTCAGCACCGCCCTCGATCTGGAGAAGGGACTGGCGAAACTGCGCCGGCCCATCGGTTCGGCCTCCCAGTGACAGCGCCCTGGCAGGCGGGCGCCGAACCGCTCACCTTCCCCATCACCCGCAGCGCCGATCTCGTCCACATCCGCCAGGCCATCCGGACCCTGTCGCAGCAGTGCCGTCTCTCCCTGGTCGACCAGACGAAGATGATCACCGCGGCGAGCGAGCTGGCCCGCAACACCCTCATCTACGGGGGTGGCGGCGCGGTGCTGGCCGGGATGGTCAGCGCCGACGGGAAGCACGGGGTCGGCGCCGTGTTCGAGGACACCGGGCCCGGCATCCCCGACGTCGAGCAGGCCATGACGGACGGCTGGACGTCGGGCAGCGGCCTCGGGCTCGGCCTGAGCGGCGCCCGCCGTCTCGTCGACGACTTCCATCTGCACACCGTGCCCGGCGAGGGCACCGTGGTCACCATCATCAAGTGGGTGCGATGAACACCACCGCCTTCCTCGAATGCGAGGACGTGGCGTGGTTCCGGGACGGCGCGTCGCTGGCGACGACCGCCAGGGGCGCGGCCGCCGCGCTCGCCCGGCGCCTCGGGTTCACCAGCCACCGGTCGGCCGAGGTCGCCCTCGCGGTCACCGAGGCCGCCACGAACGTCCAGCGGCACAGCGTGGACGGCGGGCTCCTGCTGCGCGTCGTGCGCTCGGGGGCCGAGGCGGGCGTCGAGTTCCTCACCGTCGACTCGGGGCCCGGGATGACGGACGTGCCCGCGGCCATGGTCGACGGCGCGTCGAGCGCCGGCACCCTGGGGATCGGGCTCGGCGCGGTCGCCCGGCTCGCTGACCACTTCGACCTGCACTCCGTCCCGGGGCGCGGGACGGTCCTGAGCGCCCGGTTCTGGCCGCGCGGAGCGGAGTCCGCGACCCCGCTCCCGGGGACGTCGGGCGCCGACGGGGTGACCAGGCCCATCAGCGGGGAGACGGTGTGCGGCGACGCGTGGGCCGTCCGCACCCTCGTCGCGGGACCCGAGGGAGCGCCGCCCGTCGTGGTGGTCATGCTCTGCGACGGCCTGGGGCACGGCCCGCTGGCCGCGCGGGCGAGCCAGGCGGCCGTGGGCGCGTTCCGGGACTGCGCCGACCTCAGCCCCGAGGGCGTCCTCACCGCCGTCGACCGGGCGCTGCGGGGCACCCGCGGCGGCGCGGTCGCGGTGGCGCGGATCGAGCCGGCCGAGGGGCGGGTGCGGTACTGCGGGATCGGCAACGTCAGCGGCTTCCTCGTCGACCCCGCCGGCCGCAGGGCGCTGCTCTCGGCCCCCGGGATCGTCGGCGCGCAGATGCGCAGGCTGCGGACGTTCGAGGAGCCGCTCCCCGAGCACGGCGCCCTGGTGATGCACTCCGACGGGCTGACCGAACGCTGGGACCACACGGCGCTGCCGGGGCTGCTGCGCCACTCGCCGCTGGTCATGGCCGGTCAGCTGCTCCGGGAGGCCGCGGTGCGCAGGGACGACGCGAGTGTCGTCGTGGTCAAGGGCGCCTGGTGACCGGCGGGAGACGGGCGGACCGTGGTGACCGACGCGTTTGAGGGGAACCGGCCGGGCGGCGGGCGCCGTGGCGAGGGCCCGCCGTCCGTGGCGTCGCCCGGCCTGGGCGTCGCGTCCGCCACCGGGCCGTCGGTGCCACCGCCCGCGGGCCGGGCCGCCGCGTCCCCGTCCGGTCAGGCCGCCGGGTCCCTCGCCGGCGGAGCGGGTTCCGGGTCGCGCGTCCCGGCGCCCTCCGGGCCGTCCCACGACCCGCTCGGCGGGTCGCCGCACGGTCCCGTGGCGTCCTTCGCGCTGGTGTCGACGCAGGACGTGTTCGGTCTGCGGCGCAGCGCCCAACAGGCCGCCGCCGCGCTCGCGTTGGACCGGCAGGACCAGGTGCGGCTGGCGACGGCGCTGAGCGAGCTGGGCCGGGACCGGCTCGGCTGCGCCGGCCTCGAGGTCTCCTTCGCCGTGGCGGACGACGAGCAGAACGGCTCCCTCGTCGTCACGTTCGTCTGGAGCAGCGGGCCCCCTCCGACCACGGAGTCGCTGGGGCTGGCCGCGAAACTCGTGCAGATCGACCACCGGTCGGGTTCCGGTGCCCGCCGCGTCGTCGTCGTGCAGCCGCTGCCCGCGGACGGTGCCGGCACGGCCGAACGGCGGGCCCGTCTCCTCGACGTCCTCAAGGACGGCTCCCGGTCGACCGAGGCGGACAATCTCCGCGCCCAGACCCGGGACCTGATCGCCGCCCTGGAGGAGACCCGCGCCCAGCGGGAGGAACTCCAGCGGCTCAACGACGAGTTGGAGGAGACCAACCGGGGCGTGCTGGCCCTGTACTCGGAGTTGACGCAGGAACTGGAGACCACCAACCGGGGTGTGCTGGCGCTGCACTCCGCACTGGACGACAAGCGGCACCAGTTGCAGGAGGCCAGCGAGGCCAAGACCAGGTTCTGGACGAACATCAGCCATGAGCTGCGCACCCCCGTCAACTCGGTGGTCGCGCTCTCCCGCCTGCTGCTCGCCCCCGGCTCTCCCCCGCTCACCTGCGACCAGCGCGACCAGGTCGAACTCATCGCGTCGTCGGGCCACACCCTGCTGTCGCTGGTGAGCGACCTGATGGATGTCGCCAAGGCGGAGGCCGGGCATGTCGAGATCCATCCGGCGCCGGTGGATCTGCGGCTGCTCGTCGCGCACCTCGGCGGCCTGCTGCTGAGCGGCCACGGCCACGAGAACGTCACGCTCGTCACGCCGGACCTCGCGCACCCCCCGGCGCTGGTGACCGACGAGACGCTGCTGATCCGCATCCTGCGCAACCTCCTCTCCAACGCGCTGAAGTTCACCGAGCGGGGCGAGGTGCGCCTGGACATCACGGCGGACCCCGAACAGGACCCGCCCGCCGTCCTGTTCACCATCACGGACACCGGCGTCGGGATTCCCGCCGAGGAACTCGACCGCGTCTTCGAGGTGTTCTACCAGGTCCGCGGCAGCCACCAGAACGGCACGGGCGGCACCGGTCTCGGCCTGCCCTACGCCCGCACGCTCGCCGAACTCCTCGGCGGAACCCTCACCCTCACCAGCACCGCGGGCGCGGGCACCCAGGTGCGGGTGCACCTGCCCGACCTCAGCCGACCGCACCCGAAGGGCCTGGCGACCGAAGGGGCAGACGCATGACCGGCTGGGACCGGACTCCGTCGCCCGCGACCATCCTGGTCATCGACGACAACGAGACCAACCGCTATGTGCTGACCAGTTGGCTGGAGCGCGCCGGGCACACCGTCGTCACCGCGGCGACCGGCGCCGAGGGCCTCGCCCTCCTCGACACCACGCCCGAGCGGCTGCCGGAGATCGCGATCGTCGACGTCAGGCTGCCCGACCTGAGCGGCTTCGAGATCAGCGAGCGGCTCAAGAACGACGCCCTGACCGCCTCGATGCCGGTCATCCAGATCTCCGCGGCGGCCGTCAGCCCCGAGGACCACGCGGAGGGGCTGCGGCGCGGCGCGGACGCCTATCTCGACCAGCCCATCGACCCCGGTGAGCTGCTCGCCACCGTCACCGCGACGCTGCGCTACGCGCGGGCGAGGCAGCGGGCCGAGCGGCTCGCGCAGCGGCTCATCGCCCTGAACCGGGCCACCCTCGACGTCTACAGCGCCGTCGGCTTCCACTCCTTCGCGACGGCGGCCACCGGCGGCGCGGCGGCCGTGCTGAGCACCCCGGCGAGCGCGGTGTTCCTCTCCCCGAGGGCGCAGGCCGTCCACAGCACGACCGACGCGCCGCGCACGGCGGTCCGGGTCAGGCCCGCGCATCCGGGCCTCCTCGACCAGCTGACGGCGCACGGACTCCACCAGGACACCGGCGTCACCGTCGTACGGATCCCGCACGACCAGTGGCGGGCCCTGCTCCCTGGCGACCACCTGGAAGGCCAGGTGACGCTCGCGATGTCCCGCACCAAGCGCGGCCGGCCCCCGGTCTGCCTGGCCGTCCCCACCGACGCCCTGAGCGGCGCCGACGACGAACAGCTCCTCCAGCAACTCGCCAACGGCTGCGCCCTCGCCCTTGAGGCCCTGCGCACCTTCGACGAGGAGCACGCCCTCGGCCTGGCCCTGCAACGGTCCTTCCTGCCCAAGGAGTTGCCGACGGTCCCGGGCGTGGAACTGGCCTTCCGCTATCTCCCGGCCTCCGAACACGCCGAGATCGGCGGCGACTTCTACGAGGCGGTGCAGACCGCCCACGGGCTGCTGCTCGCCATCGGCGACGTCGTCGGGCACTCCCTGACGGCGGCGACCGTCATGGGCGAGGTGCGGCACGCGCTGCGCGCCTACGCCGTCGAGGGGCATCCCCCGCACCACATCCTGGAACGGCTGGAGACCCTGCTGCGCCAGTCGCAGCCCGGCGTCACCGTGACGCTCTGCCTGGTCCTCGTCGAGCCGGACGGCCGCAGGCTGCACATCGCCAACGCCGGTCACATCCCGCCGCTGGTGACCGACCCGCTGACGGGACCGCGCTTCCACACCCCGCACGGGCCGCTCCTCGGCCTCGGTCTGCCCCATCCCGCGCCGGCCGTCCTGGACATCCCGCCCGGCACCCGGCTGCTCCTGGTGACGGACGGTCTCATCGAGATCCGCACCGCCCACCTCGACACCACCCTCGCCGAACTGCGCGAGGCGGTGGCCACGGGCCCCGACGACCTGGAGGAGCTGTGCGAGCTGCTGCTCACCCGCTTCGGCCAGCACAAGGACGACGACATCGCCCTGCTCACCGCCCTGTTCACCTGACGGCGACCGGCCTGACCCTGCCGCGGGCGGCGCCTGCCGGGGCCGCCCGCGGTCATCGGGGTCAGCTGATGAACGAGCCGGGGGCGCAGGCGGAGGCCGTCACCCAGGCGTGCGACATGATGTTGTCGTTCATGTTGATGTTGTTGGTGAACTTGTTGCGGCCCAGATCGTCGACGTACAGCTCGCCGGGCTTGAGGCAGCCGTACGCGGTGTCGTCGTACCCCGTCCAGTAGTAGAACGCGACGACGTCCTTGCCGCCGAGGTAGCCGCTGTTCATCACCGACGAGGCGGCGTTGCCGTCCGAGCCCTGGAAGGGCCCCGCGGCGTCACCCCAGTTGGGGTCGTTGCCGGGGGTCACACCGAGGAGGGTGCCGCCGCAGTCGGTGCCGCTCCAGGCGCGGACGTTGCCGTCCCGGCCGTGGCTGTTCCAGTTGCTGTTGCAGCCGGTGCCTGCCTGGGCGGTCACCGGGACGGCGACACCGAACGCGGCCAGCCCGAGGGTGACGACGGAGAGGGTCAACTTGCGCATGACGTGGTCCTGTTCTGCCTCGCGGGGAGGCGGATGGAAGGTGATGGATGGAAAGAGAGGAAGATCGAGGGAAACCCAGGCAAATCCAGGGAAATCGCCGGACGGACCGGGCGCGGCGTGTGGCGCCGGAGCCGGTGGTGTGTTCCGCCGGTCCGTGGGGGCCCGGGATGCCGGTGGTGGGTACCGCCGGTCCGTGCGGGCCGGGGATGGTCAGGCCCGGTCAGGCCCTCGCGGGCACGATCCGCTCGGCCCGGGTGAGGGCGGCCTGCCGCAGCCGCCCGTACCGGGACAGCGCCGGGCCGTACGTGTCGGTCAACTCGCCCATGTAGTGGGCCTCCCGGCGCTCGCCGACCGACTTCAGAGAGACGGCCCCCACGCACCGCGCGTCGGCCACGGCGATCGTGACCTCGGCGGCGAACGTCCTGGCCTCGGCCGCCCCGCTCTGCCCGGCGGCGTGGTTCCTGGTCGCCCGCCGGGCCGCGTCGGGGTCGGCGAAGGGGTGCCCGGCCCGGCGCATGCAGCGCGACCAGTCCCGCACCGCGCCGCTGAACTCCTTGTCGCGCAGCAGCTTCCCCACGTACAGGGGACGGAGGTTGCTGACGGTCGTGTCGGTGCGGAACCAGGTCGCCGGATCGCCGTACAGCTTCTTCTCGGCCTCGGCGGTGCAGCCGCCCGACTGCTTGCGGACGGTGCCGCCGCCGGGCTCCCTGGTCCTGAGCACGGGCGCCGACCGATCGCCGTCCAGCGCCGTGTCGTACGCCGAACGGCGGTGCGCGGAGAGGGAGTTGCGGTAGGCGAGGTTGGGGTTGCGCAGCCGGGCGCGGTCCTCCTTCGCCATGATCCGGCTGCCGTACCCGTGAGCGCGGGCCCACCCGATGTCGTCCTGGACGTAGCCGACCGGCCGGCTCTCCTCAAGGCTCAGACCGCGCTGCTCCCAGAAGCGGAAGCCGTGCCCGGTCATGCACCGGGTGACCAGGCGCTGTTCGGCGTCCGAGATCCGCAGCTCCTCCGCGTAGTCGAGCCGGGGCACGGTGGCGTCGCCGGTCCGCGCCCGGTCAAAGCGCCCGGTGTGCTGCGCGCAGCCCGTGAGGGCGAGGGAGACGACCGCGGCCACCGTGCCCATCGTGGCGAGCACCCGGGCCCGGCGGCGGACGTCGTCACGCTGCATCGCTGAACTCCCCTTCCTGGTCGGTACGTTGTCGCACTGTCGTCTGGTAGACGCGTGAACGTGCCGGGCCGTATGACACTCGGCGGGAAGTTCTTCGCGGGGGGGCGCTCAGGTGGAGCGGCTCGCGGGATTCGATGGGGGACGCGCCCGGGACCGGGACCGGGTCGCACCGGTCCTGGGCAGGTGGGGAGGATCAGGTCCGCTGGAGCGTCAAGGCCGTGCCTTGCCACTCCTCCAGTACCGCCATGCTGGCGAACATGGTCTGGAAGGACGTCCCGATGCGCCGGGCCGGCCTGCGCAGATGCCGGCTGGAGGCTCCGAACAAGTTGATCAGGGTCAGGATCTCCTGGAAGGCGGCGCTGTCGAACTGGAGGCCCGAGCACGTCGTGACCACGTCGTCGAGAACCCCCTCGAAGCCGTCGGGCCACTCCTCGCGAGGCACGGCCGCCGCCCATTCCAGAACAGCCCCGAACCCCACGGAGGCGGCCTTCATCCGGTCCGCGAAGCGGTTGGCCGCTGCTTCCAGGTCACCCGCAGGACCGTCGATCGCCCTGGCGAGGCGGTTGACCACCGCGAGCGTCATCTTCATGGAGGCCCCGGGGTGGCTGACGCGCGCCATGTCCTCGGCGATGAGCTCCATCATCGCCCCCAGGTCCGTCAGCGCGGACTCCACATCGGCCATGTCCCCCTCGATGGCCTCCAGTTGCGCTTCGGCCTCGACCATCAGGTCGAACAGACCGGGGGCGTTCTCGTCCTGCCCGGACGTCGGGACCTGGGGTGTCCGCGCCGCCTCTTCGATGGGCTCGGAGACGACGTTCTCCCTGCCCAGGGCCTCCGCGAAGATGGCCGTGAGATGCCGCCGGGCCGCGACCGCTCCGTCGGCGTCGGTCGGGAGCGCGACGGCCCGGAGCCGGGCCGTCCCGGGTGGGGTGCCGGTTCCCTCAGTGACGTGGACGGTGCAGCGGCCCAGCGCGTGGCGTACGCCGAGACCGAAGGACAACCCCCCGTCAAAGCCGCTGGGTTCGACGACGACGATGTCCGCTCCGGTCACCAGGTCGAGCAGTTGGTCCGCGGTCAGGCCGGCGTCCTCGATGCCCTCCGTGCGCAGGAGGGTGAGGCCGAGTCGCTCGCAGGTGGGCCGTACGACGTCCTGGTGGAAGATCTCCGACCGGTGCCGGTCGGCCGGGGAGGGGCGTGGGGAGGAGCACGCGACGTGCGGCGCCCCGATGGCCAGGCAGGTGGGCATGGCAGGTTCCTTCTGCTCGGTGTGCGGGTGTGTCGGGCGGCAGCGAGTGGCCCGCGGAGTTCAGTCGAAGAGGGTGAGCGCGACCCCGTCAGCGATCTCGTCGGCGAAGACGGGGCGTTCCTCGATTCCCAGCGCGCGCAGCAGATCCACGGTGAGCACCCGGTGGCGTCGGCCGACCCGGACCGTGTCGCAGGGGAACGTGTCGAGGGCGACGAGCCGATAGGCGGTGCCCCGGCACATGCCGAACGCCCTGGCCGCCGTGGTCAGGCCGACGCTGACCGGGAGGTTGAAGATCTCGCGGAAGGTGAGAGCCGTCTCGGCGGGTCCGGTCATCCGTTCCTCCGCACGTGCCGCAGGGAGAGCGCGGCGACCTGGCGCCCCCGCCCCGAGTACCGGGTGCCGGGGGCGGCGAGACCCCAGGTCTGGGCGAGCGCTCCGATCCGCACTCCTTCGACCCGGTGGGCGGGGACGGTGAACCGCAGACCGGCCGCCAGTCCCGACCGGTTCGCGGGCGGGTCGTACTGCGCCTGCCAGCTTCCCCGCGCGTCCGTGTCCATGGGAGAGCCGCCGCTGCCCTCCACGTCGTCCGTCACCCTCTCGTGGCGGACCGTGCGCCACCGTGTCCACGCGCGCGAGCAGGCGGAACGCAGCACCTGCCCGCCGGGGTCGGAGGTGTCGGGTCCGATGTCCGCGAGGGCTTCGAGGTAGCAGGTGACGAGTTCGGCTTCGACGTCGTCCCGTTCCACGCGCAGCGACCTGACGATCCTGGCGGCGGTCCTGCGCAGTCCTGGCAGCCCCAGCCATACGACGGCCGTGGGCCAGTCGGACCGGTTCGGGTCGAGGCGTCGGCGCTCCGCGATCTGGTGCCACAGGTCGGTACGGGCGGCGGGGTCGAAGGACCGGTCGTAGAGCAACTGGCGGGCCTGTCGCAGGGCGACGGGTGCGGGCCGCCCGCCGAGGGTGTCGGGCAGGCGCAGTTCGGGCGTGGGGTTCAGGTCGGCGCACCGGCGCTCGACGGAGGTGAAGATCCCGGGATGAGGAGGAAGGGACATGGGTTCTCTCCTGGTCAGTCCGTGGGCGGGGCGGGCGGCTTGGTGCGCAGCGCGGCGAGCAGGCGCGGCGCCGCGACCTTCACGGGCAGGGCGTCCGGGGTCCTTTCGACGGCCAGGAGCCATCGGAGGAAACCAGGCTGTCGGGCAGCCGTCAGGCCCTTGAGGAGTTCCTCCAGAGCCGGACCGAGGGACGGTGTGCGCTCCGCCGCGCGGGACCAGGCGAAGAGGACGTCCCGCATCGGCGGGTAGGCGGCCGATTCGTTCAGGGCGTGTCCGGTCAGCCGGACCAGGGACGAGGCGGTGGCGTCGTCGGAGCCGATGCGGCCGCTCCACCAGGCGAGGTCCGTCCCGGCCATGGCGGGAAAAGCGAGGGCGGCGAGCATGCCCGGCAGGCCGTCGGCCGCGGCCCATTCCTCCAGCCTGGTCAGGAGGGCTTGCCTGGCCTCGGAGTCGCCGACGGCGAAGTGCCGCACCAGCGCGTCCGCGACGGGTCCGGCGGCCTCCGCGTCGTCGCTGCCCCTCTCAACGAGCCGGTGTGTCAGTCGCAGGACCTGGTGGGTCGTCAGCCGGCCGAAGTCGGGGCGGCAGGCGTACGCGACCGTTCTCCGCAGGGCCGCCTCGCCCGCGACGCTCCACCGGTCGAGGAGGTCCGCGGCCTCGGCGGCGGCCGTCGGCCCTCCGACCGTCGTTCCCAGACACCGGGCGGCGACTTCGACAGCCACGGGCCCGTCGGACAACGCCAGCGGACGCAGCAGTTCCAGGGACCGGCCGGCGGTCGCCACAGCGAGAGCGGCGACCGCCTGCCCGGCCCGTTCGACCTGGTCAGGGGCGTCTCCCGGGTCGGCAAGCCAGAGGTGCAGCACGGGGAGCAGATCGGCGTGGTCCCGGCACAGGATCTCCCACACCGCGTCGGCCACGACCGGCCAGCAGAACGACACGGCTCCGGTGACGACCGGCCCTGTCTCCTGGGTGAAGTGCGCTCCGAGGGCGCGCAGCATTCCGTACCGGGACGGGCCGGGGTGCTGCCTGGCGAGGTCCTGACGCGGGTGACGGGCAGAGGGTTCCTGGTCCCGGCCGGGGTCCAGGTGCTCCAGCAGGTGGGCTGCCCGCTCCAGCACGACGTCGCCGTCGAGCCCGCCGTAGGCGCTGAGGGAGATCAGGTGGGCGAGGACCACCCGGTCCTCCCGCGCCTGGGCCACCAGTTCCGTGGCCTCCACCCGTGCCAGGGCACGCAGGACCCCGGTGGCGCAGGCGCCGTCCTCGGTCGTCGGCCGGGCCACGAACTGCGCGGCCCGCGCCGCGTGGCGGGGTGGCAGCCCGGTGTGCAGCACCTCGTCGAGCAGGCCCGCGCCCATGGCCCGCAGTGCCCTGACGCGGTCGGCGGCGTCGGGGCAGAGGTCCGCGAGATGGGCGTCGAAGACCTTCCTCGGGTCGGGTGGCAGATGGGTGAGGACCGGCGCGCCCAGGTGGTTGCGGAGGGCGGTGACCATGCCGGGAGCGTCCGCCAGCACCATGAGGAGGCGCGCGCCCGCCTCGGTCAGGGCCGCTTCGAGGCGGGACAGGTCCCACGGGCGGAGCGCGAACGGATCAGCGGGTTCCATCACCAGGTAGCCGTGCACCCCGTGGCGTCCCGGTACCCATCGGGCGAGGTCCACGGCACCGTCCACCTGGACGAGCACAGGGGCGTCGTGGCCGTGGGCCAGCAGGTTGAGGGCATGGGTCTCGCGGCCGGTCCCGGGTGCTCCGACGAGGGCCGAGACACCGGAGTCGAGTGCGGCGAGCGCGTCGCCGAAGCCGGGCGGCGGCACGAAGCGCCGCCTGGCCGCGAGCAGGTCCTTGGGGCGTACCGGGCCCTGTCCCGTGGGCCGGGCCGCGGGGCCGGCCGTCGCCGACGTGGAGACGATCTGCCGCTGGTCGCCTGTCACCAGGCCGGTGTTGACGGTGCCGTTCGGTGCGACGACGACCATCCTCCGCTCGGCGGCCAGGGCCGCGACAAGGGCGTCGAGGTCGGCGGCCCCGAGCACCTCAGGCGTCACCGTCGGCTCCCTGGTCGAGGTGGCCCGTCAGCTCGATGGCCGTGACGTGCTGGCCGCCGTGGACCGTGCCGGTGTTGATGATTCCCCGTTCGGCGTTCAGCACCATGGCGGGAGGAATTCCCGGCTCGTCAGCGGGGGCGGGCATTCCTCCCAAGTCGCTGTCGCGTCGCGTGGCGTACAGCGGAATCACCTTCTCCGCGAAATGATTTTCCTCTGGTCGCATGTCGTCCTTCCGCAGCCGTAGTTGACGTCCGAGGCGTGCTCGCGTGCCGTTTTTCCGGACGCCTCGAGATTCGCGCACGGAAGTCGCCGCGTCCGCTCTCTCGATGCGTACGGAAAGTGGCTGTGGTCACATGTGCGGACCGCCCGGGACAGCGCACGCGGAAAAGGGCGGGTGCGTCGTCCGAAGACGACGCACCCGCCCTTTCGACCGCTGCTTTCCCTCCTTCTCACCCGGCCATGTCTGGTACCTGACGCCCCAACGCGGAGATACGGTCGCGCAGAAGGTAGGAGATCTCTTTCCGTTCCTGATCGGTCAACGTGCCCAGCAGCGTGGCCAGTTCTTCCTGCCAGTCGGTGCGCGGCGGGCTGAGCAGCTCACGGTGGTCGACCGCCCAGTCCAGCACCTGGCTCACCTGGTCGGGATGTCTGAGCAGCCAGAGCGCCGCCAGCGAGGCGGGCCCGGCGTGCAGCGCCTGGAGGCAGAACTCGAACTCGCCACGCCGGCTGGGCGTCCAGGAGTAGCGGACCCCCTCACTCTCCGCCCGGCCGAGGAGGAGTTCCTCGTCCGACTCCCTCAGCCGCACGTCGAACACCCGGTAGCTCAGGCCCGTCTCCTCGAGTCGCTGAGGTGCACCGAGGTGGTGCATGATCTCCGGGGCTCCGAGTCCGTTGCCCGTGACCGCCTGGGCCTCGGCGAGGTCGCGCAGCGCACTCGCGAGGTGGGTGCGGACCAGGTGCCAGCCGTGCACGGCTCTCGCACGGACGACACTCACCGGATCGTGCACCCACCACGACACCCACAGATCCACGGATTCGGTGCCGTACACCGTGGGGAGGCCGATGGCCTTGGTGTCCACGTGCTCGGTCGCGTCCACCCGGAAGACGTCGGTGTAGTCGCCTCGGACACCGGGTGCGGGCGCCTCGCTGAACACCGGCACCTGGGCATCCGGGTCGTCGGGATCTCCACGGTGGCCGAGGACGAAGTAGTCGCCGGCGGTGTCCCGCAGCACCAGGGACCAGTCCTGTGCCGCCGACCAGCGCCGGCCGAGGATCTCCCGCCAGGGCGGCCTCGCCGTCCGGTGGTAGAGACGTTCGGTCGGTCCGTCGCTCATGCCGCCTCCTCCTGTCTGCCGCTCCGCCACCGGTCGAGCGAGGCCCGTGCGATGTCACGGCCGACCCGGCCGTCGGCTTCCTTCTGGTCCATCTCCACGAAAAGCCGGAACTCGCCGGACCGCATGGATTCAGCGAGGTCGGCGAAGAGGTTCTCGACCGCTCGGCGCGACGTGGGGTCCCATTGCGCTCCGTCGGCCCATCCCAGCAACGCCCCGCAGGTGGCGTCGAAGGAACTGTCGTTGTTCAACGCCTGCCGGATCAGATCGGTGATCAGTTCGCCCTCGGGGGTGTCGTCGGCGAGCTGCCGGGTGAACCATCGCGGAGAGCGCAGCAGTTGGGCGAAGAGGAAGAGTATGCCTTCCGTGTCGGCCTGGTCCGCGCTCAGCCATTCGCGAATCCGGCCGAACACGTTCTCCTCGTTGCCGGCCTGGAACAGGGTGGTGACCGCGGCCTGTACGGCGACGCGCACCTGGCTCTCTCCGCTGTCCTGCCCGTCGCGGGTGCGCAGTCCGAAGACGAGGGTGCGCAGCAGGTGCAGGGCCACATCGGGGCGTGCCAGTCCGAACTCGGTGCCGCACGCGAGTCCCACCGTGGTCCGCAGGTCCGGACTCGCCGCGTGGCTCCACTGGCGGAGGCGGTAGCGCACCTCCGCGACCAGCACGGGGTCCTGGGCGGCGATGCCCAGGGCGTGGGCCGCGATGACGCGCCCGGTCGTGCGCTCGGACCCGGCGAGGGGCTGGATGTGGCGGAGCGCCCTGCGTCCGCCTCCCCAGCTCGCGGCCATTCCCATGACCCGGCCGACCGGTCCGGTCAGCCCGTCGTCCCAGCTCACCTCGCGCAGCCATCTGACGACCAGGTCCGCCAGCCGGCCGTACTCACGCCAGACGTGCCTGAGTACGGTCTCGGCCTGTCGGTGCCGGACGAAGACCACCGGTTCCACGCTGTGTCCGAAGGTGCCCGCCGTGCGGATCTGGCGCGGCTGCCGGGAGGCCTGGACGGCATGGAGGAGTTCTGTCAGGGAGCGCCGGAAGACGAAGTCGGGGTTGGGCCTTTCGGCGGTCTCCACGCCCTGGGAGTCCGTCGCCGGCAGTGTCGCCGCCAGGCATCCGTCGGAGAGGTCGAGCAACCGGTCGGCCTCCTCCCTGACGATGCGGTAGTCCGCCCCCTCGTACACGCAGGCCGCCAGCAGGAAGGAGAGGGCGTCGGGATCGTCGCGCAACTTCTCCATGAGGGGCGGTACTTCGCGCTCGGCGCGGTAGCTCAGCCGGTCTCGGAGATCGCCCAGCGCCGTCGCGTCACCGTCGGCCGCGACCAACGCCCCCACCAGCTCGACGACTTCGGCCGGCAGCAGCTCCGGTACCAGCAGCTCCCCCAGCTCCCGGCGGCCCAACGCCCCCAGCAGCCGGTCCCGTTCCCGTTGGTCGGGTACCGCGGCTTCGAACTGCGAGCCGAACACGGCCTCGGGCGGCGGCGGTTCGCACCGCACGACCGTGACATGGAGATCCTGTTCGAGCCGGCGCAGCAGCGCCGTGTCGTCCGGCAGGACGATCACCATGCGGGCGCCGACCCCGCTCAGCAGGGACCGCACATGGCCGAGGACACCGGCTCCGAGCGGCCGGGACGGGAACAGTCCGGCCACCACGTAGCCGCGTGCCGAAGCGTCGGTGGGCTGCCAGCTGTCCAGTTCGGTGAGGCTGTCCAGGGCGCGCAGCGGGGCCCCGCTCCCGCACTCCGCCCGCAGGAGGTTGAGGGCCGCGGTGTGCCGGCCGGAGCCGCTCCTCCCGGCGAGGAAGAGCAGCCCCCGATCCAGTTCCGCGCGGGCCGCGGTGAACCACGCGGGCTCCGCGAACCCGAAGGCGGCGGCCGTTACCTCCTCCTGAGGGATCGGCCCCTCGCGCACTCTGGACGGCCGAGATGCCCGCGGTTCGTCCGTCCGCTGGTTGTGGACGCCTTGACCGCCGTGTACGGATCCCGCGTTGACGTTCCCGTTCGGGGCGTAGACGAACGACCGCCACGGGCCGGTCCGTCCGGCGATGGCGTCGAGCAGCTCGGAGACCCCGCTCTCCGGTTCCCCCGGCGCCTCGTCGCCCGGCATCACGGTCGTCCTTGGTTCTTGTTCCCGCGCACCTGGTCCCCCTGGAAGCCGCGGACCCGGCCGGCCTTGTTCCCTCCGACAGCGTCACCGGCGACATGGTGATTGGCCACGCTCTGCCCGCCGTGCACCGTCCCCGTGTTGAGGTTGCCGTTGGGGGCGCTGTTGCGCACCCGGGTGCCGCGGTCACCGCCGCTCTGCTCACCGCCGCCCTCCGACCGACGGGAACTCGCCTTCACCTGCTCCTCGACCGTGCCGTCGGACGAGGTCTCCTCGTACAGCGGCCCGGACGGCTGCGGCACGTAGATCCAGGCCCGCTGGGAGAAGGGCTTGCCCTCGACGGTGGCGGCCACCTCCACGAAGTGGTCGAGGTGGCGCCCGGTGTATCCGCCGGCGACGGCGTCCTCGTAGCAGCGGTCGGAGAGGATCGCCGCGACGTGGGTGATGTTCTCCTTGTGCGAGGCGAGCACCGCCTTGACGGGCCGGGAGTCGAGCAGCCGGTGTGTGTCGTTGCGTGCCGTGCCGTTTCCGCTGAACTCGTCGCCGGTGTCCGGCAGCGGACCGATGTGCAGACTGACGCGCAGCCTGATGGGCACCACGCCGTGGGAGAGGACGTTGTAGTCCGTCAGCAGGTCCTGCAGATCGATCAGGAGGGGGTGGATCACGAAGGGCATCAGGGCGGGATCGAAGCCGAGGACGTAGCCGTCACCGGTGGAGGCGGGGAACTTGCGATCGTTCCAGAGTTCCTGAAGTCCCGCCCTGGCGAGGGCTGTTTCCAGCAGCTCGGGCACGCTGCGGCTGATGGCCTCGTGCTGGACGGCCGGATGGCCGGTGAACCCCTTCGCGTCCACGGCCAGGATGCCCCGGTACGGGGGAAGCGGACGGCTGTGGGTGTGCGGGGCCGCGCCCCACCGGGGCAGTCGGCTGCTCTGCTCGGGCATGCGTCACTCCTCCTCGCGCTCCGTCCGCTCCGCGACGGTCGGGACGGAGACGCCGTTGTGTGGGTGGTCGTGCCGTTCGAGCTTCACAGCCGGCACCGGATCGGTCCGCCCCGCGAGTGCGCACGGAATGTGACGTGGACCACAGGGTGTTCACGCGCTGAGAGAGCCGGCGAGCATCTTCCTCAGGTCGTCGAGACCGGTGACGTGGACGCGGTTCTTCGTGGCCTCCACCCGTTCCGGGCCGAGGCGGAGCAGCGCCTTGGTGACGGAGTTGCGGCCCACCCCGACGTGCTGCGCCAGCTCCTCCCTGGTGAGCGAGAACGAGCACACACCACCGGAGACCTCGACGAGGCGCAGCAGCGCCATCGCCAGACGCTCATGCACGGCACCGTCGTAGACCTCGGTCTGCTCCCGCAATCGACTCGATGCCAGCACGGCCAGCGGGTAGGCAAGCTGATGGTCGTCCACAAAGCGTCTGAAGTCCTCAGCAGGCACCACGGACGCTTTGCATGTGCTCATTGTCCGCACGTCGGCCAGACGCTCCCCGCCGTGCTGGAGTGCCATCTCGCCCAGAATCTCACCCGGCCCGCGGAAGGCGAGCAGCCGCTGCCGCCCATCGCGGTCCGTGCGGACCACCTTCACCATTCCACTGGTCAGGGCAAGCACATGAGTCCCACGCGTGCCCTGCCGTAACAGGGTTCGATCTGCTGGATAGCTCCAGGACGGGTAGCGGGTGAGACCCCTCCACGCCTCGCCCGTCACCAGATCCCTCAGCGTCCGCACGGAGAAGTAACTCTCTTCACTCATGCGATCACGCTAAGGGAGCGAGCGCGCCGGTGAGGGCGAAATTCCGGACTCCGCCCTCCCGCCCCGGAGGCATGCTCACGCCCGGTCGGGCAACGAGGGAGGGAGGCCATTTCCCGCGGCAGGCAGACGCCCTTCCTTTGGCTATCCTGCGCGAGTACACAGTATGTGATCACTCTGTCGCTGTCCGCACCGATACCGGGAGCCGTGGATGCAGGAACAGACCGTCGTTCACCGTGGCAGGACGCTCGCGTGGGAGGGGTTCTGCATGGGGCCAGGACTGCTGTCGCGCGCGGAGTTGGAGGACGTGTCGCGGCGGTTGCTCGGCGTCGGGCTCGCCGGGGCCGAGGCGGCGGCCGATGTGGAGCTGCGGCCGTTCGGCGCGGAGCGCGGGCAGGTGCCGGCCATCGTCCTCGGCACCGCCTCCACGCTCAAGGGCTGCTTCGAGGCCGACGTCGCCCAACTGGCCCTGGGGCGTTCGCCCGACGACTTCTCCGCCTACATGGAGGCCAGGTCGGTGTATCTGGCCGCGCCGGGCGACCTGGCGGTGGGGCGGGGCGAGCCGTGGCGGCAGGCGGTGGCCGCGTCAGGGAAGGTCGTCGGCGTCGAGGTGGCCGACACCAGCTACTACTACCTGTCGCACGCCCTGCTCGCGCTGGCCGTCGCCGCGCCCACCGAGCGGCTCGCCACGCCCCTCGACGTCCTCGTACGGCAGTTGCGCGCCGCGCCCGAGACCGTCGTGCGGCTGTTCGCCGCCGACACCGAGACCCGGGTGCTGCTGCTCTGGCTGAAGCGCGCGGCGGGTCTCACCGAGCTGCGCGTCGACGCCAACGGGCCCGAGATCGCCGCCCGTTGGAACCGCAAGACGACGCTGTACCCGACCGTCGAGGAGGCGTTTGAGGTCCCCGGCCCCCGCGCCGCCGACGACGACCCGCGCCTCCTGCTGGACGCCGAGGCCGAAGTGACGCCCTTCCACCGGGAGTTCGGGGTGCTGCTGCCCCGCCTGCCGGGGTACTCGCTGACCCGGCGCGGCTCCGACGAGGCGTCCATGCGCGACCAGGTGCGGTCCGCCGCCCGTCTGCTGCGCGAGCGGTACGGCCTCGAACTGGGCTGCTTCAAGCCCGCCGAGGAGCTGACCGGCAGCCGGATCAGGATGGGGGTGCCCCTCGACGACGTCGCGGCGCTTGACGCGTTGGCGCGGCAGGCGATGGAGACCGAGGAGGACTACGTCCTGGAGGTGCACACCCACTACGGGCGGCACCGCGTCCCCGGCTACGAGTTCATCCTGGCGCCCTCCGCGCACGTGGTCGCGGGCCGGCCGGCCGAGGGCGGGACCGTGCAGATCACCCGGGGCAGCGTCTGGGAGGGCAGTGTCTACGTGGACGAGGACACCTGCGCGCGCTTCGACATCGCGCCCGCCGACTTCCGGGCCGTGCGGGAGGGGGTGGCCGCCCTGCACGGCGCGTTCCAGGGCGCCGGGCGCGACCTCGGGTTCGTCAAGGGCGGCGTGGACTTCGCGCTCGCCCGCCTCGGCGGCCGGTTCGGGGACCGTCAGGTGATCGCCATGCAGGACCTGAACCTGTCGTCCAACGGCGCCGAGTACGTCCGCGCGTTCCTCACCGAGGCGCGCGAGGTGCTCGGCCGCGAGCAGGGCGTGTACGCGGCGACCAAGGTGGTGCGGCCGGCGGCGGAGACCGATCTGAAGCGGCTCGAGGACGGGATCGGGCAGCCGGGTCCCGAGGGCCATGTGCGGGCTATCACGTCGGTCGCCGGGCGCTGGGGGCTGATCGGGGCGGCGGCTCCCTGCCCCCGCCAAGCCGCCCAGGAGGTACTGGAGTTGGAGCAGCGGCTGCACCGGGCGGGGCTGCTGCGGACCAGCCTGCGGGACGAGTCCGTACAGCCCGGCTGAGACGCCGAGCGGCGGCCGGGACGGAGGGGACGAGGGCGACGGGGGGGGCGAGGCAGCGGGACGGGAGGCGGCAGGGGCGGGAGGGGAAGGCGGGACGGGGGGGGACGGGGGGACGGCGCGTATCGGTCCGTTCTCCGGTCCGTTCCGCCTCACCCGCCTCGCCACGTCCCGCCCCTGCCCGTCGCGGCCCGTCCCGGCCCGTCGCGCCGTCGTCACCCTCGTCCGCGTCGCGCCGTCGTCACCCTCGTCCGCGGCCCGGTGTCGGCACCCTGTCCTGGGTGGGGGTCGGCGGACGGTCGTCCTTCGACGGGGTCGGGCGGGACGGCAGCAGGGGGCCGGTCATGACCGTCGTCAGGACCGCCATCACCACCATGATCGAGTAGAACGCCGCGTCGATCAGGTGGAGTTGGAGGCCGACGGTGAGGATCACCACCTCGGTGAGGCCGCGGGTGTTCATCAGGACCGCGAGGGTGAGCACATCGGGGCGGGGCAGGCCGGCCGCCGCGGCGCCCAGTCCCGCGCCGGCCATCTTCGTGGCCACCGCGACCGCCAGCATCACGGCGAGGCCGCCGAGGTGTGCCGCGCGGAACGTCGACAGGTCGACCCGGGTGCCCGCGATCACGAAGTAGAGGGGGAGCAGGATGCGGGTGGCGGACTTCTCCAGGCCGTCCATCACCGCCACCCGCATCCGTTCCTCGCTGCCCTCCCTGGGCATCACCGCGCCGAACACGAACGCCCCGAACACGAAGTGGATGCCGAGCCATTCGGTGGCCGCGCAGGAGGCCATGAGTCCGGCGACGACGAGGACGACGGCGCCCGCCGTGTCCGCGGTGCCGTGGGCGCGGCGGCGCAGGAACCGGGCGGCCAGCGGGCGTACCACCCCGAGCAGCAGGACGAGATACACCGGCAGGAACGCCATCCGCCACGACTCGGCGTCGCTGAACAGGGCGGCGACGACGGCGAGGCAGGCCCAGGCGATCAGGTCGTTGACGCCGGCCGCGGCCATGGCGATCCGGCCGACGGGCGTCCGGTTCAGCCGCTGGTCGGCGAGGATGCGGGCCAGGACGGGGAACGCCGTGACGGACATCGCCACGCCGACGAACAGCACGAACCCGCGGGTGCCCGAGGGTCCGTGGGCGGCGGCGAAGGGCAGGGCGACCAGGATGCCGCCGGCCAGCGGCAGCAGGACCGAGCCGGTCGCGACGCTGAGGGCGGTGCGGCCGCTGCCGCGCAGGAACGCGGGGTCGGTCTCGTAGCCGATGACGCACATGAAGAGGGCGAGGCCGACGTTGGCGAGCGCCCCGAGGAGCGGTTGGACGTCGTCGTAGGGGACGGCGTCGCGCACGCCCCAGGTCGGGGAGAGCAGGGTCGAGCCGAGCAGGACGCCCGCGACGATCTCGCCGACGACAGCGGGCTGTCCGAGGCGGCGGGCGCCCGCCCCGCAGAGCCTGGCCACCGCGAGGACCAGGGCGAGCGCGAGGAAGAAGACGGCGGTGCGGTCGTCCATCAGAGACTCCCTCCGGCCGGGTCGCCGCCCAGAACGGCCCGGCCGACGAGGTCGCGCATCACCTCGCTCGGTCCGGCCGCGACGGTGGCGGCGCGGGCGTCGCGGTGGGCGCGGGCGGCCGTGGACGTCTGCGTGTAGCCGTGCGATCCCTGGAGCTGGAGCGAGGTGTCGGCGAGGCGGCAGGCCAGTTCGGTGGTGTGCAGTTTGGCCATGGAGCACTCCACGGACGGCAGTTCGCCCTGCTCGTAGAGCCACGCGGTGTGGTGCACGAGGTGGCGGGCGGCGGCGAGTTCGGTGGCAAGGTCGGCGACCCGGTGCACGAGGGCCTGCCGTTGGGCGAGGGGCTCGCCGCCGACGTTCCGGGCGCGCAGGAAGGCGCGCAGGTCGTCCAGGGTGTGGTCCATGCCGCCGAGGGCGAGGACGGCGGCGACGAGGCGTTCCAGTTGCAGGCCGCGCATCAGGTAGTAGAAGCCGTGGTCGAGGCGGCCGACGAGCCGGTCGGCGGGGACCCGTACCGCGTCGAGGGTGACGGTGGCGGTGCCCGCCGAGCGCCAGCCGAGGGTGGGGTGCGGGGTGCGGTGGACGCCGGGCAGGTGGGTGTCGACGAGCAGCAGGGAGAGGCCGGTGGCGCCGCGCGGGCCGCGGGTGGCGGGGGCGGTGCGGACCGCCGTCACGAGGAAGTCGGCGGTCATGCCGTTGCTGACCATGGCCTTGGTGCCGTCGACGACGAAGTGGCCGCCGTCCCTGACCGCCCTGGTGGCCAGGGACGACAGGTCGGATCCCGCGCCCGGTTCGGTGATGGCGAGGGCCGCGACGCGTTCGCCGCGCACGGCGGGCCCCAGATAGGCGCGGCACAGGTCGGGGCTACCGACCCGGCTGAGGTAGGGGGTGGCCATGTAGGCGTGGACGGCGACGGCGGCCCGCAGTCCGCCGTAGCCGGTGCGGCCGAGTTCTTCGAGGAGGACCACGGAGGTGAAGAAGTCGCGGTCGGTGCCGCCGACGGCGCGGGGGTGCGCGAGGCCCAGGTAGCCGCTTTCGCCGAGGAGTTTCCAGCAGGCGGCGGGCACCGTGTCCTGTTCCTCCCAGCGGGCCGCGTGCGGCAGCACCTCGGTGGCCAGGAACGCCCTGACCTCCGCGCGGAACGCGGCGTGGCCGTCGTCGAAGTAGGGGGATCTCACGCGCGGTCGCTCCCTCGTGGTCGTCGTGTCGCGGCGGGCGCGGTCTCGTCGTCGAGCAGGTGGAGCAGGTGGCCGGTCCCGTCCTCGGGCGAGAACGGGAAGAAGTGCCCGCCCTCGACGGGCCGGGCGCCAAAGCCGTGCGGGGCGAGGTGCCGCCAGGCGGCCACCGCGTCGGGGGGCGCGACGTCGTCGGTGGTGCCCCAGAACACGGTGGCGGGCACGGGCAGCGGGTCGGGCGCGGGGTGGTGCCAGGTCTCGGCGAGCCGGATGTCGGCGCGCAGCACGGGTTCCAGCAGTTCCATGAGGGCGGGGCGGGCGAGGACGGCCGCCGGGGTGGCGGCCAGCCGGCCGAGTTCCGCGAGGAACCGCTCCGGGGGCAGTGCGTGGATGGCGGGCAGGGCGCGCGGCACGTGGGGTGCGCGGCAGCCGGACAGCAGGACCTTCTCGGGCGGTCGGGCGAGCGGTCGGCGGACGGTCTCGTAGACGAGCATCGCGCCCATGCTGTGGCCGAACAGCACGTAGGGCGCGGGGACTTGGTCGTCGAGGGCGGCGGCGAGGTCCTGGGCGAGCGTGGGCCAGTGGCGGGCGGGCGGCTCCCGCAGCCGGCTCTCCCGCCCCGGCTCCCGCAGCCGGCTCTCCCGCCCCGGCAGCCGTACCGCGACGAGTTCGACGTCGGGGGCGAGCCGTTCGGCCCAGGGGCGGAAGACGGCGGCTCCGGCGCCGGCGTGCGGGACGCAGACGAGGCGGAGCCTGGCGTCCGGCCGGGGCAGCGGGCGGTGGAACCAGCGGCCGGGCGCCGGCCGTGCGGTGCCGTTCGTCGCCCGCTCCCCCGCGGGCCGTCCGCCGCTCACGGCCGGGTCGTCCGCTGGGGCGCGGCGCTCGCCTCGACGGCGTCGGCGAGGGCGCCGAAGGTGCTGTCGGTGAAGATGAGGTCGGGGGTGAGGGCGTCCTCGCCGAGTTCGTCCTCCAGGGTCGCCATCAGGCGTACGGCGGTGAGGGAGTCGCCGCCGAGGTCGAAGAAGTCGGCGTCGGGCCGTACCGCGTCAGGGCCGAAGATCTCCGCCCAGATCCGGGCGAGCACGGCCGCCCGGGGCGAACCGGTGGTGTCCCGCCCGGCCTGCCGGGGCTTCGGACGGCTGTCGGTGAGGGCGGTGACGAGCGTGTAGCGGCGGGGTGGTGGCGTCGACGGGAGCCGCCTTGCGGTCAGTTCGCGCAGTTCCTCCTCCAGGCGGCGCAGGGTCGGGCCGCCGCCGGGCAGGGTGACGGGGGCCGCGCCGGTGGCGGCGCCTGGGCGCCTGGCGTAGACGGTGTGGCAGGGGGTGCGGGTCAGCCGGGGGTCCTGGTCGGTGCGGGTCTCGTAGCCGTGGGCGCGGAGTCTGGCGAGGACGGCGGCGAGCCGGCCGTCGATGTCGTGGACCTCCATGACGATCCGCTCGACGCGCGGCCACACCGTGTCGTCGATGCCGTCGAGGACGTCGGCCTCGGCCTTCTCCACGTCGATCTTCAGCAGGTCGACGCGGTCGAGGGCGTGCGCGTGGACGACGGCGGTGAGCGTGGTCACCGGGACCCGGCGGGTGTGCGCGGCCATCCGGTCGGTCACCAGGCGGTCCAGGTGTCCCGCGGGTGGCGCGTCCGGGGCGGTCAGCAGGTAGCCGCGCAGTACGTCGAGGTCCTCGGCCGGGTCCGCGAACCGGCCGGACATGACGCTGTTGCCGGGGTAGAAGGTGAAGGCCGTCTCGCCCTCCTCGCGGCCGAGGGCGGTGCGCAGCACGGTGGCGTCCACGTCGTGCAGTTCGGCGTTGAGGGCGACGGCGTCGGCGAGTTCGGTGACGGGTTCGACGGCGATGACGCGGGCGCCCGGACTGTGCAGGGCGGCGCGCAGGGTGAACATGCCGATGTTGGCGCCGACGTCGACGACGACGGCCGCCTCGGGCAGCGCGATGCCGTACCTGAAGTAGGCGTTGTCGGTGAAGATCTCGCGGTGCAGGAACTCCGTCTCGCTGCGGTTGAGGCCCGCGACCCGCAGGGCGCCCGCGGGTTCGTGCCAGCCGAGGCCGCCGAGCCGGCCCGCCGCCTCCAGCCGGGCGGACCGGTGCAGCACCCGGGCCGTGCCGGGGTCGGCGACCAACTGGGCGTGGCCGCCCGCGCCTTCGGGGTCTGGGGTGACCGTGGCCGCGGCGACCGCGGGGTGTTCGGTGAGCACCTCGGCCAGGTGCGGGTCGATGTCGTTCATGTGCCCTTCCGGTCGGGGACGGTCACGGAGCGCAGAAACTCCTCGGCCAGCGAGACGAGTTCGCCGCCCGCGTCGAAGGCGGTGAGGTGGTCGCCCTCGGGCAGTGTGCGCAGGCCGGCCCGGGGCAGGTGGCGGGCGACGAAGGCGGAGCCCGCCGGATGGGCGGTGGCGTCCCGGTCGCTGGTGACGACGAGGGTCGGTTGCGGGGCGTCGAGCAGCCGCCGGCAGTCGGCGGTCATCAGGGCGCCGTTCAACAGGCCGTAGCGGTGCAGGAGTTCGGGGGTGGCGTAGGGGTGGATGAGGTAGTGGGCGATGTCCGGGCGCAGCGCCTGGAGGGCGGTGGGCCGGCTCATCAGCCGGTGCATGGCGGCGGCCTGCGGGCGGCCCCTGGCGACGAGGGCGAGCAGGGACGCGATGTCGTGCTGGTGGGCCGTCTTGGGTGCTTCCGCGCCGAGTTCCCAGTCGCCGTGCCAGAGGCTGAGGGAGCTGACGCGGTCGGAGCGGGCGGCAGCCGAGAGGGCGATCACCGCTCCCCCGCACAGGCCGAGCGCGTGGGCGTGCGGGATGCCGAATCCGTCGAGGACGGCGAGCACGTCGTCGCTCTGGGCTTCGAGGGTGTGCGCGGGGGGCCGGCCTAGCCCGCTGCCGTCGTCGGCGGCGAACAGGCCGCGGCTCTCCCAGGTCACCACCCGGTAGGCGCGGGACAGGGCGGCCAGCCACGGTGTCGCGAGTCCGACGGGCATCCCGCAGGCGCTGACGACGATCACGGCCGGGGCGTCCTCGGGGCCCGCGGCCCAGCAGCGCAGGGGGGTGCCGTCCCGGCCGGGCAGCACCACGGCGGGTCCGGGGAACGCGGCGCGCGCGGCTCTGGCCGCCCGGTGCGGCTCGCCGTCGGCGAGTTCACCGGGCGCGCGCAGCGCGAGCCGTCTGCCGACGGCGAGTTCGACGGCGGTGGCTCCCTCGACCGCCGGGAGGACCGTCACCCCGGGCAGGCCGAGTTCGTCGGCGATCTCGTCGAGCAACTCCTGTGTCCTGGGCAGCTGTTCGGGCGGGATGGGCACGGCGGGGGTCACCCTCACCCGGTGCGGCAGGGCGCGGGTGAGGGACGCCGTGTCCAGCAGGGCGTGGGCGAGGGCGGCCGGTGTGCCGTCGTCGGCCGCCGTTCCCCTCGGCCTCACCTGCCGACCGGGGGCTGGGTGACGAAGGGGTGGTCGCGGGTGGTGCGTTCGGCGGTCTTGTTGTGTCCGTAGGTGTCGGCGCCGCTGACCAGGACGGTGCCGTACCGGTCGAGGCTGACCCGGCCGCCGTACTCCTCGATGGCGTCGGTGCCGGGGTAGACCTCGACGGAGGTGGGCACGTAGCGGGAGGCGAAGCCCATGCGCATGTCGCGGGTGCGGCCCTCGTGCGGGTGCGAGGCGTGCATGAGGGTGGACCAGAACATGATGAACTGGCCGGCCCGCATCTCCATGGAGACGGCCTTCGACTCGTCGGGCTTCCAGTCGGGGTCGATCTGGAGTTCCCGGTAGTCGTAGCCGAAGAAGCCGCGCCTGACGCCGTCCTTGTCGACGTCGTTGTTGCGGTCGGGCGCGTAGTGCATCCGCTTGGTCTCGTCGTAGTACATGGTGCGGTGGGTGCCGGGGATGAACTGGAGGCAGCCCATCTCGGCGCTCGCCTCGGTGAAGGCGCACCAGACGGTGATGGTGCCGCCGAAGTCGGAGCCGCCCGGCCACTGGATCTGCGGGGTGCCCGAGGCGTTGGCGAAGGTGTCCGCCTGGTGCCAGTCGGTGCCCTCGTCGCCGGGGTGTTTGGGGAAGAACTCGGTGCGCCAGCACAGCACGTCGGGGCCGAGGACGGAGGCGACGCGGTGCACGATCTCCGGACGGGTGATGTGGTCGGCCAGGAAGGGGTGGTCGAGGTGGCGGTCGTAGTTGGAGATGTTGGTGGCGGCGGAGACGGCGGCGTCCTCGCTGTACACGGCGGAGCCGCGGTCCAGGAGTTCCAGCCGGGTGCGGCCCCAGCCCTTCTTGATCTCCTCGGGGCTGTACAGCGTGAAGGGGCCCGCGTAGCCGTCGCGGTGGAAGGCGGCGAGATCCTCGGGGCTGAGCGAGAAGTCGGGCTGTGCGGTCATGCGTCCCTCCGGGGTGGGTGGGGTGGGGCGGGCCTCTCGTGCGGCGCTCACCGGGGGCCGGCGGCCAGGGCGGTGTCGACGTGGCGGGCCAGGGCGGCGACGGTGGCGCCGTCGATCAGCACGGTGATGTCGAGGTCGGTGCCGAACGCGGCGTTGGTCCTGGCGAACATGCGCAGCAGGGAGAGCGAGGTGCCGCCGAGGTCGAAGAAGTCGGTGTCGGTGCCGAGGTCGGGCAGGTCGAGGACCTCGCGCCAGATCCCGGCGATCCGCGCCTCGGTGGGGGTGGGTCCCGCGGCGCCGTCCTGGTCGGGGACGGCGACGGCGACGGGGGCGTGCGCGGTCGCGGTCCGCGGGTCGGGGAGCCGGGCGCGGTCGGCCTTGCCGTTGCGGGTGAGCGGCAGTTCGGGCAGGACGACGTAGGCGGAGGGCCGCATGTGCGCGGGCAGCACGGCGGCGGCACGGTCGCCGAGCCGGGGCGCGAGGTCGGCGGCGGGGGTGTCGGAGGCGACGTAGGCGAGAACGCGTACGTCTCCGTCGACGCCGCCGCCCCCTCCCTCGCTCTCGCCGTAGTCGTGCGCGACGGCGACGGCCGCGGAGACGGCGGAGTCGGCGAGGAGCACCGCCTCGATCTCGCCCGGCTCGACCCGGTAGCCGCGGATCTTCAACTGGTCGTCGGTGCGGCCGAGGTAGCCGTAGCCGCCGTCGGGGAGGGCGACGACGCGGTCCCCCGTGCGGTAGCAGCGCCGGACCGTGCCGTCAGCCCCGACCAGTTCGAGGAAACGTTCCTTTTCCAGCTCGGGGCGGTTCAGATACCCGCGGGCCAGCCCGTCGCCCGACAGGTACAGCTCACCGGGGGTGCCGTCGGGGACCGGTACGCCGTCCTCGTCGAGCACCTGGAAGGCGAGGTCGTCCAGCGGCACGCCGATCGGGCTGCCGGGCGCCGCGCAGTCGGCGGCGGTGAGCGGGCGGTGCGAGGCGTGCACGGTGGCCTCGGTGATGCCGTACATGTTGACCAGGCGCGGCCGTTGGTCGCCGTGCCGGTCGAACCAGCCCCGCAGCGAGGCGGGTTCGAGCCGCTCGCCGCCGAACACCACCCACCGCAGCCCGTCCAGGGGCGGTCCGTCGACGGCGGCCAGCCGGGCGAACGCGGACGGGGTCTGGTTGAGGACCGTCACGCGCTCCTCGCGCAGCAGCCGGTGCAGGTCGCGCGGCACCCGGGCGACCGCCTGCGGCACCACGACGAGCCGGCCGCCGGACAGCAGCGCGCCCCAGAACTCCCAGACGGAGAAGTCGAAGGCGATGGAGTGGAACAGCGCCCAGACGTCGTTCTCGTCGAAGTCGAACAGGTCCCGGGTGGCGTCGAACAGCCCCACCACCTGCCGGTGTTCGACCTGGACGCCCTTGGGCAGACCGGTGGAGCCTGAGGTGTGGATGACGTAGGCCAGGTCGGCGGCGGAGGGGGCGGCGACGGGGGCGCGATCGGCGGCCGGGTGGGCGGCCCGGCCCTCCCGCACGTCCTGCCCCGGCGCACGCCCCGGGTCCGCCCCCGTCTCCTCGTCCAGCACGACGATGTCGACGCCCGTTCCGGTGAATCGTTTTGCCAGTTCGGTCGTCGTGACGACGCTGGTGACGTCGGCGTCCTCCAGCGTCCAGTCGATCCGCTCCTCGGGATAGCCCGGATCCAGGGGGACGTAGGCGGCACCCGACCTGATGAGGCCGAGCAGCCCGACGGGGAGCGCACCGGTGCGCGGGAGCAGCAGGCCCACCAGGGCACCGGGGCCGGCGCCCGTCTCCCGCAGCCGCCCGGCGACCGCCGCGGACCGGGCGTCGAGGGCCCGGTAGGTGAGGTCGCGGCCGTCGGCCGTCACCGCCACCCGGTCGGGGAACCGAGCGACGACTCCTTCGAATAGCTCAACGAGTGTGCGTTGCCCTGACTCCACTCTGAATCCATCCTGTTCGACGGAACGAAAGGTGACACCGCGGACCCCGCCGGGGCGGGCACGCGCCGGAATGCGATGCGTTTCGGACGGGCGCACCACAAAATGGGCCGGGCATCCCACACATTTCGCGGGACGGGCGCCTCGGCCACGGTTGCTCATCTTCATCGGGCGGTACCACCTGTGCAAGGGGGCACTGCAGTAATTCCCTGTACCGCCGAAGTGATCGGCAATTCGAGCCACCTGGTCCGTAATTCCCCGCCCGACCAACGAGGCCGGTTGGCGTCGCCGTTACGGGTGTGAAAAGCTGTAACTCCTGGTGGCCGAGTCATCGGGCGCGACGACGATTTCACGCCGATCGGGCCTCTCGTCGATTCTGGCGAAATCAGGACTGCATTTGTTTCGCGCCACCGGAACGGAAAGCGACTTCTTCACCTCCGCCGTGAAAGCGCCCGTTCTCACCGGAGCGGGCGTGTCGTGCCGGGCGTCCCGCGCGCTCCGTGTCTGATGGTGCTGGCCGAGACCGATTGGTACGAGGGGCACAGGCCCGGAGGATGGTGGGGCATGGCGGCCCGCGAGAAGTCAGAACAGGACGCCCGGCCACCGGTCGGCGTCCGTGCTCTGGAGGAGCTGCTCGCGTCGCAACGCCGCAGGATCGGCTGGTACACCGCCCGCGCCGACCACCGGGCCCGGGAGGCTTTCCCGACGCCGCCCGCCGAGGGCGGGGACGACCGCTCCGACGTGCCGGCCGAGGTGGCGGCCATCGCCACCCGTGACCTCCTGGACGCGCTGCCGATGGCCGCGCTGCTGGTCAGGGTCGTCTGCGACGACGAAGGCCGGATCGTCGACTACCACTACGTCACCCAGAACGAGGCGGCCGTGCGGTACGCGGACGCCGTCATCCCGCGCGAGGCGCGTCCCCCGTCGGCCGGCCGGCCGGTGCCGCTGTTCGACCGGTTCCCGAGCATGGCCGACACGGCGGTGCCCCGGATGCTGCGGGACGCGTTCGGCGGCGGCGGGCCGCAAGGACCCGAACCGGTCGAGTGGTACCTGCCGCTGCCCGACGGGCAGGCGGTGCGCATCCACAACGAGCTGACCGTCACCCGCTGCGGCGAGCATCTGCTGCTGTGCTGGGAACGCGGCCACCGCACCCTACTGGCGCGCGCCGCCCAGCAGTTGGCGCAGGTGTGCTGGGCGGAGTGGAACCTCGGCGACGACTCGGCGCAGGGCTCGGAGGGACTCCAGCACGTCCTCGGACTCGCAGACGACGCCCCCGTCCCCTCCCTGCCGCGGCTCGCCGCGATGACCGACACGGCCGGTCAGGACAGGCTCTGCCAAGTCCTGTACGACGTGTTCGAGCACCACCGTCGCGCCGCGTGCGACCTGCGGCTCGAAGCCAGCGGGCAGGTGCTGAGCTGTGTCGCCGAGCCGGTCCGCCTGCCGGGCGGGCCGGTGTGGAGCGTGCGCGCGGTGATGATGGACGTCACCGGTGACCGCAGGGCGCGCGAGCGGGCCGCGCTCGCCGAGCGGGACGCCCAGGCGCAGCGGGCCCAGGTGCACGCGCTCGCGGACATCTCCGGAGCGCTGCGGGACGCCGTACTGCCGCATTTCGAGGGCGAGTTGAGCCCCTTCGGGCTGGAGGCGGCGGCGGTGTACCGGCCGGACTCGGGCTCCGGGGTCGGGGGTGACTGGTTCAAGGTGCGGGTCCTGCCGAGCGACCGGGTCCTCATCGCGCTCGGTGACGCGCGCGGCCACGGGCTCCAGGCGGTCACCCTGATGGCGAAGCTGCGGTACGCGCTGGCCGGGCTGAGCTTCACCGGCCGGAAGGTGGAGCAGCTCACCACGTGGCTGAACAACGTCGCGTGCGACGACGGCCGGGAGTCGACGGCCACCGCCGTCATCGCCCGCTACCACCCCGAGCGGTGCCTGCTGCGCTGGACCTGCGCCGGGCATCCGCGTCCCGTGCTGCTGCGCGGCGGCGAGGCGCGCGTCCTGGACGAGGCGCCCGGCACCGGCGGGCCGCCGCTCGGGGTGGTTCCGGACCTGCGCTACCGGGCGACGGAGACGACGCTGCGCGAGGACGACATCGTCCTGCTGTACTCGGACGGGCTGGTCGAGCGGCGCACCCATGACGCGGACGCGGACACCGCACGGCTGGTCGAGGAGGTACGGCGGGCCGCGGAGCCCGGGGTCGGCGCGGGCCCGGCCGGTCTCGAGGAGTTCGCCCAGGACGTGGTGCGGGCCCTGACCGGACCGCACCAGACGGACGACGCGACACTCCTCGTCTTCCGGCATCTGCACGGCGAGCCGGTCCGGCCGCGCTGACGCACCGCGCGGCCGGGTCCCACGCCGCCGGGGTCAGGCGCCCTTCGTGCCGGTGACCGACACCGGGCCCCTGAAGGTGTTGGCGGTGCAGCCGGGTCCGGAGAGGGTGACGGCGGAGCGGGTGCCGACCACCGACAGCGCGCCGGTGAGCGAACTCCCGCAGATCTGGACGGTGTCGGCGCCGACGGTCTGCACCGCGCCGGTGATGTCCGAGCCGCGCACCACCAGGCTCGCGCCCGAGGTGACGAGGACGACCCCGGTGAGGCGGGCGTTGTCGAGGCAGGTCGTGCCCGACGTCACCAGCAGGGCGCCCGCGCGCTGCCCAGTGACCGTGCGGGTGCAGGCGGGGGTGGCGGGCACCCGGGAGCGGTAGTCGAGGGCGAAGGCGAGCTTGCCCGGCTTGCTGTCGCTCAACGGCAGCGACAGGTCCCCGAACTCGCCCTTCGTCTCCTTCTTCCCGGCGTTCCACTCGGCGAGCCTGCCCAGCTCGTCGGCGGTGCGGCCGCCCGCGACGACGGTGTCGCCGGGGAGGTCGGTCATCGCCTTCGAGGCGTCGCGCACGGCGTCGAGGGAGGACGACAGGGACGTCAGGTCGTACCGGGACAGGTCGATCCGGTCCCGCAGCCAGCCGCCCCAGAGGAATTCGAGGAACTCGGCCGAGCCGTTCGCCTGTTCGTAGCCGATGCCCCGGGTGAAGTAGACGAGGCTGCGGTAGGGGTCGTCGTGGAAGCGGGACAGGCCGAGCCGGGTGGGGAGTTGGGACACCGTGATGGCGTCGCCCTTCTCGTCCTTGAGCCACACCCAGTTCTCGGCCCGCATCCGCTTCCAGAAGTCGGCGGTGGAGAGCCGGCTGAGGTTGGCGCTCACCCGCAGCCTGATGGGCGTCTTCGGACCGCCGTCGGCCGCCTCCCAGAACGAGGTCAGCGAGTGGTGGCCGTCCGTCAGGTACAGCGTGCCGCCGGGTCCGACGACCACGGTCTTCATCTGGGCGAGGCTGTCCTCGGTCTCCTGCCCGACCGGGATCGCGCAGGTGAAGGAGGACGGGTCGGTCAGCGCGGCGCCCGCGTCGACGGAGGCGGCCACGCCCTGGCCGTTGGTCTCGCACCAGTCGTCGAACCGCTTGTTGAACTTGCCGCGGTCCTCGTCCTTGCTGCTGCCGTAGCGGCCGAGCTTGTAGAAGATCTGGTCGTAGCCGAGCGAGGGCTGGGTGGGCCTGAGCTGGTCGAGGGTGACGTCGATCAGGTCGCCCGCCCGCGCGGACGTGACACCGGACGCCGTGCCCGACTGGGCCGCCGCCGGGGTACCGGTGAGGATCTGGCCGATCAGCAGCGAGCAGGTCAGCACCCCCGCTCCGCGCGCCAGGCCGCGCCGCCCGGGGGCGCGGGAGGCGACGGCGGATCTGGCGGGCCGGACGCGGGCCGAGCCGGTCATGAACACTCCTACTGCGGTCGGGAGGGGCACGAGACGGGGTGCGGAAGGGGTGGTTCGCGCCTCGGTGTCCTCATCCAGCCAGCCGAACCGTCCGGGGAGGTGGCACCGAGATGACTCGTCGGTGTCTACCAGGCGAACGTGCCCGTGGCATCGAGCATTTCGACATGCCCGGACGGGACCAGGTGGTCACTCCGCGGAGCGGTCGGTGTCCACCGCGGACCGTCGTCCGGATCGGCGGGGTACGGCGCCGGGGGCTGTCCATGGCGCGATGGGCGCGGCGGCCACGGAGACGGCGGCGAGGAGCCGGGCACACCGCCGCCCTCCGCACCGCCCGCGCCCGGCCGACTCTAGGTGAATCCCTAATTGTGGCGCGGGCGTTGAACACTTTCGGCGGCGGGCATCGTCACCGTTTCTCCACCAGGGCCGGATTGACTTTCGGTCAGTCGGGAACGGATGGTCCGCGCGGTGGCGGGGCGCCGTTCGCGCTCGGGCCTCCCGTTCCGCCGCTTGTGCCCTTTCCGCGGAGGAGACGTGGTGATCGGCGCACCTCCCCTCCATCGACCCGTACATTCACCGTCCGTGACCGGCGCATAGGATCCTGGCCGCCCCATCCCCGCCCCCTCCCCCGATCCCAAGGCGCCCTCGTGTCCGCGATGTTCAGCACCGGTTCCCGGGACGGAGCCGCCCCGTGAGAATCAACCGCCGTCTGGCCCTGCTCGTCACCGCGCCGCTCACCGTGGCCGTCGCCTTCTCAGGACTGGCCCTGGCGCCCGCGACGAACCACGCGCTCCAGGCGCACCGGCTGACCGCGATGGTGACCGCGGCGGCCGTCGGGGCGGACCTCGCCGACCGGGTGCAGCGGGAACGGGCGGCGGCGACCGCGCTGGTCTCCGGGCAGGGCGACGCGGACGCCTTCCGGACCGCCTCGGCCGCGACCGACCGGCGCGTCACCGCGTTCCGGCAGCGGGCCGCCGGCCTCTCCGGGGTCCCCGGCAACGCGCGGCGCGCGCTGGACCGGGCCGCGCGCTCCCTCGGCGCGCTGTCGTCGCTGCGCGCCCAGGTCCGCTCCGGCAGCACCACCGTCTCCGCGCTCGCCTTCCGCTACCGCATCGTCGTCGCCGACCTGGGCGGCTACCGCGAGGGCATCGCGCAGGCCGACGGGGTCGACGCCGGTATCGCCGACCGCGTCCGGGCCGCCGCCGCGCTCTCCGAGGCCGCCGAGTACACCGCCCAGCAGCAGGTCACGGTCGCGCGGGCGCAGGCGTCCGGCGGCTTCACGCCCGCCTCCCGCCGCGCCTTCGACGCCGGCCGGCTCGGATACACCGAGTCGCTCGGTGTCCTGTACGACCTGGGGCCGGGGCAGTGGCGGACCTGGCTGGAACGCACCCTCTCCGGTCCGAAGGCGCTGACGGTACGGCGGTACGAGGACGCGATCGGCCGCTCCGGGACCCGCGCGGACGTCGAGGTCACCCCCGGGCAGTGGCAGCGGGCCTCGGCCGACCGGCAGACGCTGCTGCGCTCGGTGCAGCGGCGGGTCGACGCCGACGTCCTGGCGACGGTCTCCGACACCCGGACGGCGCTGGTCAGGACGGCCTTGATCGAGGCGCTCGTGGTGGTGCTCACCCTGGTGGGTGCCGTCGTCCTCACCGTCAGGATCGGCCGTGTGATGGTCCGGCGGCTGCGCGCCCTGCGCGACGCAGCGCACCAGGTCGCCCACACCGGGTTGCCCGCCGTGATGAGCGAGCTGTCCCGGCCCGGCGCGCTGCGCGGCGCCACCCCCGAAGAGGTCGCCGAGCGGACCGGCGCCCCGGTGGCGGCCACCGGCGGGGACGAGATCGGGGAGGTCGGCGAGGCGTTCAACGCCGTCCACCACGAGGCGGTCCGGCTCGCCGCCCAACAGGCCCACGCGCACGCGCAGTTCGCCGAGACGCTGGTCGGGGTGGCGCGCAGGGGCGCGCAGTTGACCAGTGTCATGGTGTCCGAGCTGGACACCGTGCAGCGGGACGAGGCCGATCCGCGGCGGATGCAGCATCTGTTCGCGCTCGACCATCTCGCCGTCCGTATGGAGCGCAACACCAACAACCTGCTGGTGCTGGGCGGTTACGGGAACGCCCGGGTGCGCCCGGCCGACGTCGACTGCGCCACCGTCGTGGTGGCCGCCGCCCAGCAGATCGAACGGTTCGAGCGGGTCTCCCTCGGACTGATCGAGCCCGATGTGGCGGTCACCGCGCGGGCCGTCCACGACGTGGCGCACATCCTGGCGGAACTCCTCGACAACGCGACCCGGTTCTCCCCGCCCGAGACCACCGTCGGGGTCACGGTGTGGCGGCTGCGGGACCGGGCGGTCGTGCAGGTCGTCGACGAGGGTGTGGGGATCTCGGCGGAGCGCCGGGCGGTGCGGAACGCCGCGCTGCGCGAGCCGCAGGCGGGCATCGGGGACGTCCGTTTCATGGGGCTGCACGTGGTGGCGCGGCTCGCCGCACGGCACGGCATCGTCGTCGAACTGCGGGACTCCGCGGGGCCCGGCACCATCGCGGAGGTCACCCTGCCGGCGAGCGTGCTGGCCACCGTCCCGGTCGAACTCCCGGCGCAGGGAGGGGACATGGCGGAGGGGGCGCGGACCGCTCCGCCCCGGCGCAGGGCCGTGCCCGAGCGGTCCGGGCGACGGCAGGGTGCGGACGCCGGGGCGGCGCCCGACCCGGGCGACGGTCCACGGGAGCGGCACAACGAGCCGTCCGCGAGCCCCGAGCCGTCCGCGAGCGCCGAGCCGGGCTCCCGGGTCGCCGGGGTGAGCGCGTCGGGGCTGCCGGTGCGCAGACGCGACGCGCCGCAGCGCTGGCCAGGCGCCGGGCGGGACACCCCGCAGCAGCGGCCGGGCGGCGCCCCGGCGCGCCAGGCGCCGCGCCGCCGGGACTCCCGGCAGGTCTCGGACGTGCTGGCCGCCTACACCTCGGGCGTCAGCCGCAGCGCGCGGCGGCGCGAGCGCACCGCCGCCGACGACACCGAACGGAGCGAGTGATGAACCCTTCCGACCTCAGCTGGATCCTGAGCGACTTCGCCGGCCGGGTGCCCGGGGTGACGCGGGCCATCGCCGTCTCCGTGGACGGTCTCGCCCTGGCCCACGCCGGGGTGGACCGGGACGAGGCGGACCGGCTGGCCGCCATCGCCTCCGGCGTCGTCAACCTGCTGTCGGCTGCGGCGCAGTTGACGGACACCGATCCCGTCGAGCACAGCCTGACCGCGACGGAGGGCGGCTACCTGTTCTCGATGGCCGTCTCCAGCGGTGCGTCGCTGCTGGTCACCACCACGAGGGACGCCGACATCGGCGAGGTCAGCTACATGATGTCCGAGCTGATCAACCAGGTCGGCGACGCCCTGTCCCCGCAGACCCGGGCGCCGCACGCGCCGTTCGCGCGCTGAGCGCGGAACCCCCGCCAGGACCGGCCCCGTCACCGCCCGCCCGGATGAGAGCCCCCATGTTCCTCGACCCGTCCCCTCGTTCCTCCCGCGCGCCGCGGCTGTTCGGCGCGGTGGCGCTGGCCCTCGCGCTGACCGCCGTCACCGGGTGCGGCGGTCCTGGCGACGGCCCTGACGACCCCCTGAAGGTCGGTCTCGTCGCGTCCCTCTCCGGCACCTACAAGCCGGTCGGCACCGAGCTTCGGGACGGCTTCGAGCTGTATCTGCGTACGCACGGCGGCGAGTTGGGCGGGCGTCCGGCCGAACTCGTCGTCGCGGACGAGGGCGACGGCCCGCAGGCCGCCGTGCCCGCCACCACGCGGCTCGTCGAGAAGGAGAAGGTCGACGTCCTGACGGGCTTCGTCAGCGGTGGTTCGGTCAACGCGGTGCTGCCCCTGGTCGAGCGGGCCGGGATCCCGTTCGTGGGGTCCAACGCCCGCCCGGCCGTCAAGGACCTGGACCGGGTGTGGACGACGAGCTTCCTCTCCGACGAGCCGGGCCGGGCCATCGCCCCGTACGTCGAGGAGGCGGTCGACGGCCCGGTCTACGCGATCGGCCCCGACTACCAGGGCGGCTACGACCAACTGCGCGGCTTCACGGACGAGTTCGAGCGGCTGGGCGGGAAACTCGCCAACCCGGGCGGCGGGACGACCTGGACGCCGTTCCCGAGGACCACCGACTTCCGGCCGTACTTCGCGCGGATCGCCCGCTCGGACGCCAAGGCCGTCTACTGCTTCTACGCGGGCCGGGCCGCGATCGACTTCGCCCGCCAGTACGCCCGTTCCGAGATCGCCGACCTGCCGCTGTACACGGCGTTCGTCACCGAGGGCAGTGTCCTCGACGCGCAGGGCGACGCGGCCAAGGGCATCTACTCGGTCCTCAACTACGCGGCCGACCTGGACAACGAGGCCAACCGGCGCTTCGTCGCCGACTGGACGGCGCGGCACGACGCGCAACCGACCACGTACGCGATGTCGTCGTACGACGCGGCGGCCGTGCTGGACAAGGCGGTCGCGGACGCGGCGGCGCGGGGCGCGGTGACCCCGGAGACCGTCAACCGGGCCATCGGCGGGCTCGGCCAGATCGACAGCCCGCGCGGGGCCTGGGAGTTCGGGCGCCGGGAGCACTCGCCGGTGCAGACCTGGTACCTGCGCCAGGTCCGCCCGGACGGGACCCGCCTCGCGAACGTCATGGTCGAGGACCTGGCGACGCTCGGCGACTGATTCCCACCGGACGGCTGCCCGCCAGGCGGTTCGGTGAGCTCCGGGCGGTCACGTGAACCCCTGAAACCCCGGGCGGTCCAGGCCGTCCGCCCGGCTCAGCGGCCCGTCAGGCGGTGTCCGCCGAAGCCGCTGGTGCGGTCCGAGCCGTTGTTCTGGGCCTGCCACCAGGTGTCGAACTCCGGCTGCTCCATGGCCGACCAGTCCGGGGTGTTCACGACCTGCGCGGCCCCCATCCGGCGGGCCAGCGCCACCATCGCGGAGCCGATCGGGTGGCGGGCGGTGTCGTAGGCGTCCAGGATCCGCTGCCAGTCGCCGCCCTCCTCCCAGGCCGCCTGGAGAGCGGTGGCGTCCTGGAGCGCCTTCACGCTGCCGGCGCCGAGGTGCGGCCGGGCGATGCTCGCGGCGTCCCCGATGAGCGCCGTCCGGCCGACGGTGTAGCTGGGGACGTCCAGGTCGTAGATGGGCTGGACGAAGGTGGCCTCCACCGGGGTCCCCAGCAGCTTGGCGGCCCAGTACGGCGGGAAGGTGTCGGCCACCAACTCCCGCAGGGACGACGTCAGTCGCGCGGTGACGCGGCCCGGTGGCAGCGAGGTCGGGGTGCGCGGGTCGAAGTGGAGTTCCTCGGCGCCGGTGGGCGTGGTGTAGAGGATCCAGTTGAGCCGGTGGCCGCCGACGCCGTCCGGGATGCGGTACGCCATGCAGTGTCCGCCGGGGAAGACGATGTTGTGCGCGTCGAGCCCGTCCGAGGGCAGGTCGGCGACCTCGGGCGAGGTGCCGCGCCAGCCGATGTAGCCGGCGTAACTCGCCGTCGCCTCCGGGTACATGGCGGCGCGGACGACGGAGCGGTAGCCGTCGGCGCCGATCACGAGGTCGAAGCGCTCGCGGTGTCCGTCGCCGAGCCGCAGGGTGACACCGTCGGCGTCGGGCTCCACACCGGTGATGACGGCGCCCGAGCGGTAGTCGACGCGGTCGGGCACCCGGTGCCGCAACTCGCCCCACAGGGAGCCCCAGTTGTAGGCGCGGAACGGGAACGGCTGCTCGCCGACGGGCCGCCCGTGCCGTGCGTCGCCGTCCCGCACGCTCCACACGCGGCGGTTCAGGGGCGCCCAGGGCATCTCGGAGGTCAGATAGCCGGCGTCGCGCAGTTCGGCGAAGCGGTCCTCGTGCAGGCCGATCCCCACGCCCCGGTCGCGGAGCCCGGCCTGGGCGCGCTCGAAGACGGTGATCCGGTCGGCTCCGCCGCGCGCCGCGGCCAGCGCCGCCGCGCACCCCGCGATGCTGCCGCCGACGACCGCTATGGTGCCTCCGCTCACGTGCAACTCTCCGCTTCGCCGGTCCTGTTGGCTGTTCCCGCCCCGGTGCGCGCCTGGGTGACCTGCGGTGGGGGGCGGTAGGGATGCTACCGAGGAGAGCGTTGCGGAGGAGTAGGGCATCTCCTAGAAGGCACGGGGAAGAGAAGGTCTGTACCTGGAGCCGGAGCCGGTGCCGATAGGTCCGTACCTGCCTCTTGACGCCGGCCCGCTTCCCTTCCTAGAAACGGAGGGAAGCATTCCCCCCACGGAAGGCCGACCCATGAACTCCGCACGCCTGTTGCGCAGATGTCTCTTCACCACCCTGTCCGTCGCGCTCGTCGCCAGTGCCGCCGTGGCCCCCACCCACGCGGCACCCCGGTCGGCGGCGGCCGTCACCTTCTCCGACACCTTCGACGGAGCCGCCGGATCAGGCGTCGACCCCGCCAAGTGGCAGACCGAGACCGGCGACAACGTCGACAACCACGAGCGGCAGTACTACACGCAGGGAACCGACAACGCGCGCCTCGACGGCCAGGGGCACCTGGTGATCGAGGCCCGCCGCGAGAACCCGGGCAACTACCAGTGCTGGTACGGGAGCTGCGAGTACACCTCGGCGCGGCTGAACACCTCGGGCAGGTTCACCGCCACCTACGGGCATGTCGAGGCCCGCATGAAGATCCCGCGCGGCCAGGGGATCTGGCCCGCGTTCTGGATGCTCGGCCAGGACATCGGCGACGTCGGCTGGCCCGAGTCGGGTGAGATCGACGTGATGGAGAACGTCGGCTTCGAGCCGTCGACGGTCCACGGCACCCTGCACGGGCCCGGCTACTCGGGTTCGGGAGGGATCGGCGCCGCGTACACGCTGCCGAACGGGCAGGCGTTCGCCGACGACTTCCACACCTTCGCGGTGGACTGGGCGCCGGACAGCATCACCTGGTCCGTGGACGGCACCGTCTACCAGACCCGCACCCCGGCCGACCTCGGCGGCAACCGGTGGGTCTTCGACAAGCCGTTCTTCCTGATCATGAACCTCGCGGTCGGCGGCTACTGGCCCGGCGACCCCGACGGATCGACGTCCTTCCCGCAGCAGTTGGTGGTCGACGAGGTGACGGTCACGACCAGCGGCTGACGCCGCCTCCGGGCACTGCCGCGTCCGGGTCCCGGGCGCGGCAGCACCCGGTCACAGCGGGTCGGCGGGCAGCGAGCGGTAGGTGTCGGCGAGCCGGCTCAGCACCGGGTGGACGGCCGGGTACGCGCGTTCGTCGATCCGTACCACGGGCCGCACCCCGGTGACCGCGTTCGTCGCGAACACCGCCTCGCAGTCGCCGAGTTCGGAGACCGACACCAGGTCGGTGACATCGTCGCCCGCCCGCCGCAGGAGCTGCCGGGTGGTGCCGGCCAGGATGTCGCCGCCCGGCCACACCACCTCGCCGTCGCGCACCAGGCCGATGTTCCAGGTCCCGCCCTCGAGGACCGCGCCGTCGGCGCCGGTGAGCAGGACGTCGTCGTAGCCGTCCCGCGCGGCCCGGCGGCGCAGCCGCAGGGTGGCGGCGAGGCCGACGGACTTGACCTCGGGCAGGTCCCTGAGGTGGACGGCGGTCCGCACCCGCAGCGGTCCCGGGTCGGCGGCCGGGGCCGGCCGCGCGGTGACCAGGACCCGGGGGTGGGCGTCGGCGGCCATGGTGGCGAGGCCGAGCGCCGGGTCGAAGACCGTGACCCGGACGACCCGGCGGCCGCGTTCCGGGGCGGCGCGGCGGGCCAGGGCGCGGACCCGGTCGGGGTCGAGCGGGGTGCCGAAGAGGAGCCGGCAGTCGCGGATCAGCCGCTCCAGGTGGAGGTCGAGTCCGCGGACGGCGCCGTCCTCGACCAACAGGGTCGTGAAATGGCCGTAGTTGGTGACTGCCAGGGCGATCAGGTCGTCGGGGGCGGCTGGTTCGCCGTCCAGCTCGATCATGGCGTCACCGTCAGGGGGAGGGCCGCCGGGTGCGGTGTGGACCGGGGCGGGCGGCGTGAGCGGGCGGGGCGGTGCGGCGGCCTGGCCCTCGAAGGCGTCGGCGTGAGGGCATCGTCTCACTTGATGAAGTCCTCGACGACCCGGGGCGGCCAGGTGCCGACCTTGAGGACGCCCATCGAGTAGGCGCGGGAGACGAGGGCGGCCCGGTTGGGGACCTTCAGGGCGCGCAGCAGCCCGGTGACGTGGTACTCGACGCCCTGCCTGCTGAGGTAGAGGCGGGAGGCGAGGGGGATGGTGGAGACGCCGGCGGCTATGCCTTCGAGGATGCGGGCGTCGATCTCGCTGAGGAGCCGCTTGCGCGGCGCGACGGCTGCCGCCGCCTCGGCCTTCTCGCCCGCGGCGGACATCACCACGAGGATGGCGGCGACGTCGGGGGTGTGGGCGCCGCGCACGGCCATGGCGCTCAGCGGCAGCATGGACGCGGCGCTCTCCTGGCCGACGGCGATGACCTCGGTGGCGAACCGGTGGCGCTTGCCCTCCAGCATCCGCGCGAACTGCCGCAGCAGCGGCTGCTGGACGCTGGGGTGGACGAGGTCGCAGAAGTGCTTGCCGCAGAGGTCGGCCGCGGGGCCGCCGAAGCGGCTGTCGAACTCCCGGTTCACCTGCTGGATGGTGAGGGCGGGATCGAGACAGGCGACGTAGGCGTCGGGCCGGTCGAAGTCCTCGGTGAGACCGGCGACCTGTTCCGGTGAACCGGCGGGTGCCGGGGTCTGCGCGCGGTCCATGAGCGTGGTGTGGGGGGTGGGCGTCAAGGAACTCGGAACCCTTCTTCAAGAGCACTAACGGTGGCGGGAAGCAGGGATCCCACGAGCGGGACAGAGCCCTGCCATGAGCCTTGTCGAAAAAGGCGGTGCGTTGAAGCAGATGATTTGGATATTACGAAGGCGGGGAAGCACGGGTCAACGCGGGTCGGGCCTGACCTGCCAATCCTGTGGTATCTCCTTCGGTAGGTACGGTCCCGTACCGAAGGGGTTCGGTAGGGAGGGGTTCGGTGTTCGGTACCGCACCCCTCCACCAGTTCACGACCAGCAGAAACACCCCGCAGTCGACGAAATCACCCATCCCGCGGGAGTGAAAGCGCTTGCGCCCGGTCGGCCGCGCCGTACGGTCCCGCAAAGAGATGACAGAAGTTCAGGTATTCCCCGCCGGGCGGCCCGCCGTCACAGCGAGGAACCGCAAACGGAAACGCCCGGACGCCCCCCGTAATATTCCGGGAGAAAGTCCGGGCGTCTTCCTCGTGTATTACTTGGGGGCATCCCCGATTTCCGTGCCGGATACCAGCCCGATGAGTTCACGGCGGCCCGCGATGCCCACTTTCCGGTAGACATGCGTGAGGTGCTTCTCGACGGCGCGCGAGCTGACCCGCAGCTCCCCCGCGATCTCCTGGTTGGTCAGCCCCCGGCAGGCGAGACCGGCCACCCGCCGCTCGGTCGGGGTGAGCAGATGGTGCGGGAAGGCCACCGGGGTGTGCCGGTCCCCGGTGCCGCCGACGGCGCGCTCGGCGAGGAAGGGCGCTCCGCAGGCGGTCGCCAGGGTGGCGGCCTCCCGGGCCAGCGCCTCCGACTCGGGCCCGCCGCCCAGGCGTTCGGAGAGCGACAGCAGCGCGCGGGCCAGTTCGAGCTGGTTGGCGGAGACCCGCAGCACGGTGACCGCCTCGCGCAGCAGGGCGATGCCGCGGCCGCCGTCCTCCAGGCGTCCGAGCAGCCGCATGGCGCGGCCGACGCCGACGGGCGCTCCCCACTGCTCGGCGCGGGCCAGCTCCTCCTCGGCGAGGGCGCGGGCGGTGCGGTGGTCGCCGAGCCTGCGGTGGACGCCGACGGCCCAGGAACGCCAGGGGAAGAGGACCGGGTTGTGCCAGCCGGCCGCCTCCAGTTGGCGGCCGCAGGACCTGAGGGAGTCGAGGGCGCCGGTGTGGTCGCCTGCGGCGATCTCGCGGGTGGCTTCGAGCAGGCGGAGGATGCCGGTGAGGGTGAGGCCCTGCGGGCGGATGCGGCTCGCGCGGCGCAGCACCCGTTCGGCGAGGGCGGGGTCGCGGGACTCCAGGGCGACGATGGCGTGGGTCATCGTCGCGACGGTGCCCAGGGTGTGGTGGTCGGACTCGGTCATGCCGAGGGCGGTCTCGGACTGTTCGCGGGCCTGGGCGAGCCGGCCGCGGCCGAGGTGGACGAGGGCCTGTTCGATGTGGGCGAGGGCGTTGGCGGGGGCGGTGCGCCGGGTGTGGGCGCGGTGTTCGACGGCGAGCCAGGAGTCGACGGCCTCCACCGAGTCGGCGGCGATCATCGTGATGATGACCAGGGGCAGGGTGGAGTGGATGCGCGCGGAGGTGGCGGGTTCCCGGTCGAGGACGCGTTCGGCGAGCCGTACCACCTCGTCGGCGGGCATCCGGCAGCCGAGGGTGACGGCGCCGAGCAGGGCGATGGTCAACTCCCGTTCGGCGGCGGTGTCCAGGGGCGGTTCGGGGCCGAGTTCCCGCAACCGGTCGGCGGCCGCGGCGAGTACGGCGGGGTCCTCGTGGCCGCAGTGGCGCAGTCTGGCCTCAAGGCGCAGCGCGAGGTCGCGGTCGGCGCCGGTGAGCAGGTCGGCGGGGCCGAGTCCTTCGGCGGCCTGTCTGAGCAGTTCGACGACGGTGAGCAGGGCGGGGCCGAGCGGGGTGGGTGAGATGCGCAGCGCGGCGACGGCGCGGTCGCGGGGTTCGGGCAGCAGGGTCATCGCCTGGGCGATGTGCCGTTCACAGGCGAGGGGGTCGAACCCCCTTTCTGCGGTGGCGAGTTCGACGAGGAGGCGGGCGCGTCCCACGCCGTCGGCGGGGCTGTCGAGCAGGGCGCGCTGGAGGTAGCGGGCGGCGGCGTCGGGGGCGCCGCGGCGCAGCGCGGTGTCGGCGGCGGCGCGCAGGACGTCGACGGCCCACGGCTGGTGGCGGGTGACGACGGCCATGAGCTGGGCGGCGACCTGTTCGGCGGGGGCGCCTGCGGAGTAGAGGAGGGCGGCGGCCTCGTCGTGCAGCCGTTCCCGCTGGACCATGGTGAGGGTGGACTCGGCGGCGTCGCGGACGGCGCGGTGGACGAAGCGGGGTTCGTGGGCGGTGCGCGGTCCGTGGGCGGCGGCGAGCATGCCGAGGGCGCCGAGGGCGCGCAGGGCTCCCGAGTAGCCGATTGCGTCGAGTCCGGCGAGCCGGGCGAGCGCCTCGGGGGTGCCCTGTTCGCCGAGGACGGCGATGGCGGCGGCGAGGTCGCGGACCGCGGGCGGCTGGGTGCGCAGGATGCTGGCGATGCGTTCGCGCAGTTGGGAGGGGGCCAACCCGCGTGCCACGGCGGCGTGTTCGGCGAAGGGGCGGCGGCCGAGGACCTCGGTGCCGATGAGGGTCGACATGAGGAACAGGGGGTTGCCCGCGGAGACTTCGTGGCAGGCGACGACGAACTCCTCGTCGCCGGGCTCCCCGAAGCGTTCGCGGACCAGGGCGTGGGCGGCGGTGAGGCTGAGGGAGGCGGGCCGCAGGGTCTGGGTGGCGGCGTCGCGGACCTCGCGGATCAGGGTGTGGTGGGTGCGGGGGTCGCCGTCGCGCAGGGCGCAGACGATGACGGCCCGCAGTCCGTGCAGCCGTTTGGCGAGGTAGGTGAGCCAGCGCAGGGAGGGCACGTCGGACCACTGGAGGTCGTCGACGAGGATGAGCAGCCGGTTCTCGGTGCTGACGTTGGCGATCAGCGAGAAGAGTCCGTGCAGGACGGCCTCGGTGGCGGCGATGGCCTGGTCGGCGCCGGGTGAGGCGGCGTCGTCGGCGAGGACGTGCCGGGCGAAGGAGGCGTGGGCGTCCATCCAGCGGTCCCTGGCGTCCTCGGGCGAGTCGCTCAGCAGCGTCTCGAAGAGTTGCCGTACGACGCCGAACGCGAAGTCCTGTTCCATGGAGGCGGCGTTGGCCCGCAGCACCCGGATGTCGTCGTGGCCGTCGGCGAGTCCGGACAGCCGCTGAAGCAGGGCGGTGCGGCCGATCCCGAGCGGTCCGGTGAGCAGGACCAGGGAGGACCGTCCGTCGGTGGCGGCGCCCAGGGCGGCGTCGACCAGGGCGATCTCGGTGTTGCGCTCCAGCAGCATATGGTCAGCTGCCCTCCGATCCTTGGGCCAGTGCGCGCAGTTCCTCACGTCCGCGGATGCGGAGTTTGCGGTAGACACCGCTCAGGCGCAGTTCGACGGTGCGGGTGGTGACCGAGAGGATCGTGGCGATCTCCCGGTTGCCGAGGCCGCGGGTGGCGAGGACCGCCGCCTCGCGTTCGGCGTCGCTGAGGCCGCGCCAGGCGGCCGGGACCCGGGTGTCCTGGCGCGGGGTCGGGTGGGGCGCGGTGGTTGCCTGGTGGCGGGCGGTGGCGTCCCTGGCGGAGGTGTCGGTGCGCAGGGTGGCGGCGATGTCCCCGGGCAGAATCGAACCGGCGGCGTTGAGGGAGACCACCGATCGGCGGTCGGCCTCGTCGCGTTCGGCGGAGGCCAGTTCGATGACGGCGCGGGTGTAGTCGGTGCGGGCGGGGGCCTCGCTGAGGGTGGCGACGGCGGCCCGCAGGTGTTCGACGCGCTGGTCGGCGACCACCATGGCGAGGCCGAGTTCGGCCCGCCCGAGCGGGCTGCTCGCGCCCCAGCGGCGGGCCAGGCTCAGCTCCTCGCGGGCCAGCCGCTGCGCCTCGTCGCCCGCGCCGAGGATGTGGGCGGTCTCGGCGGCGAACGAACGCCAGGGCACCTCGGCGGGGTTGACGCAGCCGAAGCGCAGCAGCCAGCGGCCGGCCGCGCGGAAGTACTCCCTTGCCTGGTACGGCTCGTCGCGGACGTGGGCCAACGCCCCCTGGGCGAACAGCAGGTAGGCGGTGGTGGCGCACTCCTGGGCGAGGCGCGGCACCGGCCGGGCGACGGTCTCGGCGGCGCGGTCGATGTGGCCGCGCTGGATGTCGGAGATGACGCTCAGCGCGATCCAGTACGGCATGAACAGCGGATGGCGTCCGGCGGGCGGCAGTTCGACCTCGGCGGCGGCCAGGTCGCGGGAGGCGGCGTCGGGGCGGCCGTGTCTGATGTGCAGGTCGGCGCGGACGGAGAGGATGTGCGCGACGGCGAGGGAGGAGCGCTCGCGGTGGGCCTCGGAGAGCATCTCGGCGAGGTGGCTCTCGACCTCGTCGCCGTCGTCGGTGAGGAGCAGCGCGCGGCAGGCGAAGAGGCGGGGCACCACGAGCGGCGGGCGGCCCGCCGGGTCGGGGGCGAGGGCGGCCCGGCCGAGTCTGCGGGCCTCGTCGATGTGGGCGCCGGCCACGGCGTGCTGCCAGGCCCGCAGTCCGGCGACTGCGGGGCTGTGCGAGTGGTCGGGGAGCGCGGGGGTGGGGAGGATGTCGAGTTCGGTGCCGTCGTGGCGCAGGCAGTCGCCGATCCTCAACAGGGCGGCCATCTCGTGCTGTTCGGCCACCGTGGGGCCGGTGCCCTGGCCGGCTCCCGCGGGTGTGTCGGTGGTGCAGTGGGCGGCGGCGTGGGTGCCGGGCGACTTGGGGGGTGTGAGGGGGGCCGCGTCCGGGCGGCCCCGGTGCGGGCGTCTGCTCGGGACGCCGTCGCCGGGGAGTGCGGAGAGGTCGCCGGACTCGGCGAGGGCGAGGCGGGCGGAGCGGGTGTCGCCGCCGAGGAGGCACAGGTCGACGGCGCGGGAGCGCAGCCCGGTGCCGGGGGTGCGGATCAGGCCGTGCAGCCGGCGTTCGGCGGCGGCGGGCACGGAGAGCATCTCCACGGAGGCCAGTTGGTACTCGACGCGGGCCCGGGTCTCGGCGTCCAGGGGTTCGTCGAGGGCGCGGGCGAGGTAGCCGGCCGCGCGGTCGCGGTCTCCGCCGCGCAGGGCTGCGGTGTAGCCGCGGCGCAGGGTGTCGACGGCCCAGGGCGCGCCGACCGGGCGGGCCAGCATCAGCAGGTCGGCGATGCCCTGGTCGTCGGCGGCGACCCGCTGGGCGAGCCGGGCGGCGCGGGCGTGGAGGTCGGCGCGGTCGGCGGCGGGCATCTCTTCGAGGACGCGGGCCCGGACAACGCTGTCAGGGATGTAGGGGGCGCCGTCCTTCAGGGTGGTGAGGCCGCTGGCCTGGAGCGCGGCGCGCAGCCGGGCCTCGGGTACGGCGTGCGGTCCCGCGAGTCCGCAGACCAGCGGGAAGTCGAGGAGGTCGCCGCAGACGGCGAGGGCGCGCAGGGCGTCGACGGCGGCGGGGTCGCGCAGTTCGCTGAGCGCCTTGGCGGCGTGGTCGCCGACCACTTCGGCGGTGAGGGCGCGCAGCTGTCCGACGGACTCGGCGAGCGGGCGGTGCCCCTCGCGGGTGAAACGTTCCAGGGCGTCGTGCAGGACGGCCGGGTTGCCGCGGGTGGCGTCGGCGACGGCGGCGGTGAAGGCGGGGGCGCCCGGGGTGCCGCAGACCGCGCGGACGGCGTCGGCGGTGCCGCTCGCGGTGAGCGGCGGCAGGGCGAGTTCGATGGTGCTGACGACGCTGGTGAGGGAGGTGCCGACGCTCCACTCGGGGCGGGTGATGGCGGCGCCCGTGCTGCTGGTGAGCAGCGCGAGCGGGACCCGGGGCAGCCGTCTGACCAGGGCTTCGAGCCAGCGCAGTGAGGCGACGTCGAGCCACTGGACGTCCTGCACCACGAGGAGGGTGGGGCGGTCGCGGGCGGCGGTGAGGAGTCCGCCGAGGCCGGGCAGTCCGCCGGACTGGTCCTGGGAGAGGAAGAGGCGCGGGGCGAGGTCGCGGTCCTCGCCGGTGAGGAGCTGGGCGACGACGCCGTAGCGGAGTTGGTCCTCGGCGGGGGTGGCGCGGGCCGTCAGGACGCGCAGGCCGGCGCTCGTCGCCTGTTCGGCGGCCCAGCGCAGCAGGGCGTTCTGTCCGAGTCCGGGTTCTCCGGTCACGGTGACCACGGCGGGGCGCGCGGACCGGAGCTCGCCGATCATGGCCGAGAGCACAGCCTGCTCGCGGTCGCGCTCCAGGAGCGGGAACTCGGGGGACGGCATAGAGGTGATCATATATTTCCGCGAGAACACGGGAGCTACATGTAACCTGTTGTTCTTTTTGTTGGCTTTTCTCCTTTCTGTTGTGCGATGTCGACGGAGCGCGCGGCGCTCAGGGTCCCGAGGCGGACAGAACGGGCGGCGGCGGTCCGCCCGTGCGCAGGGCCTCCGTCAGGTCGGCCCGCCGGTTCACCCCCAACTTCCGGTACACGCTGGTCAGATGGAGCTCGATCGTACGCACCGTCACGAAGAGGGACTCCGCGACCTCCCGGTTGCCCGCCCCCGCGGCGACCAGACCGGCCACCGTGCGCTCGGTGCCGGTCAGCATGTCGAGCGGGGACGCGGTGATCTCCCGCATCCGGCCGCCGGCCGCCACCAGGTCCTCCCTGGCCTGCCGGGCGAGGGCCACACAGCCGCTGCGCCGGGCGAGCCCGACGGCCTCCCGCAGATGGTCGCGCGCCTCCCGCACCGCTCCGCCGGCCAGCACCGCCCGCCCGAGCAGCAGCAGCGCCCGCGCGTGCTGGACGCGCGCGGGTGAGGACTCCAGCAGGGCGACCGCCTCGCGCAGCGGCCCCGCCCCGGCGGGCCCCGGTGCGGCGGCGCCGCGCGCCAGCAGGGCGTACCCGTGGGCGCGCGGGGTGTCCCAGCGGGCGGCGAGCCGGGCGCCGTGCTCGGCGGCCTCGCGCGCCTCGGCGGTCCTGCCGAGTCCGCCGAGCAGACAGGCGGCCTCCAGCCACCAGGGCGCGAAGACGGGGTTGCCGAGCCCGGCCGAGGCCAGCGAGTCGCCGCAGCCGCGGAACGTGTCGAGGGCGCCGTCCAGGTCGCCCCGTGCGGCCCGTACCCGGCCCCGCGCCATCAGGTACCAGTGGTACTCCCAGGCGAAGCGGTCCAGGTGGGGCCGTTTGATCGCGGCGAGGGCCTCCTCGGCGCGGGCCACCTCGCCGCGTTCGGTGAGGGCCGCCGCGTAGGCGGTGTGCGGCATGGTGGTGCTGTCGCCCCAGCGTTCCTGCCCGAGGATCTCCAGCGAGGTCTGGGCGTCCGCGAGCGCGTCCGCGACCTCGCCGTTCTCCAGGCGGTACAGGGAGCGGGTGGAGAGCGCCAGGACGTACGTCCAGACCGCGGCGGAGTCCCGGCTGCCGCGCAGCACCGTCTCCAGGGCGTCGTCGGCGGCCTGGTTCTCGTCGGCGAGGGACAGCGCGAGGGAGGCGGGCAGCAGCGACCACGCGCCGAGCGGGACACCGGGGGCGCGCAGCGCGCGGCGGGCCCGCCGTACGCTCTCGGCGGCCGGCCGGCCGTCGACGGCGCCGAGCACGCTCAGCATGGCGAGCTGCTGCCGTTCGGCGGGGGTGTCGCCGGGCGGCGGGGTGAGGTCCCTGGTGCGGCGCAGCACCTCGGGGAGGGTGGACTTCTCGTCGGCGCCGACGATCAGCAGGGCCGACTCGGCGAGGGTGCGCAGTTCGCGGTCGGCGGGCTCGGGGTCGGCGCCGAGCCCCGCGTCGAGGTCGGCGAGCGCGTCGGCGAGCACCCGGGTGCCGTCGGGCGAGCGCTGCACGCTGAGGCAGGTCAGGGCGAGTTGGACGGCCGTCGCGGTGCGGGCGCGGAGGTCGGTGGTGAGGGTGTGCGCGTCGTGCAACAGGCTGACCGAGCGGCGCGGGTCGGTCTCGGCGAGGGCCTTGCCGAGCCGGGTGAGGACGTCGGGGTCGTCGGGTTCGGCCTCCCTGACCCGTTCCAGGTAGCGGGCGGTGGCCTCGGGGGCGCCGCGCTGCTCGGCCTGGGCGGCGGCGGCCCGCAGCACGGAGGTGGCCCAGGCGTCGACCGGTCCCGGCACGGCGAGGATCTGGGCCGCGGTCTCCTCGGGTGAGCGTCCGATGTCGGAGAGCAGCCGGGCGGCGCGCAGCCGCAGCGCGGCCACCCCGGCGGCGCCGAGCGGGTCGAGGACGGCGGCGCGCACCAGGTCGTGGACGGGTTCGCGGCGGCTGCGGTGGACCAGGCCCGCCTGCCGCAGGATCTCCACGCCCTCCTCGACGTGCAGGGCGGACACCCCGACGAGGGCGGCGAGGTAGGCGGTGTCCTCGTCGCCGAGGACGGCGAGCGCGAGCAGCACCTCGCGCACCCAGCCGGGCTGGTCGACGAGGGTGCCCTGCACGGACGCGGCGACGATCCGCCCGCCGACCTCGGCGATCTGCCGGGTCCCCGCCTCGTCAGGGCCGAGGCCCGCGGTGCGCAGGTCGCGCAGCAGCCGTACGGCGTCGAGGGGGCTGCCGCCGGTGACGGAGACGAGCCGGGTGACGAACCCGGGCTCGGGCCGCTGTCCCGGGAAGACCCGGGCGACGAGTTCGGTCACCTCGGCGGTGTCCAGCGGGCCGAGGCGCAGCGAGGCGGGCAGGTGGTGGGCGGCCAGGTCGGAGAGGGCGTCGGGGGCGCCGAGTCCCGCCTCCGTGCGGTGCGCGGCGACCACGAGGAGCGGCAGCCCGTCGGCGCGGCGCAGCAGGAAGTCGAGCCAGCGCAGGGAGCGTTCGTCGCACCAGTGGGCGTCGTCGAGGACCAGTACCAGGGGGCCTTCGGCCATCAGGTTGACGGCGAGCCAGTACAGGCCCTGGAGGACGGAGAAGGTGCCCTCGGGGGCGCCGAGTCCTTCGAGGGTCTCGGGGTCGGCGGCGAGTGCGGGCAGGGCGCGGCGGGCGCCGCCGTCGAGGAGGTGGGAGGCGCGGCCCTTGCGGCTGGTCAGGCCGAGCCGGGCGCAGAGCGCGCGGACCCCGCTGTAGCCGGTGCCGGCGTCGACGGCGCGGCAGCCGCCGTGCAGGACGGTCATGCCGGCGAAGGGGCCGCCGTCGGCGACGGCGGCGCGCAGCAGGGCGGTCTTGCCCGCGCCAGCCGGACCGTCGACGAGGACCAGCCGGGGCCGGCCCGCGCGGGCGGCCTCGGCGTGCCGGGCGAGGGCCTCGAGGTGGCGGGCCCGTCCGACCAGCGGCGGTGCGGAGGGGGCGGTACGGGCCCGTTCGCTCACTTGCTCTCCCTCGCGTCGTACAAGGCCGGGACGGCGGCCGGCGGTCACCGGGGCGGGCGCGTTCGCATCGGCCGGTGGCGATCACCGTCCCGGGTCGCACCTGCCCCGCCTGAACCTCATCTACGCACATTCGGGGGGCTCGACGGCGGCGGGGGCGCGATGTCTAAGGATTTCCCCGGTAGCTGCCATGAGATCAAGTGAGGGTGCCCCCGGCGACGCCTGTGACGGAGTCGGCCGGCACACCGCACACCGCACGACTGTCCCCGCGCCCGTCCACGTGTGACCGGCGGACCGCGGCCACCCTCGGCGCCACCTCGTGAAAGGGCATCCCACCCATGGACTCCGCCGCCCGGCCGATCCTCTTCGTCAGCCTCCCCGAGAGCGGCCTGCTCAACCCGTTGCTGGTGCTGGCGGGCGAGCTGGCCCGCCGCGGTGTCCCCGACCTGTGGTTCGCGACCGACGAGAGCCGCCGCGAGGAGGTGACGGCGCTCGGCGCCGCCTCGCCGGTGTCGTTCGCGTCGCTGGGCGCGACGGTGTCCGAGCTGTCCGCGGTGACCTGGGACGACGACGTGTACCGGGAGGTCACCCAGTCGTCCCGGTTCAAGGCGCACCGCGCGGTGGTCAGGCAGTCCTACAAGCCGGCGCTCCAGGCCCGCAAGTACCGGGAGCTGGAGAAGGTCGTGGACGAGGTGCGGCCCGCGCTGCTGGTCGTGGACTGCGTGGCCGGTTTCGCCGTCGACCTGGCGCTGACCCGGAACATCCCGTACGTGCTCAATGTGCCGTTCGTCGCGAGCAACGTGCTGACCTCGCACAACCCGTTCGGCGCGTCGTACACCCCGAAGAACTTCCCGGTCCCCAACTCCGGGCTGCCGCTGGCGATGTCGGCCCGGCAGCGGCTGGCCAACACGCTCTTCAAGTGGCGCACCCTCGGCATGTTCCTCGGCCCGCGGATGGGCAAGGTGCTGCGGGAGGACGCGGCGATCCGCAAGGAGCTCGGCATCACCCCGCCCAACGCGATGACCCGCGTCGACCGGGCGGCCGCCGTGCTGTGCGCGTCGATCGCCGAGCTCGACTACCCCTTCGACATCCCCGCGAAGCTGAACCTGGTGGGGGCCGTGCTGCCGCCGCTGCCCGAGGCGCCGGACGACGACGAGGTGTCGGACTGGCTCGACGGGCAGTCCTCGGTGGTCTACATGGGCTTCGGCACCATCACCCGGCTGACCCGCCCGGAGGTCGAGGCGCTGGTGGAGGTGGCGCGGCGGATGGCGGACACCCACCAGTTCCTGTGGAAGCTCCCCGCCGAGCAGCAGCATCTGCTGCCGCCCGCCGCGTCGCTGCCGGCGAACCTGCGGGTGGAGAAGTGGGTGCCCTCGCAGCTCGACGTGCTCGCCCACCCGAACGTGTCGGCGTTCTTCTCGCACGGCGGCGGCAACGCCTACCACGAGGGCGTCTACTTCGGGAAGCCGCAGGTGGTGCGCCCGCTGTGGGTGGACTGCTTCGACCAGGCGGTGCGCGGCCGGGACTTCGGCATCAGCCTGACCCTGGACCGGCCGCACACCGTCGACGTCGACGACGTCGTCGACAAGCTGACCCGTGTCACCGCCGAGCCGTCGTTCCGTGAGCGGGCCGAGCGTCTCGGCGCGCTGCAGAGGGCGGCCGGTGGCCGCAAGACCGCCGCCGACCTCGTGCTCGGCCTGCTCCCCGCGGCGTGAGCGCCCCGCGCCCGCCCGCCCCCATCCCGCGTCAGCCAAGCGACAGCAGCGAGGACTTCATGGCCTTCACCCATCCCGTCTCCCGGCCGAGTCTGGACGGCCGCGAGCTGGAGTACGTCACCGACGCCGTCTCGGCCGGCTGGATCTCCTCCCAGGGGCCCTACGTCCAGCGGTTCGAGGAGGCGTTCGCCGCGTGGAACGGGGTCGCCCACGGCGTCGCCTGCTCCTCGGGCACCGCCGCCCTGACCCTGGCGCTGCGCGCGCTGGGCATCGGTCCCGGCGACGAGGTGATCGTGCCGGAGTTCACGATGGTCGCCTCCGCGTGGGCGGTCACCTACACCGGCGCCACGCCCGTCTTCGTGGACTGCGGCGACGACCTGAACATCGACGTGGCCCGCATCGAGGAGAAGATCACCCCGCGCACCCGGGCGATCATGCCGGTGCACATCTACGGGCGGCGCTGCGACATGGACGCCGTGATGGACCTCGCCCACCAGTACAACCTGCGGGTGGTGGAGGACTCGGCGGAGGCCCACGGGGTGCGTCCGGTGGGTGACATCGCCTGTTTCTCGCTGTTCGCCAACAAGATCATCACGGCCGGCGAGGGCGGCATCTGCCTCACCGAGGACCCGCGGCTGGCACGGCAGTTGGACCACCTGCGGGCGATGGCCTTCACCCGCGACCACAGCTTCCTGCACAAGAAACTGGCCTACAACTTCCGGATGACGGCGATGCAGGCCGCCGTCGCGCTGGCCCAGGTGGAGCGGCTCGACGACATCCTCGCCGCCCGTCGGGAGATCGAGGCCCGCTACGACGCGGGCCTCAAGGACATCCCCGGGATCACCCTGATGCCGGCCCGTGACGTGCTGTGGATGTACGACCTGCGGGCCGAGCGGCGGGAGGAGCTGCGCGCCCATCTCGACGCGCGCGGGGTGGAGACCCGGCTGTTCTTCAAGCCGATGAGCCGCCAGCCCGGCTACCTCGACCCGGTGTGGCCGACCCTCAACGCCCACCGGCTCAGCGAGGACGGCCTCTATCTGCCCACCCACACCGGGCTGACCGCGGCCGACCAGGAGTACATCACCGGCGCCGTCCGGGAGTTCTACACCGGGGGCTGACCGGGGGCCCGCCGCGGCGGGCCGCCGCACCCGCCCGCCGCCGGGCCCGACCGGGCCCGGTCCGCCGACCGCAGGACGATGAACAAGGAGCGGACATGACGACCAGCCCCGGCCCCACGGTGGTCGACTTCCCGTTGCGCACGCCCGAGGAACCGCTGCCGCTGTCCCAGTACGCGAGCCACCGGGAGCAGAGCGGACTGGTCAGGTCCCATCTGCCGAACGGCGTGCCGATCTGGCTGGTCACCCGGCACGAGGACGTGCGCGCGGTGCTCACCCACCCGAAGATCAGCGCCAACCCGGACAACGAGGGGTTCCCCAACGTCGGCGCGACGATGGGCGTGCCCAAGCAGGACCAGATCCCCGGCTGGTTCGTGGGCCTCGACTCCCCCGAGCACGACCGGTTCCGCAAGGTCCTCATCCCCGAGTTCACCGTGCGCCGGGTCAGGGAGCTGCGGCCTGCCGTGGAGCGGACCGTGGACGAGCGCATCGACGCCATGCTGGCCGGCGGCAACACCGCCGACCTGGTGGAGGACTTCGCGCTGCCGGTGCCGTCGCTCGTCATCTCCTCGCTGCTGGGCGTGCCCTCGGCCGACCGTGACTTCTTCGAGTCGCGTACCCGCACCCTGGTCGCCATCCGCACCTCGACCGACGAGCAACGCGCCATCGCGACCCGGGAGTTGCTGCGGTACATCAACCGTCTCATCGCCATCAAGGAGAAGTGGCGCGGCGAGGACCTGATCAGCCGGCTGCTGTCGACGGGCCAGCTCAGCAACGAGGAACTCTCCGGCGTCCTGCTGCTCCTGCTGATCGCCGGCCACGAGACCACCGCGAACAACATCGGGCTCGGCGTGGTGACGCTGCTGTCCAACCCGGAGTGGATCGGCAGCGACAAGGTCGTGGAGGAGCTGCTGCGGCTGCACTCGGTGGCCGACATGGTCGCGCTCAGGGTGGCCGTCGACGACGTGGAGATCGCCGGGCAGCTGATCCGCAAGGGCGAGGGCATCGTGCCGCTGATCGCCGCGGCCAACCACGACACCGAGGTCTTCGGCTGCCCGCACGCCTTCAACCCGGAGCGCGCCGAGCGCCGGCACATCGCCTTCGGGTACGGCGTCCACCAGTGCCTGGGGCAGAACCTGGTCCGGGTCGAGATGGAGATCGCCTACCGCAGGCTGTTCGAGCGCATCCCGACCCTGGAACTGGCCGTCCCGATGGACGAGTTGGCGTTCAAGTACGACGGGATCCTGTTCGGCCTCCACGAGTTGCCGGTGCGCTGGTAGCCACCGGCCGCGGGTGCCGCCGGACGGTCCCGGCGGCACCCGCGCATCCCCGGTCCCCCACCACCCCAAGGAGCCAAGGATCATGCGTGTCACCGTCGACAGGGAGAGCTGCGTCGGAGCGGGCCAGTGCGTGCTGAACGCGCCCGACGTCTTCGACCAGGACGACGACGGTTTCGTCGTCCTGCTGGCGGAGGAACCCGGCGACGCGGACCCGGGCGCCGTCCGCGCGGCGGGCGACCTGTGCCCGTCCCGCTCGGTCACCGTCCACGAGGACTGACACCCGCCCGCCCCACGGCCGGCGGGACCCCGCCGGCCCGCACCACTGAAGGGACACACACCGTGACCACCGCTGCTGACGAGATCGCGGCCCGCTGGCTGCGGCGCTACCACCCGGCCGACGCCGACGCGGTCCGGCTGGTCTGCTTCCCGCACGCCGGGGGCTCCGCGAGCTTCTACCACCCGGTCTCGGCGCGGTTCGCGCCGTCCGCCGAGGTGATCTCGCTCCAGTACCCCGGCCGCCAGGACCGGCGCAAGGAACCCTGCGTCGCGGACCTCGGCACCCTCGCCGACCTGATCACCGAGCAGCTGCTCGCCCTCGACGACCGCCCGACCGTCTTCTTCGGGCACAGCATGGGCGCCGCACTGGCGTTCGAGACGGCGTGGCGGCTGGAGCAGAAGGACGCCGGACCGCGCGAGATCCTCGCCTCCGGGCGCCGCGCCCCCTCCACCACCCGCGCCGAGGAGGTCCACCTCCGCGACGACGACGGCATCGTCGCCGAGATGAAGCGCCTCAACGGCACCGCGGCCGGTGTCCTCGGCGACGAGGAGATCCTGCGGATGGCGCTGCCCGCGCTGCGCGGCGACTACCGCGCCATCGAGACGTACTCCTGCCCGGCCGACCGCCGGGTGCGCTGCGACATCACCGTCCTCACCGGCGACGCCGACCCGCTGACCACGGTCGCGGAGGCCCAGCGCTGGCAGGACCACACCAGCGGCGCGTACCGGCTGCGGAGCTACGAGGGAGGCCACTTCTTCCTCGTCCAGCACCTGGCCGCGGTCCAGGCCGAGATCGCCCGCGCCCTCACCCCGGCCTCCTGAGCGTCCGGCCCGGGTGGGTGGCGGGACCACCCCCCGGGCAGGCGCTGGAGCCGTGACCGAAGCACGCCGACCGGCATCGTGCCTGAGCACGTCCGCCGCGGCCGGGGCCGCCACGCAGCAGGAGAACCGTCCACGGCCGGACGGCACCCCCGTCCGTCGCCTCCCACGTCACTTTCCGCTCACGCGCCTCCTGGACAAGGACACCATGCGCACACTTCTCGTCGACAACTACGACTCCTTCACCTACAACCTCTTCCACTACCTGTCCCGGGTCAACGGGCAGGAGCCCGAGGTCATCCGCAACGACGACCCCGGCTGGCGGCCCGGCCTGCTCGACGCGTTCGACAACGTCGTCCTCTCCCCCGGCCCCGGCACCCCGCACCGCCCCGCCGACTTCGGCCTCTGCGCGGAGATAGCCGCCGAGGGCCGCCTCCCGGTGCTCGGCGTCTGCCTCGGCCACCAGGGCATGGCGCTCGCCCACGGCGCGCGCGTGGGCCGCGCCCCCGAACCGCGGCACGGCAGGACCTCCGCCGTCCGGCACGACGGCACCGGCCTCTTCGAAGGGCTGCCGCAGCCCCTCGAAGTGGTCCGCTACCACTCCCTCGCGGTCACCGACCTGCCGCCGGAGCTGGAGGGCACCGCGTTCTCCCCCGACGGCGTGCTGATGGCGCTGCGCCACCGCACCCTGCCGCTGTGGGGCGTGCAGTTCCACCCCGAGTCGATCGGCACCCGCGAGGGGCACCGGCTGCTGGCGAACTTCCGCTCCCTCACCGAACGGCACGGCCGCCCCCGGGTCCCCGCGGCGGCGCCCACCGTACGTCCGGTCACCCCCGCCGAACCGGCCACCCCGGTAAGGACGTTGCGGGTCCTCGTCGAGCAACTCCCGGCCCGCTGGGACTCCGAGGTCGCCTTCGACACCCTCTTCCGGCGCGGCGAGCACCCGTTCTGGCTCGACAGCAGCAGGACGGGCGACCGGCTCGGCCGGCTGTCCGTGCTCGGCGACGCCTCGGGCCCGCTCGCCAGGATCGCCAAGGCCGACGTCACCGCGGGCACCGTGACGGTCACCGCGGGCGGCGCCACCAGCACCGTCCACAGCCCGTTCCTGACCTGGCTGGAGAACGACCTGGCCGGTCTGCGCACCGAAGTGCCCGAGCTGCCCTTCGAGTTCGCCCTCGGCTGGGTCGGCTACCTCGGCTACGAGCTGAAGGCCGAGTGCGACGGCGACGCCGCGCACCGCTCCCCCGACCCCGACGCCACCCTCGTCTTCGCCGACCGCGCCCTGGTCCTCGACCACCACACCGGCACCGGATACCTGCTGGCGCTGGCCGAGGACGGCGCCGAGGACGCCGCGCGCGCCTGGCTCACCGAGGCCGCCGGGACCCTCGACGGCATCGCGGGACAGCCGCCCGCACCGTGCGCGCGGACCCCGCGGGGCACCACAGGGCCCGTGGAGCTGCGCCACGACCGGGACGCCTACCTCAAGCTGATCGACGTCTGCCAGCAGGAGATCGCCGCGGGCGAGACGTACGAGGTCTGCCTCACCAACATGGCGGAGGCCGACACCGACCTCGACCCCTGGCAGAGCTACCGGGCGCTGCGCCGGGTGAGCGCGGCACCGTTCGCCGCGTTCCTGCACTTCGGCCGGGTCGCGGTGCTCAGCAGCTCCCCCGAGCGGTTCCTGCGCATCGACCGGCACGGCGGCATGGAGTCCAAGCCCATCAAGGGCACCCGGCCGCGCGGCACCACCCCCGAGGCCGACGCCCGGCTCGCCGAGGACCTCGCGACCTGCGAGAAGGACCGCGCCGAGAACCTGATGATCGTCGACCTGGTCCGGCACGACCTGGGCCGGTGCGCCGCCGTCGGCTCGGTCGTCGCCGACCCGGTGTTCCAGGTCGAGTCGTACGCGAGCGTGCACCAGCTGGTCAGCACCGTGCGGGCCGGACTGCGCGCGGACCGCAGCCCGGTGGCCGCCGTGCGGGCCGCCTTCCCCGGCGGGTCGATGACCGGCGCCCCGAAGATCCGCACCATGCAGATCATCGACCGGCTCGAAGGCGGCCCCCGCGGTGTCTACTCCGGCGCCATCGGCTACTTCTCGCTGACCGGCGCGGTGGACCTGTCCATCGTCATCCGCACCCTGGTCCTCAGCGGCGACCGGCTGCGCTACGGCGTCGGCGGCGCCGTCATCGCGCTCTCCGACCCGGCGGCCGAGTTCGAGGAGACGGCCGTCAAGGCGACCCCGCTGCTGCGGCTGCTCGGCACCGGCTTCCCCGGCCGCGACGCCCCGGGCGAGGGCCCCGCCGACCCGGCACCGCCCACCGCGGCCGCCGCGGCCGCCGGGGATCTCTAGGGAAAACACGGCCCGCGCGGCAAGAGTCTGGAGCGGTTCTCTCTCCATGACGGCGACGCTCGACACCCGGGAGTGATGGTGCCCGTCCACACCCACGACTACCTGATCGATCCCCCCGGCAGCACCGGCCGCGCCCTGGACGGGCTGACCCTGCCCGAGGTGTTCGGCGCGGCGGTGCGCAGGGGCGGCGACGCGGTCGCCCTGCTCGCCGGGGGCCGCGCCCTGACCTGGAACGCCTGGCGGGCCGAGGTGGACGCGCTGGCGCGCGGCCTCCAGGCGGCCGGGGTGGTCCCCGGTGACGTGCTCGCCCTGCACCTGCCCAACTGCTGGGAGTACCTGACGCTCCATCTGGCGGCGGCGGCGGTCGGCTCGGTCACCCTGCCGGTGCACCAGGGCAACGCGCCCGCCGACGTACGGGCGCTCCTGGAGCGGGTCGGGCCCGCCGCCGTCGCGCTGCCGCCGCGCACCCAGGACGGCGCGGGCCCGCTCGCCGCGACCGCGCTGCGCGAGGCGCTGCCCTCGCTGCGGGCCGTGCTGGTCGCGGGCGACACGGCCGCGCCCGGCGCGCAGACCGTGACCGGGTTCCTCGATCAGTGGACCGGGCAGCGGCCCGAACCGGTCGATGTGCGGCCCGAGTCGCCGTTCGTGCTGCTGCCGTCGTCGGGCACCACCTCGGCGCGGCCGAAGATCTGCCTGCACTCGCACGACGCGCTGCTCACCAACTCCCGGGTGGCGACCGAGGACTCCGCCGACGCGTACGCGGGCACGGTGCTCACCGCGTGCCCGCTGACGCACTGCTTCGGCCTCCAGTCGGTGTACGCGGCGTTCTTCCGGGCCGGCCGCCATGTGCTGCTGCCCACCTGGGACGTCGAGCGGTTCATGGAGCTGGCCGGGCGGCACGACCCGAGCGTGGTCGTCGCGGTGCCCGCGCAGCTGCACGACATCGTGACCAGGGCGCGGGAGCTGCCCGACCGCGGCGGGCTGCGCCCCGCCCGCATCCTGACGGCCGGGGCCGCGCTGCCGCCCGCGCTGGTGCGCGAGGTGCGCGAGACCCTGGAGACCACGCTGGTGGTGGTGTGGGGCATGTCGGAGGCCGGCAACGGCACCAGCAGCCTGGCCGGTGACCCGCCCGAGGTCGCCTCCCGCAGCGTCGGCCGGCCCATCAAGGACTCCGAGATGCGGGTCGTCGACGAGGACGGCCTGCCCTGCCCGCCCGACGAGCCCGGCCAGTTGCAGTACCGGGGCCCGAGCCTCTTCCGCGGCTACTTCGGGGAACCCGAGCTGACCCGCTCGGTGGTGACCGAGGACGGCTGGCTGCGCACCGGCGACCTCGCGTCGATCGGCGCGGACGGCCTCGTCGCCTTCCACGGCAGGTCGGCCGAGCTGATCAACGTGGGCGGCCGGAAGTTCAACGCGGTGGAGATCCAGACGCTGCTGGCGGAGCTGCCCGGCATCGGCCCGCTCGCCGTCGTCGCCAAGCCCGACCCGCGGCTGGGCGAGTACCCGGTCCTGGTGGTCACCGAACGCGACGCCGGCACCGGGAGCGCCACCGGCACCGAGGGGGACCGCGCGTCTGGTGCGCCCGCCGTCCGGGGCGGGCCGCGCGGCACGGTGGGGCTGCGCGAGGTGACGGCGTACCTGCGGGCGTCGCAGGTCGCCGAGTACAAGATCCCGCTGGAGGTGGTGGCGCTGCCCGCGCTGCCCCGCACCCCCGCCGGGAAGATCAACAGGCGGGCCCTCGAACAGCACCTCGCCGAGACCGCCGACCAGCCCGCGCCCGCCCCCGCCCCGGTGCCGCGCCCGGCGCTGCGGGACGCGCTCGGCCTGGTCGTCACCGCCGTCACCGACGTGCTGGCCGCCGTGCCCGGCAAGGACGCGCCGGCCGAGCCGATCGGACCCGACGTCACGTTCCGCGCCCACGGCCTCGACTCCGTCGCCTCCGTGCGGCTGCGCAACGCGCTCGCCGAGGCCACCGGGCTCTCCCTGCCCGCCGGACTCGCCTTCGACTTCCCCACCCCCGAGGCGCTCGCCCGGGAACTCGCCGGCCTCAACACGCCCCAGGACACCGGGCCCGCCCGGCGCCACGGACCCGGCGACGAGCCCGTCGCGATCGTCTCCATGGCCTGCCGGCTGCCCGGCGGCGCCACCTCCCCCGAGGCCCTCTGGGAGCTGCTGCGCGACGGCACCGACGCGGTGTCCGGCTTCCCCGAGGACCGCGGCTGGGACCTCGACGCCCTCTTCGCCGACACCCCCGAAGGCGCCGACACCCCCGGCACCTCGGTGGCCCGCGAGGGCGGATTCCTGCGCGACGCCGCCCACTTCGACGCCGGGTTCTTCGGGATGTCGGCACGCGAGGCCCTCGCCACCGACCCCCAGCAGCGGCTGCTCCTTGAGACCGCGTGGGAGGCCGTGGAACGCGCCCGGCTCGACCCCGCGACGCTGCGCGGCAGCCGCACCGGCGTGTTCACCGGCGCGATGTACCACGACTACGCGGCGGGCGCGGCCGACCCGACGGGCGAGCTGGAGAGCCTGCTGCCGGTGGGCACCGCGGGCGGCGCGCTCTCCGGCCGGATCGCCTACGCCCTCGGGCTCAGCGGCCCCGCCCTCACCGTCGACACCGCCTGCTCCTCGTCCCTGGTCGCCCTGCACCTGGCGTGCCGTTCGCTGCGCTCGGGCGAGTCGGACCTGGCGCTCGCCGGCGGGGTCGCGGTGATGTCGACCCCGGCGGCCTTCGTCGGCTTCTCCCGGCTGCGCGGCCTCGCCCCCGACGGCCGCTGCAAGTCCTTCGGCGACGGCGCCGACGGCGCCGCCTGGTCCGAGGGCGCCGGCCTGCTCGTCCTCGAACGCCTCTCCGACGCCCGCCGCAACGGGCACCCGGTCCTCGCGGTGATCCGGGGCTCCGCCGTCAACCAGGACGGCGCCTCCAACGGCCTCACCGCACCGCACGGTCCCGCGCAGCGCCGGGTCGTGCGTGCGGCCCTCGCCGACGCCGGGGTCCGCGCCGACGAGGTGGACGCCGTCGAGGCGCACGGCACCGGCACCGCGCTCGGCGACCCGATCGAGGCCGAGGCGCTGCTCGACACCTACGGGCGCGAGCGGCCCGACGGACGGCCGCTGTGGCTGGGCTCCGTCAAGTCGAACCTGGGCCACACCCAGGCCGCCGCGGGCGCCGCCGCCGTCATCAAGATGGTGCTCGCCCTCGAACACGACCTGCTCCCGCGCACCCTGCACGCCGACACCCCGACCTCGCAGGTCGACTGGAGCCCGGGGACCGTGCGGCTGCTGTCCGAGGCCCGCCCCTGGCCCCGCGAGGACGGCAGGCCGCGCCGGGCCGGGATCTCGTCGTTCGGCATCAGCGGCACCAACGCCCACCTGGTCATCGAGGAGGCGCCCGGCGCCGAGGCGGACGCGACCGCCACCGCCGTCCCGGACGACGACAGCGCCGCCGGGCCCGTCACGCCGTGGCTGGTGTCCGCGAAGGACCCGGACGCCCTGCGCGGGCAGGCCAGGCGGCTCGCCGGGTACGCCGCCGCGCATCCGGAGGTCTCCGCGCGGGACATCGCCCACTCCCTCCTCACCACCCGCACGGTGCACCCGCGCACGGCCGTGCTGACCGGAGCCGACCGGGCCGGGCTCGTCGCGTCGGCCGAGGCGTTCGCGCGCGGCGAGGCACCGGGCAGCGCCGGGCGCGGTCCCGTCGGCGGCGACCGGCAGACGGCGTTCGTCCTCACCGGGCAGGGCAGCCAGCGCCCCGGCATGGGCCAGGGGCTCGCCGCCGCCTTCCCGGTCTTCGACGCCGCGCTGCGCGAGGTGTGCGCGGTCCTCGACCCGCTCCTCGACCGGCCCCTGACCGACGTCATGTGGGCGGCCCCCGAGAGCGAGGACGCCGCGCTCCTCGACCGCACCGGATACGCCCAGCCCGCCCTGTTCGCCTTCGAGGTGGCCCTGTACCGGCTCCTTGAGTCCTGGGGTGTCGTACCGGACCGCCTTGTCGGGCACTCGGTGGGCGAGATCGCGGCCGCCCAGGTGGCCGGCGTGCTGTCGCTGCCCGATGCCTGCGCCCTGGTCGCCGCGCGCGGCCGGCTGATGGAGGCGCTGCCGCCGGGCGGCGCGATGGTCGCGGTGCGCTGCTCCGAGGCGGAGATCGGGCCGCTGCTCGCCGGGCACGGGCACGAGGTCGCGGTGGCCGCCGTCAACGGGCCGCGCTCCGTGGTGCTGTCCGGCGCCGAGCCGGCCGTCGCCGCGCTGGCCGCCGAGGCCGCCGCGAACGGCCACAAGACCCGCCGCCTGGTGGTCAGCCACGCCTTCCACTCGCCGCTGATGGAACCGATGCTCGACGCGTTCCGCGCGACGGTCGCGGAGCTCGCCTTCGCGGCGCCCGCGCTGCCGGTGGTCTCCGGTGTGACCGGCAGGCCGCTCACCGCCGAGGAGGCGGCCGACCCCGAGCACTGGGTGCGGCACGCCAGGGACACCGTGAGGTTCGCCGACGCGGTCAGCCACCTCGACGCCGAACACACCGCCGTCTACGTCGAGTTGGGCCCGGAAGCGGCACTCACCCCGATGGTCGAGGAGTGCCTGGGCGAACGCGACCCCGGCACCGGGCCCGCCGTCGTGCCGGTGCTGCGCGGCGGCACGGACGAGGCCGGCGCCGCCCTGACCGGCGCGGTGCGGCTGCACGCGCTGGGGCTGCCGGTGGAGTGGCGGGCCGCGCTGCCCGGCGCGGCCGCAGTGCCGCTGCCCACGTACGCGTTCCAGCACGAGGCGTACTGGCTGGCGTCGGTCCCGGCGTCCGCCGTCGCGACCGGACCGCTCCTCGCCGGGCCGGCAGCCGCCGCCGGGGGCCCCGAGCTGGCGGAGCGGCTCGCCGGGCTCTCCGACGCCGAGGCCGAGAGCCTGGTCACCGAGCTGGTCCGCGCCGAACTCGCCGCCGTGGTGGGCGGCCGGCTCCCGGCGGACGCCGGCCCCGACCTGGCCTTCACGGAGCTGGGCGTCACCTCCGTCACGGCGGTGGAGCTGCGCAACCGGCTGACCGCCGTGACCGGTGTCCGGCTGCCGCCGACCCTGGTCTTCGACCACCCCTCCCCCGGGGCGGTGGCCCGGCTGGTGTGCGACGCCCTCCGGGACCACCGGCCGCGGCGCCGCCGTGACCCGGCCGAGCTGCTCGACGAGCTGGAGACGCTGCTCCTGTCGGGCGCGACGGTCGACTCGGGCACCGGGGCCAGGCTGCGGGCCCTCGCGGGCCGCTGGGCGCCGTCGCGCGGTGGCGCCGCCGAACAGGGCGCCCCCGTCATGGACGTGGCCGACGCCTCCGACGAGGAGCTGTTCCGCCTCATGGACGGCGACCCGGCGTGACGCGAGCGCGACCGACCGGCCCCCAAGGGGCTTGTCTCGCGGGGCGGTTCACCCGCTGCCCCGAACGCCCTTGCACCTCAGGAGGGTTCGGCCACTCCCCCGGACAACGGTCCCAGCCGGCCGTCCCGTTCCGGCGGGGGCGGCCCGGCCCCCTCAAGAGACGGCCGGTCCTCCACCGGCCGCAGACCCACGAGCGGGAGTACATCGCATGAGCGGGCTCGTCACGCCCCCTGTCACCCGGCCGGGACCGGCGCCGGGCTCCGGTCCCGGCGACCTGATGATCGAGGCGGCCGGCGTCACCAAGTCGTTCGGCTCGGTCCACGCCCTGGACTCGGTGAGCGTCGCCGCCCCGCGCGGCACGGTCCTCGGGCTCCTCGGCCACAACGGCGCCGGGAAGACCACTCTGGTCAACATCCTCACCACGGCGCTGCCGCTCACCTCGGGGCGGGCCAGGGTCGCGGGCTTCGACGTCTCGCACAAGCCCGTCGAGATCCGCCGCCGGATCGGCCTCACCGGCCAGTTCGCGTCGGTCGACGGCCAGCTCAGCGGACGCGACAACATCGTCCTCATCGCCCGGCTGCTCGGCGCCGGACGCCGGGCCGCCGCGGCGCGCGCCGCCGAACTCCTCGAACTCTTCGGCCTGACCGATGTCGGCGACCGCCGGGCGAGCGGCTACTCCGGCGGTCTGCGCCGCCGCCTCGACCTCGCGGTGTCGCTGGTCGGCGCCCCCGAGGTGCTGTTCCTCGACGAGCCGACCACCGGACTCGACCCGACCAGCAGGCTCAACCTGTGGGAGATCGTCGAGGGCCTGGTCCGCCAGGGCACCACCGTGCTCCTGACGACGCAGTACCTGGAGGAGGCCGACCGGCTCGCGGACACCATCACGGTGCTGTCGGCGGGGCGGGTGGTGGCCGCGGGGACCGCCGCCGAGCTGAAGGCGACCATCGGCCGCCGCACGGTCACCCTGACCCTCGACACCGGCGAGGACCGCGCCACGGCGGGCGCGGCCCTGCGCGGCGCTGGCTTCGCCGCGGTGGTCGGCGAGGACGAGGCGCGGACCGTCGTCGTCCCGATCGACGCCACCCGGGAGATCGCGGACGTCATCAGGACCCTGGACCAGGCGGGCGTCGAGGCCGGCGAGCTGACCTTCGGCGAACCCAGCCTCGACGACGTGTACCTGGCGCTCGCCGACCGGTCCGCGGTCCGGACCCCGGCGTGAGCGCCCTGGGCCCCGGCCGCCCAGGACCCGCCGGACCCCGCGCCACCCCGGCGGACGCGTCCGCCCACCGACGCCCCCCGTGGAGGACCCGATGACCACCCAGCTCACCCAGGCGACCGGAGCGGCCTCCCGGGTCGCGGGCGCGCAACCGCCCGTGTTCGGCGGGAGTTCGCTCCTCACCCAGATCCGGGTGCTGACCGGGCGGTCGCTTCGCGCCATGGTGACCGACCCGGGCATCGTGCTGTTCGGCCTGATCCAGCCGGTGGTCATCCTGTTCGTGCTGACGCAGGTCTTCAGCAAGATGGGCATGCCGCCGCACTTCCCGAACGGTGTCAGCTACCTCGACTACGTGCTGCCCGCCGTCCTCGTGGACAACGCCGCGCAGTCCGCGATGCAGTCGGGGGTGGGGCTGGTCGAGGACCAGAAGAACGGGATGGTCGCGCGGCTGCGGTCGCTGCCGGTGCACCCGGGGGCGCTGCTGGCCGCGCGCAGCCTGGTCGGGCTGGTGCGCAGCGCCGTCCAGGTGCTGGTGATCATGGTGCTGGCGATGACCGCCCTCGGGTACTCGCCGCACGGCGGTGTCGCCGAACTGGCGCTCTCCGCCGGGCTGACGCTGTTCATCAGCTTCTCGCTCGGCTGGGCGTTCATCGCGGCCGGGGCCTGGCTGCGGCGGGCCGAGCCGTTGCAGAACCTCGCCCTGATCGTCATCTTCCCGCTGATGTTCGCCTCCAGCGCCTATGTGCCGGTGGAGGACCTGCCCGCGTGGCTGCGGGTGGTCGCGAGCGTCAACCCGCTGACGTACGCGATCGACGCGACCCGGGCGCTCGCCCTCGACGTGCCGGGGCTCGACCACGCGTTCCCCGCCCTGGCGATCTGCGCGGTGATCGCCGTGGTCGGCATGGTGGCCGCCCTGCGCGGCTTCCGCCGGCCCCTCTGACCCCCCGCGCGGACTCCCCCCACGCGTGCGGGGGACGAGGCCCGTGGACGCCCATCCTCAGCGTCCACGGGCCTCTTCTCATGCCCGGACGCGGAGACGACCGTGAGGCCGCGCGCAGGCCGTCGGGCCGCCACTGACGGCGTGCACGGGCGCCGGACACCGGACGCCCTGCCTGGACTGGACGCCTGACCCTCCTGTTACACCGCGCGCGGGCGTCGGCCTGACGCCGCGCCCCGCCCGTCGAGCCGCCGGCACCCGCGCCCTGACGGCCCGGCCGGGGCTCACCGGTGCTGCCCGTTCCGGTCAGCCGGGTTGGCGCAAACAGTCACCGCGGGCGCGCACATCAAGCCATGGGCTGGCTCGGCGGGAGACCTGTCCGTTTCCGTACGTTTGAAAGCGGGCGCGGCGGGACGGAGAACGGGCGGAGGGGCGTGCGCGCGGGGAGACGGCGACGCCCCGCCCGGTGGAGTGGACCCCGCGCACCGGACGGAGCCGGCCCACCGCAGGCGCGCGGCCCGCGAGGGCGGGGGCGGAGAGCCCTCGGGGCCCGGTGCGCGGGGTGCGGCACCGGGCCCCGAGGGCTCGCGGGCGGGGCGGGACTCGGTCAGCGCCCCAGTTCGTTGTCGAGCATGTCGAACATGTCCTCGTCGGAGGCGGAGTCGAAGTCGAAGGACTCCTCCTCCGTCGCCCCGCCGTGCCCCGCGACGGCCTCGGCGCGCAGCGACTGCCACTTGCCGCGCAGTACTTCCAGCCGTCCCGCCACCTGGTCGAAGAGTTCCGCTCCGACCTCGACGCCGGTGAACGCCCGCTCCAGCCGGTCCAGTTCGGCGAGGACCGCCTCGGGCCCCTCGGTCGGCGCCGGGGCGACCTTGGCCCACAGGTGGGCGACGAGTTCGCTGGGCGTCGGGTAGTCGAACAGCAGGGTGGCCGGCAGCCGGACGCCGATCAGGGCGCCGAGCCGGTTGCGCAGCTCCACGGAGGTCAGCGAGTCGAAGCCGAGGTCCTGGAAGGCGCGGGTCGGTTCGACGTCGGCGAGTCCCGCGTGGCCGAGGACGGTCGCGATCTGGCCGCGGACCAGGTCGAGCAGGACCTCCTGGCCCTCGCCGGGGGTGAGCCCGGCGAGGCGCGCGGTGAGGTCGGCGGCCGCGGCGGCGCCCCCGGCCGTGGCGGTGCGCCGTCCGGTGACCCGGATCAGCGACCTGAACAGCGGCGGCACCTCGCCCCGCGCGCGCAGGGCGGCCAGGTCGAGCCGGGCCGGCATCAGCGCCGGGGCCCGCTCGCCCGCCCCGGTGACCGTGTCGAAGAGGGCGAGGCCCTGTTCGGGGGTCATCGGGGGCATGCCCGCCCGGGTCATCCGGGCGATGTCCGCCTCGGTCAGCTGCCCCGTCATGCCGCTGCCCCGGGTCCACGGACCCCAGGCGAGGGAGACGGCGGGCAGTCCGCGCTCGCGGCGGTGGCGGGCCAGCGCGTCGAGGAAGGCGTTGCCTGCCGCGTAGCCGGCCTGTCCGGCGCTGCCGAGGGTGCCGGCCACGGAGGAGAAGAGGACGAAGGCGTCGAGCGGGAGCCCGGCGGTCGCCTCGTGCAGGTGCCAGGCGGCGTCGGCCTTGGGCCGCAGGACGTCCGCGAGCCGTCCCGGGGTGAAGGAGTCGAGGACTCCGTCGTCCAGGACACCGGCCGCGTGGATCACGGCGCGCAGCGGACGGTCGGCGGGGACGTCCGCGAGCAGCGCGTCGACGGCCGTCCGGTCGCCGACGTCGCAGGCGGCGACGGTGACGTCGGCGCCCGACTCCCGCAGGGCGGCGACGAGTTCGCCGGCGCCCTCGGCGGCCGGGCCGCGCCTGCTGACCAGGAGCAGGCTGCGGACGCCGTGCTCGTCGGCCAGGTGGCGGGCGACGGTGGCGCCGAGGCCGCCGGTGCCGCCGGTGATCAGGACGGTGCCCCGCGGGTCCCAGACCGGGGACGCGGCGTCGGCGGGCGCGGTCGCCCCGGACTCGGTCGCCCCGGACTCGGTCGCTCCTGATCCGGTCGCCCCGGACCCGGTGGCCCCGGTCGTCGTGGCGCGGACCAGCCTCGGTACGAGCATCTGCCCCTCACGGAACGCGAGTTGCGGTTCGGCGGAGGCCGCCGCGGCCTGGAGGGCCTGCCGGACGTCGGCGTCGGACGCCAGGTCGAGGAGCGTGAACCGGTCGGGGTGCTCGGCCTGCGCGGCGCGCACCAGGCCCCAGACGGCGGCGGCCGCCGGGTCGGTGCCGTCGGTGGCGCCCCGGGTGACGACGGTCAGGCGGCCGGCGGCGAACCGCTCGTCGCCGAGCCACTCCTGAAGGGCCGTCAGCACCCTGGTGGTCGTGGAGCGGGCGGCTTCCGCCGTGTCCGTGCCGGTGCCGACCGGCAGCAGCACCACGGACGGCACCTCGACGAGGTCGGCGGACGCGGCGACCGTCCGCACGCCCAGGCCGGCGAGGTCGCCGGTTTCGCCGAGGAGCGCGGCGTCGGGCCCGATCACGGTGACCGAGGTGGCCGTGCCGTCGGCCGCCGGGTCCTGGGTGTCCTCGGCCGGCAGCCAGTCGAGGGTGAACAGGGAGTCGCGGTGGGCTCCTTCGCCCGCGCCGAGCTGCTCGGCGGAGATCGGCCGGGTCACCAGGGAGCCGACCTCGGCGACCGGGGTGCCCGACGGGTCCGCGACGGCGATGGCGAGGGTGCCGTCGTCGGCGCGGGAGAGCCGCAGCCGGACCGTGGAGGCGCCCACGGTGTGCACGGACACCCCGTTCCAGGAGAACGGCACGCTGCCACCGGACCCGCTGTCGCCGTCGCCGTCCCCGGCGAGGGCGGTGGCGTGCAGTCCGGCGTCGAACAGCGCGGGGTGCAGGGTGAACGCGCCGCCGTCGGTGCCGTCGGGCAGGGCGGCCTCGGCGAACACCTCGCCGTCCTTGCGCCAGGCGGCCCGCAGGCCCTGGAAGACCGGGCCGTAGACGAATCCGGCGTCCTCGAACCGCTCGTACAGTCCGTCGACGTCGAGGGGTTCGGCGTGCTCGGGCGGCCACACGGTGGCGTCGAAGCCGCCGCCGGGCGCGTCGGCGGGCCCGCTGGTGAGGGTGCCGTCGGCGTGCGAGGTCCAGGGCGCTGACGGGTCGTCAGCGGGCCGGGAGTGGATGGCGAGGGTGCGCAGGCCGGTGTCGTCGGGGGCGCCGACGCCGACCTGGATCTGGACGGTGCCGCGCTCGGGCAGGACCAGCGGCGCGGCGAGGGTGAGTTCCTCCACCCGGTCGCAGCCGAGGACGTTGCCCGCGTGCACGGCGAGTTCCAGCAGGGCGGTGCCGGGCACCAGGACGGCGCCCATCACCCGGTGGTCGCGGAGCCAGCCGTGGCTGCCCTGGGAGAGGCGTCCGGTGAAGAGGTGTCCTTCGGTGCCCGCGACCTCCACGGCGGCGCCGAGCAGCGGGTGGTCGGCGGACCCGAGGCCGGCGGCCTCGGCGCCCGCGCTCCGCGCCATCAGGTCCTCGGGCCAGAAGCGGCGCCGCTGGAAGGCGTAGGTGGGCAGGTCGGCGCGGCGGGCGCCGAGTCCGGCGAAGAACGCCGTCCAGTCGACGCGGACGCCGTGCCCGTGCAGGCGGGCGAGTGCGTCCACCAGCGCCTCGTCGCCGGGTCCTGTGCGGCGCTGCGCGGCGACCGTGACGGCGTCCTCGGGCAGCGACTCGCGGGCCATGGCGCAGGCGACACCGTCGGGGCCGAGTTCGAGGAACCGGGTGGCGCCCGCGGCGCGCAGGGTGGCGACGCCGTCGGCGAAGCGGACCGCCTCGCGGACGTGGCGCACCCAGTAGTCGGCGGAGCACAGTTCGTCGGCGCTCGCGGTGGCGCCGGTCAGGTTGGAGACGACGGGCAGCGTCGGCGGCTGCGGGGTGAGGCCGGCGACGACCTCGCGGAACTCCGCCAGCATCGGTTCCATCAGCGGGGAGTGGAAGGCGTGCGACACCCGCAGCGCGGTGGTGCGGCGGCCCTGGTCGCGCAGGATCGCGGTGATCTTCTCGACGTCCTCCGCGGTGCCCGACACCACCACGGACGTCGGTCCGTTGACGGCGGCGACGGAGACCCCGTCGGTGAGGTACGGCAGCACCTCGTCCTCGGTGGCCTGGACGGCGGCCATGGCGCCGCCCGCGGGCAGCGCCGCCATCAGCCGGCCGCGCGCGGCGACCAGGGCGCAGGCGTCGTCGAGGGAGAACACGCCGGCGACGTGCGCCGCGGTGATCTCGCCGATGGAGTGCCCGGCGACCAGGTCGGGGGTGACGCCCCAGGACGCGGTGAGCCGGTGCAGGGCGACACCGAGCGCGAACAGGGCGGCCTGGGCGTACCCGGTGTCGTCGAGGGCGGCTCGGTCGTCGCCCCACATCACCTCGCGCAGCGGGCGGTCCAGGTGGGCGTCGAGTCCGGCGCAGACCTCGTCGAACGCCTCGGCGAAGACCGGGAACCGCTCGTGCAGGTCGCGGCCCATGCCGAGCCGCTGGGAGCCCTGGCCGGGGAAGAGGAGCGCGAGCAGTCCCTCGCCGACCGTGGTGGTGGGTTCCTCGCCCCGGGCGACGGCGCCGAGCGCGGCGAGCAGGTCGTCGCGGTCCGAGCCGGTGACGGCGACCCGGTGTTCGAACGCGGCCCGGCCGGTGGCGAGCGCGCTCGCGACGTCCAGGGGGCGGGCCGCGCTGTCGTCGGTGAGCCAGCCGCGCAGCCGCTCGGCCTGGGCGCGCAGGGCGCCCTGGTCGCGGGCGGAGAGCAGCCACGGCACGACGGGCGCCGGGGCGCCGGGGGCGGGGGCCTGGCGGGCGGCGGGGGGTGCCTGTTCGACGATGATGTGCGCGTTGGTGCCGCTGATGCCGAACGAGGAGATGCCCGCCCGGCGCGGGCGTCCGCCGCCGGTCCAGGGGCGGGCCTCGGTGAGCAGTTCCACCGCGCCCGTGCTCCAGTCGACCTGGTCGCTCGGCGCGTCCACGTTGAGGGTGGCGGGCAGCAGTTCGTTGCGCAGCGCCATCACCATCTTGATGACTCCGGCGACGCCCGCGGCGGCCTGGGTGTGACCGATGTTCGACTTGATCGAGCCGAGCAGCAGCGGCCGTCCCGGCTCCCGGTCCTGGCCGTAGGTGGCGAGCAGGGCCTGCGCCTCGATCGGGTCACCCAGCGTGGTGCCGGTGCCGTGCGCCTCGACGGCGTCGACCTGGTCGGCGGCGAGCCGGGCGTTGGCGAGCGCCTGCCGGATGACGCGGCGCTGCGAGGGCCCGTTGGGCGCGGTGAGCCCGTTGCTGGCGCCGTCCTGGTTGACGGCGGAGCCGCGGACCACGGCCAGGACCTCGTGCCCGTTGCGTACGGCGTCGGAGAGCCGTTCGACGACGAGGAAGCCGGCGCCCTCGGAGAAGCCGGTGCCGTCGGCCGCGGCGGCGAACGACTTGCAGCGGCCGTCGGGGGCGAGGCCGCCCTGCCGCCCGAACTCGGCGAAGACGGCGGGCGTCGACAGCACGGTGACGCCGCCGGTGACCGCGAGGGAGCAGTCGCCCTGCCGCAGCGCCTGCACGGCGAGGTGCAGCGCGACCAGGGAGGAGGAGCAGGCGGTGTCCACGGAGACCGCGGGGCCCTCGAGGCCGAGCTTGTAGGAGACGCGCCCGGTGACGACGCTGCCGTTGCCGTCGCTGCCGGGGTAGTCGTGGTACATCACGCCGGCGAAGACGCCTGTCCTGCTGCCCTTGAGGGTGTGCGGGTCGATGCCGGCACGCTCCAGGGCCTCCCAGGACATCTCCAGGGCGAGGCGCTGCTGCGGGTCCATGCCGAGGGCCTCGCGGGGCGAGATGCCGAAGAACCCGGCGTCGAAGTCGGCCGCGCCGTCGAGGAAGCCGCCTTCCCTGGCGTAGAGGCCGTCGGGGTGCTTGGCCTCGGGGTCGCGCAGGATCGACAGGTCCCAGCCGCGGTCCTCGGGGAACGGCACGATCGCGTCGTCGCCTGTGGTGACGAGGCGCCACAGGTCCTCGGGGGAGGCGATGCCGCCCGGGTAGCGGCAGGCCATGCCGACGATGGCGATGGGTTCGTGGAGGGTCGCGGTGAGCCTGCGGTTGTCGCGGCGCAGCCGGGCGGTCTCGGCGCGCAGGGCGTCCGAGCCGGGCGCGGTGGCGTCGTCTGCCGCCGGTTCCGCGCCCTCCGGCTGGTCGTGGCCGTCCTCGTCGTCGAGGGTGGCCAGCAGGGCGTCCCGGTCGGTGCTCGTCAACTCGCCCGCCTCACCTGCGAGTTCGAGCAGGGTGTCCATGAGGCCGGCGTCCCGCAGGCGCCGGGTGGGGATGGCGGACAGGGCGCGGCGCACGCCGTCGTCCTCCCCGGTACCGGTGCCGTCGGCGCCCGCCGTCGGGTGGGCGGCGGCGAGTTCCTCCTCGATGACCTGCGTGACGGCGAGGGCGTTGGGGTGGTCGAAGACGAGGGTCGCCGGAAGCCGCAGCCCGGTCTGCGAGTTGAGGTGGTTGCGGAGTTCGGTGGCGGCCAGGGAGTCGAATCCCAGCTCCTGGAAGGCCCGTTCGGCGCCGATCGCCTCGGCGGAGCCGTGTCCGAGGACGGCCGCGACCTGCGACCGCACCAAGTGAAGCACCGCGCGGTGCCGTTCGGCCGCCGGGAGCGCCGCGAGCCGCGCCGCGGGCGAGGTCTCCTGGCCGGTTCCGGCGGTCGCGACGGCGGCGGTGGAGCGCCGTGCCGGTGCCAGACCGCGCAGCAGCGCCGGGGTCTCGTCGGTGCGGGTGCGCAGGGCAGCGGTGTCGACCCGCAGCGGGACGACGGTCGCCTCCACCCGGTCGAGCCCCGCCGCGAACAGCGCGAGACCCGCGTCGTACGAGAGCACCGGAAGCCCCTGCGACGCCATCCGCCGCCGGTCCACATCGGACAGGTACTGCCCAAGTCCCGCGCCGACGTCCCAGAACCCGAAGGCCATCGACGTCGCCACCAGACCCGACGCCCGACGGTGAGCCGCCAGAGCGTCGAGGAACACATTCGCCGCGGCGTAGTTGCCCTGCCCGGCCGTCAGCACCAGACCACCCGCCGACGAGAACAACACGAAGGCCGCGAGGTCGAGTTCGGCCGTCGCCTCGTGCAGCCACCACGCGGCATCCGCCTTCGGACCGAGCACCCCGTCGAACCGCTCGGGCGTGAGGGCGCCGATCAGTCCGTTGTCGCCGACCCCGGCCGCGTGGACGACCGCGAGCAGCCCGCGGTCCGCGACGAGGGAGCCCACCAGGGCGTCGAGCGCGTCACGGTCCGCCAGGTCACAGGCCACCACGTCGACGGTGGCACCCAACTCGGTGATGTCACGGACGAGTTCGTCGGCGCCGGGGGCGTCGAGCCCACGCCGCGAGGTGAGCACGAGATCACGGACCCCACGCTCGGCCACCAAGTACCGCGCCACGACGGCACCCAGACCACCGGTACCGCCCGTGATCAGCACGGCACCATCACCGTCGAGCGCCGGAACAGCGTCCGCGCCCTCCGCCAACCGGACCAGCCTCGGCACCAGCACAGCGCCGTCCCGCACCGCCACCTCGGACTCACCCGAGTCCACGGCGGCGACCGCCAGCTTCAGCGCGTCAGCTGAGTCGTCCAGGTCGGCGATAGCGAAGCGGCCCGGGTTCTCCGCCGAGGCGGCCCGCACCAGACCCCACACCGGGGCCTGCACCACATCACCGGCACCGTCCACCGGCATCGCGTCACGCGTCACGACCACCAGCCGCGACCCAGCGAACCGCTCCTCGGCCACCCACCGCCGCACCACATCGAGGACCTGGTCGAGCACCGACCGCACACCCACCGGCACCTCAACACCCGCCTCGGCCAGAGCAGTCAGCACCACCACACCCGGCACCTCACCGCCGGACTCCGCCACCTCGGACCAGTCGGCCCACACGGAGCCGCTGTCGCCCGAGGCGGCCACCGGCACCCACTCGGTGCCGTACAGCGCGCCCGATTCGGGGGACGCGGCACCGAGTTGGCCGGCGGAGACCGGGCGGCTCACCATGGAGCCGACGGTGAGGACGGGGGCGCCGGTGACGTCGGCGACGCGGATGTCCATGCCGCCGTCGTCGGCGGTGGCGATCCGGACGCGGACGGCGGAGGCGCCGACGGCGTGCAGGGTGACACGGTTCCAGGCGAACGGGATCACGGTCGTGCCGTCGGCGGAGTCGCCGCCGCTGCCGCTGTTGCTGTCGTTGAGGATGGCGGCGTGCATCGAGGCGTCCAGGAGCGCCGGGTGCAGACCGAACCGGCCCGCGTCGTCCGACGCGGACTCCGGGAGCGCCACCTCGGCGAACAGCTCGTCACCGCGACGCCAGGCGGCCCGCAGCCCCTGGAAGACAGGACCGTAGCCGTAACCCCGGTCACGGAACACGTCGTACGCGTCCGCCACCGGCAGCACCTCGGCACCCACTGGCGGCCACTCCACCAGCTCGGACCCGGCGGAGACGGCGGAGACGGCGGCCTCGGCGAGGAAGCCGGTGGCGTGGGTGGTCCAGTCCTGGTCGGTGCCTTCGGGGCGGGAGTAGACGGCGACCGTGCGGCGGTCGGCGGCGCGGGGTCCGACGA